>CABRGB010000011.1 GCA_902470345.1 uncultured Collinsella sp.
ATACTCATGGAAAACCTCCCATTTCCCGATGTCCAAGAAATGGGAGGCAGTTCACAGGCACCTTCGTGGTGGTTTGGCGGTTACGTAGGCGGAAAAATACCCGCTTGGATAAACCTAGGCGCGGTGCCAGTCGGTCAGACAGGCATCGAGGGAGGCGATGAGCGCATCCTTGTCCATGTGACGGCCGATGATGCACAGGCTCGTCATGCGGTCGCCCGTCTCGTCGTCCCAAATCTGCATGATCTCGGGGTTCTCGTCGATGATCTTCTGCTTCTCGCCCTCGGGCGCCGAATCGACAAACAGGCCGTTCTCCATCAGGCGCATCTGGTGGCCGGCCTGCTCAAACATGTAGCACATGTCCGGATCGCCGGTCTGCCACAGCGGACCCTTGACGCGGATGACCTCGTCGGGCCACTCCTGCTCAACAAAATCGGTAAACTTCTGCAGGTCAAACGGCTTGCGGCGCGAGTACACAAAGGTCTCGATGTCGTACTCGAGCACCTCGGGGTCGTCGTGCTCCTCGGGATGCTCCATGGCCTCGATCCAGGCGGCGGAGTTGTAGGCGCGCATAAAGTCGAAACGGCCGGTATCGAGCAGCTCCTCCATGGGGACCTCACCGTTTTGAGCCTCGACGATTACGGCGTCCTTCTGCAGACTGCGCACGATGGCCTTAAGCTCGGCGATCTGCTCAGGCGTCACGGTATCGGTCTTGTTGAGGATCAGCGTGGAGCAGAATTCAATCTGCTGGATGAGCAGACTCTCGATGTCGTCCTCGTCGATATCCTCTGCAAGCAGGTCGCGACCGCCGTTGAACTCGTCGTACATGCGGGCACAATCGACCACGGCCACGATGTTGTCGAGTGCGAGCTTGGGCTCGCCGCCCACCTTGGCCTCGTCGCAGAAGCTCGAGATGGTGTAGGCGATGGGGATAGGCTCGCAAATACCCGATGCCTCGATGATGATGTAATCGAAGTTGCCTGAATCGGCGATGCCCTGCAGCTGGTTGGCCAGGTCATCCGAAAGCGTGCAGCAGATGCAGCCGTTGGTGAGCGGGATGAGGTCGTCGGTCTCGGAAAGACCGCCGTCGGCGATGAGACTGGCATCGACGTTGATCTCGCCGATGTCGTTGACGATTACAGCGGCGCGGATGCCGCCATCGTTAGCGAGGATGTGGTTGAGCAGCGTGGTCTTGCCGGCACCGAGGTATCCGGTAAGCATGATGATCTTCACGGGCTTGTTGGGCATGTGCCCTCCTTTGTTAGACATGGCTTACAGTTGAATCATATGCCAAACGCCTGCTCTTATACCCACGCGTTGGCAAATAACACAGGCTACTCCCAGGCTCCCCATACATCGGGGCAATAACCGACGGTGGCCTTTTTGCCGTTACGCACGATGGGCTCGGCTAGAACCTGCTGGTTCTCGAGCAGCTTGTCGAAGCGCTGGCTAGGGGTGAGGTGCTGGATGAGCGCGAGCGTCTCCTCGTCCTTGGCTTTGGGGTTGAGCAGCTTGTCGATGCCGCCGACCGCCTGCATCACGCTCGTGAGCTCGCCCTTGCTCATCTCCTTTTCCTTAAGGTCGATAAACTGCACCTTAATGCGGCGCTCTTTGAAGAAGCGCTGTGCTTTCTTGGTATCGAAGGACTTTTTGGTGCCAAAAATCTGCACGTTCATGTATTTGTTCCGCCGTTCTACCTGATGAAGTTGGTCGTTGCTCGATCTGCCTCGGGTGCGTTGATGCCGGCGGCCTGTCCTGCCTCGATACAGCGAAGGAGCCAGGCCATGTTTTTGCCGATGTTGCGCATGGTGGCAAGGCCCTCGGCGTCCCCATTGGCGTCGCCGGGCACGCGACCAAACACGTTGTTCCAGTACGTGGAGGCAACCACGGGCATCTGATTGATGGTGAAGTACTTATTGAGCACATCGAAGGTGGTCGACGTACCGCCGCGACGGGCGACGGCGACGGCAGCGCCCGGCTTGTGTGCAAAGGCTTTGCTTCCGGCATAGAAGGCGCGATCGAGGGCCGAAAGGATGCGGCCGCTGGGGTGCGCATAGTAGACGGGCGAGCCAAAGACAAAACCGTCGGCCTGCTCGGCGGCAGCGATCAGCTCGTTCACCACGTCGTCGTCAAAGGTGCAGCGACCGCCAAGCTTGCCGCACTGGCCGCAACCGATGCAATCGCGAATGGGCTTGGCGCCCAGCTGAAACACCTCGGTATCAATGCCTTCTGCATTGAGCTGCTCGGCGACCTCGGCGAGTGCACGGGCGGTGTTGCCGTTTGCCTTGGGGCTGCCATTGACCAAAAGAACCTTCATCACAAACTCCCTCTGCTTTTGGTGACTTCTGCAGAGGATTATCGCACGATGGGGGAGGCGGCGCGGGCGCGGTGCTAATCCAGTTTGGTACCTGGCACCCGCACGGCTTTCCCGAGCAACGCTTTGAGCTCGTTCAAAATGGAAACGGGTTGTCGATCGACAGCGTCCAGATGAAGCGTCGCTACACGAATGGGTGGCTGATATTCAAGCGAGCCGATGAGCACGGGGGAACCCAGGAACCGCTCGATTTCGTCTGCGATCGAGTCGGTCTCTTCGGGATCAAAGTCGTCGAAAAGCGCCACGAATGTCGGCCCCGTCGAGCGGAACAGGCGACCCTTGCCGCGCGAGCAATCCATGAGACAGGCGGCGCTTTCTGCCAAAACGCGGTCGCCTGCATCGAATCCAAAGCGGGCATTGACCTCGGCGATATCGTCAACCTTAATGGCAATAAAGCCTGCCTCGCGCGCCACGCGGCGCATCTCTCCAATGGCGTTGACCAGGGCGTGAATATCGCCCAGGCCGGTCACGGAGTCGGTCGTATCCGCTAGGCTTCGGTTGATGATAATGCCCACATACATGTTGGGTTCGGTATCGGTGCCGTCCAAGCGGTAGCCCGTGCAGTCGCAAAGCACGTATTTTCCGGTGGCGTCCATTACGCGATACTGCATGTAGTGGAAGTGCCACGTGCCGTTTATCACCATGTCGAGCTCGGCGCGTACGTTGTCGCGGTCCTCGGGATGAACGCGGGCAAGCCACATATCGACCGAATTAAAAGGGTGCTGGGAGGGCAAGTCAAAATCGCGCACGGCGTTAACCGACCATTGCGATTCGCCCGTATCGAGGTTAAGGATGAACGGATAGCGCGTCTCGGAGCTCATGGAGATCGCTTGGAACACCCGGTCGTTGCAGGGAAGCTGATCGACGATTGGGCGTTGCGGCGCGTCATTGTCTTTCGGCTGCTGCACACGATGCATAAGCTTATAGCGATACATCTTGCGATCGGCATCCATCGTCATCTGGCGGCGCGTGTCGCCGGCAAGTGGATCGACGCGCGAGCAGCCAAAGCTAAAGCTGCCGATCATGGGCGCCTTGCCGCCTGAGCTCGCCTCGATCAGCCCGGCGCGTACCTGCTCCAAGCGCTGCTCGAGTTCAATCTCGTTTGCGGAGAGCGAGATGAGCACAAACTCGTCTCCACCGATGCGGAACAGCATCTCATCGTGCTCCATGGTTTCGGAGAGCGTGCGGCAGATGCTCAGAATATAGCGATTGCCTTCGGCGTGGCCAAACCTATCATTGCAATGTTTTAGATGGTCGATGTCAATATAGGCGCAGGTGAAGGGGTCGCCTTTGTGCCAGAGTTGCTCGACGTGACGGTCGAATCCGTTGCGGTTGCCCAAGTTGGTGAGCGGGTCGATATAGGCGTTGCTCTCAAGCAGCCGGCGCTCTTGTTGCAGGATGGCATGCGTCTTTTGCAGCTGCTCACCAACGGCGCGTAGCCCAGTGGGCAGCGCGGCAACATCGAGTTCGGCGGTCGAGACGCCATTCGCAAGTCGCTGAAGATAGGCAATAATCGATTGCTCGCCCAGGCGATAGGACTCGTTCATGATGGATAACCTCCTTGGGCGGAACAACGGTTTGTATCATATCCCCAATTCGGTTTGAATTGGGGATATAAGTTAGCTAATGGAGGCAAATTCCCCCTTCGGTGATGGCGTTTTGCGCGCGAGCGAATCAGTTGTTATTGCCGCCATCGAGCAATGCCTCAAAATCCTTCGCCGGCATGGGGCGGTAGTAGAGGAAGCCCTGAGCGTAGCGGGCGCCCATTTGTCGTAGCATGTTTGCCTGCTCATTTGTCTCGACGCCTTCAACCACGACGGGCAGATGGAGCGACTGCGCCATCTCGAGCATCGATGACACGATCTGCGCGCTGCGGCCTTGATCGCGGTCGGTGGGCACAAAGGTGCGGTCGAGCTTGATGACGTCGACGTTGACGTTCTTGAGCATCGCGAGCGTGGACTGGCCGGTGCCAAAATCGTCCATGTAGGTCGAGAAGCCACGGGTGTGCAGATCCGCGGTCAGCTTATCCACGGCCTCGGACTCTCCGGTATAGGCGGTCTCGGTGATCTCGATGTGCATGAGTTCGGGCGGCAGGTTGTACTGGGCGGCGAGCGACCCCATATGCTCGGCGACATCGCAGGCAAGAATGTCTACGCGCGACACATTGAGGGAAATCGGAACCACGCGAAGTCCTCGATTGAGGCGCTCGCGGAGCCACATGGCGACGCCCTGCCAAACATATTTGTCGAGCGTCACTACAAAGCCGCTTTCCTCGAGTGCGGGGATAAACGTTGCGGGCGAAATGAGAGAGCCGTCCTTGTCAATCCAGCGGGTGAGTGCTTCGGCGCCAATAATCTCACCGGTTTCCATATCGACCTGGGGCTGAAGATAGTACGTGATGCGACCATTTGACAGCGCGTACTGAAATTCGGTCAGCGTGCGGTTGGACACGATTTCGCGCTTGTACTCCTCGGGGCAAAAAATGGCAATGCGCTCCTTAAAGCCGTTTTTTGCGCGCCGATTGGTAAACATGGCCTTTGCCTGCGCATCGATGGTGATCTCCTCATTGGAATCGATGGGGTAAACGCCCATGGACGGCCAAAAACCTACGCCGCCATCATGCCTGGCTACTGCCTTGCGAACGCGGTTGTAGATTTGATGGACGGTGATGTGCTTAAAGGGGATGAGTACGCAAAAGTCATCTTGGCCCCAGTACCCTGCGACGCCCATGCCGGCATTCTCGATGTCCTTGAGGACCGTGCCCACATCGGCAAGCAGGCGGTCGCCTTCGGCCTGTCCATACCATTCGTTAAACAGGCGCATGTGGCCCATGTCGACCGTGGCGATGCACCAGGCGCCGTCGCGCCTTGCCTCGAGAAAAGCGTTGGCGCGCCGCATAAACTCGCTGGGTCGATAGAGGCCCGTGAGCGAGTCGATGCGTTCGGCGATGACGCTTTTGCGTTCCGCCTCGGGTATGGGGAGGCTGTCGTTGGGAACAAGCCCGCCGGCTGTGCGAAGGCGACGGTTGAGTTCGCCTAAAACGGCGGTCGCCTGATGGGTTAAGTGCTCGTAAAAGGCCGGGACGACAAGGCAGACGGGAGTAATAGTGTCGTCTGCGATTCGAACAGGAGCGAAAACGGCCTCTTTAAGGTGGCGGGTCAGTTGCTCGAATGCCTCGTGGTCCAAATCGTTGCTGAGCACGACGAACTGGACGCTTCGTGAACGGAAGACCCGGCTTCTGCCGCGGGTGATCGACAGCATGCGGCCCGCGTATTCGGCAAGCATGTTGTCGACAGCCTCGGCCCCGTAGAGCTCGTTGAGCTTTGCCGTGCCACGAATGCGCACCGCTATAAGCCCCGTCTCGCAACGGTCAAGGCGGCAGGTATCGATAGCGTTGACCAGCATGCGCTGCGTTCCGAGGCCTGTCGCGGCGTCGACGGTTTCGGCAAGTGAGTGGTTGACGAGCTCGCCGACATAGAGCGAGGGGACATTTTCGTCGCCGTCGATGCGAAACCCGCGAGCACGGCAGAGGACGTAGTCGCCGACGGCATTGCGCACACGATACTGCATGACGCGACGGTGCTTGGTGCCGTTATAGACCTGGTCGATGTCGTTGATGTAGGCCTCAAGGTCATCGGGATGCACGCGCGTTTTCCAGTAATCGCGACAGTTGTCTATGTGCTCCGAGGGAAGGCCAAGATCGCGCAAGGCACCTTGTGACCAAAGGGTGCGATGTTTGTCCAAGTTCTCGATAAAGAAATAGCGGCCCTCGTTGAGCATCGAAAAGGCGTCGAAAATGCGATCGCTTATTTCGAAGTCGTCGGCGTGGACTTGCGTGATATTGCGTCGATCAAGGTGCATGGCATGACGTAACTTGTAGTCGTACATGCGATGGTCGGCATCGAGCGTCATGCGATTGGGGGCTTCGCCCAGGGCGGGGTCGGCATGTGACACTCCGTAGCTAAACGAGCGGGGCATCTCGGAATCGTCGTTTTTGAGCAGGAGCGTTCGGCAGTGTTCCAGACGTTCGGCGAGGTCGTCCTCGGTTGCAATCGTAGACAGGATGGCAAACTCGTCGCCTCCCAGACGAAATGCCGCCTCGTCTACTTTCATATACAGCTTAAGATAGAGGCTTACCTGCAAGATATAGCGGTTGCCCTCGTCATGGCCAAAGACGTCGTTGCAGTGCTTGAGATTGTCGATATCGATGAACGCCATGGTAACGGGGGTGTCCTGCTCCCAGAGCTCCTCGAGGGAACGGGCAAAGCCGCCACGGTTGCCAAGCCCGGTAAGCTGGTCGGTAAAGGCGGTCCTGATCAGATCCTCCTGACGCTCGAGAAGGTCGCGGACGGTCTTTTCGAGCGTTTCGGTGTAATTGCTGACAGTATCCATGTCGTAAGCGGCTTTCTGAGGTCGGGCGAATTGCGTCGGGCGAGCTCGTTGTGCACACGCGTTGTTGTTTGGCGCTTTGCGTGTATCCAGGCCCCCGCCTTGCTGCGTTGTTGGGTTAATTTACCGGCTAATGTTCGCTGTTGATAACTGCTGAGTAGTATAAACAACAGTGCAGAATTATATATGGGTGTACATGCTACTGGCGGCTATTATTCGCCAAACCGCAACGCCTGGGTGCGCATGAAAAATGCGACTGGGGCGGTATATGTTGACGGGTATACTTGTCCCGGTTTTAAACGCAGGAACGGAGATGGTCGCATGACACAGCCAAATATGACGCGCACGGTGGGGCTTGCACTCGAGGGAGGCGGCTACCGCGGTATGTATACGGCGGGCGTGCTCGACGTTTGGATGGAGCACGGTTTGACCTGCGACCATATGGTGGGTGTCTCGGCGGGCGCGGCGTTTGGCTACAACTTTAAATCGCGCCAGATCGGCCGTGCCATTCGCTATAACAAGGCCTATTGTGCCGATAAGCGCTATGCGGGTGTAGCAAGCTGGCTGCGGACCGGCGATATGTTCAATGCCGATTTTGCCTATCACGAGGTGCCTATCGAGCGCGATCCCATTGACTTGGAGGCGTATCGCGCCTGTCCCATGCGGTTTACGTGCGTGTGCACCGATATCGAGACGGGCAAGGCCGTCTACCACGACCTGCCCTATGGCGACGAGCGGGATATCGAGTGGATCCGGGCATCGTCGGCGATTCCTGTGGCGACGCGTCCCGTTGCTATTGACGGGCATAAGTATCTGGATGGTGGCGTGGCTGATTCCATTCCCAGTGCATGGCTGTTTGCGCAGGGGTATGACCGCAATATCGTGGTGCTCACGCAGCCGGCAGGCTTTGTGAAGCAGCCCAACAGCGTGATGCCCATGCTGCGTCGCGTGTTCCGTCACTACCCGGACTTTGTCGCAGCGCTTGAGCATCGGCATGAGGTTTACAATGCCACGCTCGATGACCTGGCACGTCGCGAGGCTGCCGGCGATATCTTTGTGGTGCGTCCGAGCGAATCGGTGAAGGTGCCGTCACTGTGCCGCGAACCCGATGAGCTCGAGCGCATCTACCAGATCGGCCGCCATGATGCGGAGGCGACCTTGCCGGCGTTGGAAGCGTATCTGGCGGGGTAAGGGTCGCATGCGGAAAGCGCATCCCGGAATGGAGGCCCAAACTGGGATGCGCTTTCCGCTCTAGAAGATATGAGACTGCGAATCGGCTGCTCGGCTTATGCCTATGCCTGCTGCCAGGTATCGACGAGCTCCTTGGCGGCGGCGTAAGGGTTGTCGGCACTGCAGACGGCGCTCACCACAAAGAAGCCGTCGACGCCGGTGGCCTTGAGCTGTGGCAGGTCGGCCGTCTTGACGCCGCCGCCCACCACGATGGGCACGGGGCTTGCCGCGTGGAGTGCGGCCAGGTCCTCAAAGCTCTTGGTGATGATAGAGCCGTCGGCCGCGCGTCCACAGTCGCGCTTGGTCTCGGTCTCGTGGAGCGGGCCGATGCCCAGGTAGTCGACCAGACTCATGTCGGCGGTCTTGACGTACTCGAGCATCTCCTCGCAACGGGCCGAAAGGCCCACGATGGCATCGGGGCCCAAAAGTTTGCGGCAGACCTCGACGGGAATATCGCTCTGGCCCACGTGCACGCCGTCGACAGCAATGCCCTGCTCGCGCGCGGCGAGTACGCAGTCCAGGCGGTCGTCGATCAGCAAGGCGACCTGACCGGTCTTGCCGGCCTGTGCGATTGCCTGCGCGGCGTCGCCGGCCAGCGCGATGATCTCGCGGGCGCTTGCCACCTTGGAGCGCACCTGGATGCAGGTAAAGCCGGCATCGAGCGCCTGGGCCACTACATCGCCCACGGGGCGCCCGAGCGTGTTTTCGGGGCCGAGTACCAGATAAGCCGAGATATCAAGGTTGTCGCGGATACTCATCATGCTTCCTCCTGCTTTTTGATCTGCGCTTCCATGCGCTCGAGTTTGCCGGTCATGGTGTCGGTAAATCCGGGTCGAATATCGGCTTTGAGCACGACTTCGGTGCGGATGCCCTTGCTCGCCAACACAAAGGTTGCGTCGCGCACGACCTGCATGACCTCGTCCCAGTCGCCCTCGATCTCGGTGAACATCGAGGTGGTGCGGTTGGGAAGGCCGCTCTCGCGAATGACACGCACGACCTCGGCGACCTCGGCGGACAGTTCATCGCCGGTGCCGCACGGGGCGATGGCCACGGCGACGAGCGTGTTCATGCCGGCATTGGTTACGGGCTCGGACATGGCCTATGCCTCCTCGAGCTCGAGTCGGTTATCGGCGATGTCCTGGGCGGTCGCGCGGTAGAGCTCGTCGATAAAGGCGACCTTAAAGCTTGCCGGGGCATCGGTGACAGCGGCGGCACGCGTGCCGGCAACGTTGTAGACGGCGGTGCCGCAGACGGCTGCCGTAAACGGGTCGGCAGCGCAGGCGTACACGGCCAGCACGCCGCCCTGCGAGCAACCGCAGCCGGTGATCTTGGACATGAGCGGGCTGCCGCCGTGGGACTTGGCCACCGTCGTGCCGTCGGTGATCAGGTCGACTTCGCCCGAGACCACTACGGCGCCGCCGGTGTAGCGAGCGAGCGCCACGGCAGCATCGCGGGCGGCGTCGACCGTGTCGGTGGTATCGACACCGCGCACGCGGCTCAGATCAGCCGCCTCGCCCTCAAGACCCCACAGGCCGGCGAGCGCGATGATCTCGGAGGCGTTGCCGCGTACGATGGCGGGCTTGTACTGCTTGAGCTCGTTTACCAGCTGGGTGCGCAGGCTGCCGATGCCCAGGCCCACCGGATCGAGCACCCAGGGCTTGCCGGCGTCGTGTGCCGCCTTGGCCGCGCGGGGAATCGTCTGCTCGTAGATGGGGAAGAGCGTGCCCATGTTGAGATAGATGGCGCCGCCGCCGGCAACGAGCGCCTCGCCCTCGTCGGGCAGATAGACCATGGCGGCCGAACCGCCCACGGCGAGCTGCGCGTTGGCGACAAAGTCGATCGTCACCGTGTTGGTGATGGAGCCGGCCATCGGATTGGTGGCGCGAATCTCCTCCACGGCCTTGACCATATGTTGCTTAAGCTGTTCCGAATCAATCACTGCACATGCCTCCTTGGCATAGAAAAGGGGCGCTGTGCATAGACAGCGCCCCTGTAAAGGCGGCATGCTCCCTACGCCAGCATTAACTGACAGGTTCAAAGGATTGGGCCCCATGCCCTCTCAGCCTTGTGGTTTGCACCGCCGGCACTCCCGCATCGAATCTGTTGTTCCCTATACTAACGCACCTGCCAAAAAGGGACAGGTTTATTTTGGCAGGTCGTTACAATAGGTAGGACCGATACGAATGGGGACCTCATGATCAAACTTGTGCTGACCGATATGGACGATACGCTGATTCCGGCCGGGCATGACGGCGCCAGCGACTACGCCATCGAGGGCATTCATGCCATGCAGGCGGCGGGTCTGCACTTTGGCCCGGTTTCGGGTCGCCAGCCGTCCGCGATGGGCTGGATGTTCAAAAATCGTTCCGAGTGTTTTTCGACTGGCGCGTTCTGTAACGGCCAGGTGATGTTTGTCGGCGGCGAAGTAGTCGCATCGCACGCAATCGACAACGATGCTCTGATGCGTTTGGCCGACTATCTGGAGCAAGAGACCGACGATACATTTCTAAAAGTCTATGGCCTGGGCGATGACTTTTGGGGCAACGATGCCTACTGCGTGACGAGCAATCCCGAGCGCGTTCGTCGCGCCATGGAGTCGGGCGGCAACGCGTGGCTCAAAGGCGAAGAGGCCCCGTGCCGCCCCGTCGTCGATGACGCGCCGGTGTTCAAGGCGAATATTTGGAGTGCCCGTTCGCGTGAGGAGCTCGCGGAGCTACGCGAGCGCGTTGCCGCTGAGGTGCCGGAACTCTCGCTTGTGTTTCCCAACAACCGTGTGCGCCTGTTTGACATCCTTCCGGCCGGTTGGGACAAGGGCTGCGCTGCGCTGGAGCTGGCGCGCGCTTTGGGCCTGACGCCCGACGAGGTGGCCGTATTTGGCGATTCCGATAACGACTTGCCCATGATCAGTGCCGTCCCCAACTCCGTTGCAGTCGCCAATGCCAACGAGGCCGTCACGGCTGCCGCGCGCTGGCATATCGGCGCTGCGGCAGACGATGCGGTCGCCGGGGCTCTGCACCAGATTGCCGCCTGCGCCGCGACGGGGGAGATGCCGCCGTTTATGCGCCAGATGGACGCGGCGGGTCTTGGCATCATGAACGTCTAGGGAGAAGGCTATGAAGCTCCAGCAGCTCAGGTATGTCGTCAAAGTTGCCGAATGCGGCAGCATCACCGAGGCCTCGCGCCGGCTCTTTGTGTCGCAGCCTTCGATTACTGCGTCGATTCGCGATCTCGAAAACGAGATGGGTGTGCACATCTTTGAGCGCACCAACAAGGGCGTCGTTGTGTCCGAGGAAGGCGAGACCTTCTTGGGCTACGCGCGCCAGGTACTCGACCAGGCCGACCTGCTCGAGGGCAAGTACAAGGGCGCGTCCGAGCAGGTGCCGCACTTTAGTGTGAGTTGCCAGCATTATTCCTTTGCCGTTAATGCGTTTGTCGACGTGATCCGCGAGTTCGATGCCGCGCGTTACGACTTCACCCTGCGCGAGGAGCAGACTCACGAGATTATCGAGGATGTCGCGCATATGAAAAGCGAACTGGGCATCCTGTACTTATCCGAGCATAACCGCGAGGTTATCGAGCGCATGCTGGCGGCCAACGAGCTCGTGTTCGAAGGACTCTTCTGCGCCGCGCCGCATGTCTTCGTGTGCGCCGACCATCCGCTGGCGGGTCGCTCGAGTGTGACGCTCGAGGACTTGGAAGACTACCCGTTCCTGTCCTATGAGCAGGGCAGCTATAACTCGTTTTACTATTCCGAGGAGCTGACCTCGACCTTTGAGCGTCGCAAGAATATCCGCGTGCGCGATCGTGCGACGCTGTTCAACCTGGCTATGGGCCTTAACGGTTACACGGTGTGTTCGGGCGTGATCAGCCATGAACTTAACGGCCCCGGTATTATCTCGATTCCGCTCGATGTGGACGAGTATATGGAGATCGGCATTATCACGCGCAAAAATACGACGCTCACGCGCTATGGACAGGCCTATATCGACGCGATTCGTCAGCATATCTAGACTGCTGCGTTCTGCATGGGTCAAATCTCTTTACGGCAGTCCAAACTGATATAGGAATCATCTATATCAAACTGTTATAAACATATATTTTACGATGGCCATATAAGCGCTCATACTCTGTCCCAGCAAAGCAACCAATGCAAAGGGAGATATCTATGAGCACTTCGATTCAACCGAACGCGCCGTTTCGCGCCGATATCGTCGGCAGTTTTCTTCGTCCGGAGGCCGTGAAGGACGCCCGTGCCGCCTACGCCGCGGGTACGCTCGATGACGACGGCCTTAAGGCCGTCGAGGACGATGCCATTCGCGATTTGGTGGCTAAGCAAAAGGCCGCCGGCCTACAGGTCATCACCGATGGCGAGTTCCGCCGCAGCTACTGGCACCTCGATTTTATGTGGGGCCTCAATGGCATTGAGCGCCGTACCTCGCGTACGGGTTATATGTTCCATGATGAGGAGACGACGGCCGACACCGCCGTGGTAACCGGTCCCATTAGCGGCGAGAACCATCCGTTCGTCGAGCACTTCAAGTTCGTCAAGGCGCTTGAGGGGGAGGGCCAGGTCGCACGGCAAACCATTCCGGCACCGATCCAGACGTTCTCCGAGGTCACGCTCGATCGCTGCGATGGCCAGCAGGAGAGCCTGCGCGCCGTCTATAAGACCGATGAGGAACTTGCCGACGCCATTGCGGCCGCTTATCGCACGGTGATTGCCGACCTGTACGCTGCAGGCTGCCGTAACATCCAGTTTGATGACTGCACCTGGGGTATCTACTGCGATACCGATTTTGTCGCCAAAACCGGCATGAGCCCGGTCGACCTGCAAAAGGTAAGCGAGCTGGGCGTGGCGCTCAACAACGCCGCCATCGAGGGCAAGCCCGACGACCTGGTCATTAACACGCACGTGTGCCGTGGTAACTACCACTCTACCTATGCCTTCGAGGGCGGCTATGACCCCATCGCGCCGTACCTGTTCGCAAACGAGGGTGTCGACGCATTTTACCTGGAGTTCGATACGCCGCGTGCCGGTGGCTTTGAGCCGCTCAAGTACGTTGCCCCTGGCAAGAAGGTCGTGTTGGGCCTGGTGACCACCAAGGCCGCTGAGCTTGAGGACGAGGATGCCATCGTCGAGCGTATTCACGAGGCCGCAAAGTATGTTCCGCTCGAGAACCTGTATCTGTCGCCCCAGTGCGGCTTTGCCAGCTGCGAGATTGGCAACAAGCTGACCGAGGACGAGCAATGGGCAAAGATCGCGCTGGTCAAGCGTATTGCCGAGCGCGTTTGGAAATAGCGCTAGTGTTTGCAGGTGGCGGCGCGTGCGAGGCATAGTGTATCGCGTACAATGGTTCGGATCGTATCGTTCGGGCAGGTTATCCGATATGCCTGATCGCCCTTCCATTCGAAAGGACATCCATGTCCCAGTCCTCGACGCCCGCCGTCAGCGATGCCATCTACGACGCATCGTCGCTCGGCCGCCCGCGCATGTTCCTGCTCGGCCTACAGCACCTGTTTGCCATGTTTGGCGCCACCGTGCTGGTGCCCGTGCTCACCGGCCTCTCGGTATCGGCAACGCTTTTGTTTGCCGGCTTGGGCACGCTGCTGTTCCACTTCCTGTCGCGCGGTAAGGTGCCGGCATTTTTGGGCTCATCGTTTGCCTTTATTGCCGGTTATGCCGCAATCGCGCCCAACGGCGAGACCGAGCTTTTGCCCTACGCCTGCCTGGGCGTAGCTTGTGCCGGTCTGCTCTATCCGGTGCTGGCGGCGCTCTTCCGCGCGTTTGGCGCCAAGCGTGTCATGCGTTTCTTTCCGCCGGTGGTGACTGGCCCCATCGTCATTTCCATCGGCTTGATCCTGGCAAGCTCCGCTATTGCTAACTGCCAGACCAACTGGCTTGTGGCTGTCATTGGCGTTGCCGTTATCGTCATCTGCAACATCTGGGGCCGTGGCATGGTCAAGATCGTGCCGATTTTGCTGGGCGTTGTGGTGAGCTATGCCGTTGCGGCTGCGCTCGGCGAGGTTGATTTCTCGGGCGTTGCCGCCGCTCCGTGGGTCGGTCTGCCCATCGTGTGGGACAACACCGTGTTTGCACTCTTTGGGCCGCAGTTCGATAGCGGTCTTGCCACGACGGCCATCATCACCATCATGCCGCTGGCCTTCGCGACCATGATCGAGCATATCGGCGATATCTCTGCTATCGGTTCGACTTGCGAGCGCAACTACATTGCCGATCCCGGTCTGCATCGCACGCTGCTCGGCGACGGCCTTGCCACGATTCTGGCTTCGCTCTTTGGCGCTCCGGCCAACACTACGTATGGTGAGAACACCGGCGTGCTCGCCCTGACGCGCGTGTTCGACCCGCGCGTAATTCGAATTGCCGCGTGTTGCGCCATCGTGCTTTCGTTCTGCCCCAAGTTCGCGGCTGTCATTGCGGCCATGCCGGCGTGTGTGATCGGCGGTGTGTCGCTCGTGCTCTACGGCATGATCAGCGCTGTGGGCGTCCGCAACCTCATCGAGAACCAGGTCGATTTCCAGAACAACCGCAACGTGCTGGTTGCCGCGCTGGTGCTCGTGCTTTCGCTCGGCATCGCGTACAGCACCGCCGGCGCCATCGTGTTGGAGCTGGGCGGCGTGACCATTTCGCTGTCCGGCATTGCCGTGGGCTCACTGGTGGGCATTGTGCTCAACGCCATCCTGCCGGGTAGCGACTTTGAGTTTGATGTCTCCGAGCTTGAGGAGGCTGCTGAGTAGCAGCTGCGTTCAGCTAAAACAAGATATGGTGCCCATGCGTATATGCGTGTGGGCACCATTTTTAATGTGTCAGTATCCAGTGGATGCCGCGGGCCATGCGTAAGTCGGTTTGGGCAAAGTGATTGCCGGGGTTGAGCTCCAGCGTTGTTGGAATGCCGCGCTCGACGAGCAACGCTTCCATCGCGCGTGTGTCGTCGAGTACATGCCGCATCATGCGGTTGGGCGTCTTGGTTTCCTTTTTGCCGAGTGACAGGTAGACGGCTTGCGGGCTGCCGGCAAAAGGGGCCGTGCTGGCACGGTCGACAAAGTCGGGAAACCATAGCGACCCCGATGCGCTCGCGGCGCGGTCAAAGGCGTCGGTTTGCCAGAGGGACCAGAGTGCGAAGAGGCCCGCGAGCGAGTAACCGGCAATGCCGCGCCAGGTGGGCGGCTGAGGAAGCGACGACTCGACCTGGGGGATTATCTGATTCAGCAGCTCATCAAGAAAATCGGCAGCTTGGCCGCCGAAAGGCTCGGCATCGCGTACGGTCCCGTCGCATGCCCAGGGGCTCAGCTCGCGATTCCAATCGAGCCCGCCAATGGTGACGAGGGCGAATGGCGGACAGTCGAGCTCTCGGCAACACTTATAAACCTCGCTGCCGTCGCCCACGACCACAGGAAGGTAGATGACAGGCGCGCCTTCCGTATGATTCGAATAAACGGTTATCTGCTTTTGATGCGCTTCCATGACGGGCTTCTCTCAGTGTTGTGATATCGGCAGCCCCAATTGTCGCACGCCAGCGTATGCCGGTTGGGCTAGACCAAAGACAATCTCGTGCATCCCCTGCGGACGCATATGGAAAACGCCACCGCCGGAGGGGAGCTCGGCGGTGACGTTGTTAAACGGTGCTGGGGCTCGGGGCCTTCGCGGGAGCTGCCATGTGCGCAGAGGCGTCTAAGAACGCTTACGGCTCGCCATGGTGCCTGCGGCGATAGCGGCTGTTCCCGCAAGGACGGTTGCCACGATGGCCGCACCCGAGGTGTCGCCGGTTGCCGCGAGCACGCCGGTAGTCTTGGCTTTCGTGGTTGAAGCCGCAACGGCCTTGGTCGGCTTTGAGCCCTCAGGCTTGGGGTTCTGCTTGGACTCCGCGGGCTTGCTTTCTGCGGGCTTGGTCTCGTCGGGCTTGGGGTCTTCCGGCTTGGCTACCTCGGGAGGTGCGATGGTCGTACTTTTGGCGACTGCTTTGATATAGAGGGAGTCGACCGTGGCGTCGCCCGTGCCGATGGCTTGGCCTGCCTCGTAGATGCCGTCACGGAGCTTGCGATAGTCAATGACCTTGCCGCCTTCGGGCGTCTGGATGGCGGCGTTCTCAATCTTGATGGTGCCGATTGTCTTGCCGTCAGCGCTCATGGCACGGGCGAAGATTGCCGCTGTATCTCCTTCGGCCGTTACCTTGCTGCGGATGATCGAGATGACTGCGGGTGTGACGCCCTCGCTGGTCTGGGCGATGATGCCGATGTTCTCGCCTTGGGGTTCGCGCCTCGTCTCGCCATCTTGGTTTTCGCTGTAGGGGATGGGGCCGTCGCCGTTCTCGACATAGCGGGCTATGGCCTTGACAACGGAGTCGCTGATGTAGATGTGGCCGCCCTTCTCGTTGGGCCGATCGTTTCTGGTGGAGAATGCAGCCGAAACCTCGCCTTCCGCAAACGCGTCCACGGTGGAGCCGTTCTTGACGACGATGTCGTCCTGGTAGGTGAAGAGGGCGTTGGCGCCACCGTATCTGCCTTTACTTGCACGGACCGTCACGTTTGCATGATCGAGGGTGATGCCCTTGTGGGCATAGACGCCATATTCAACACCGTTTACGTTGAGGGAGGCGTTTGTGGCTGCGAGGCTGCCCTTGGCCTCGACGGCAGCGTCTTTCTCGGAGCTTGCCTTGACCTGGCTGCCGTCCGAGATGTTGATATTGCCGCCGCTCCAAAGGGCCTCACCATCGGCTGAGCTTGCCTCGACCGTCCCGCCACCCTTGATGGTGAGGTTCTTGTCGGCTCCAATACCCTTGTCCTTGGTAGCCCTGGCGGTGACGGCTCCGCTGTCGTCAATCGTGATATTGCCGTTTGCCCTGATGCCATCCGATGCACCCGTGGCGTTGACGTTGCCCGAACCTTTGATAGCGAGATCACCTCCGGCATTGATGGCATCAAACCCAGTGCTCGTGGCGTTGACGGATCCGGCTCCGTCGATGTTGATATTACCCGTGGAGAGGATAGCGTCCTCAGTAGATGTCACGCTGAGCGTGCCGCCCTCGTCGCCTTGGATATTGAGCTCGGCATTCTCGTTAGTGCCATGAGAAACGTTGATGCTTTCGATCCATTCGGCAGTGACGATGTTGGTTCCCGAGTAATTCACGTTGAGCTTGCCTGCGGCCTGGATCTCGCCGCCGTTATAGTTGTTGAGCTTCAAGTCGTCGGCGCCGTCCCACGACCAGGTACCGGCCTCGTCGCTCGCCGCGGTGTTGTACTTGTTGCCGCCGACCTTGACCCATTCCGCTGCGAGCGAGACGCTCGGCATGAGCAGCGAGCTCACCGTGAGCGCGCACACGGCGCCCGAGACGATGCGGCGCGTCACGCGGCGCCGGCTGCCGTGCGCGAGTCCTATGCGACGGCGAACGTCGGGTTCGGCAACATGGGTTCCGGCGGTAGTGTCATTGCGTTTGGGGGTCGTGAACAAGGCTGCCATGGTTGCTCCCGTTCTCATAGGGCCTATACGACTAGATTCAGCGTATCTGCTGGATGTTGCCGGCGGTAGTGCCGTTTGGAGGGCAAAATGGCCAAAATGGGGGAGAAATAGGCCGCACGCCGGCGCAGGGACCGGCGCTAAAAGAAAAGCGCGGGGCCGCATGGCGACTCCGCGCTTTATTGTTCAGCTTTTGCAGCCTTGCCCTTACGCTACGAAGAAGTAGACGAGGAAGGCAAGGGCCGCGATCCACCCGTCCCGTGCGAAAAAGTGTTTACGAGCGCTTGCGGCTCACCACGGCGCCCGCGGCGATGGCGGCTGTTCCTGCAAGGGCGGCTGCCACGATGGCTGCGCTCGAGGCGTCGCCGGTTGCTGCGAGTTTGCCGGCGATCTTGGCTCCCGTGGCTGCAACTGCAACGGTCTTGGTCGTCTTCGTGCCCTCGGACTTGGAACCCTCGGGCTTGGTCTCGCCGGGCTTCTCTTCGGGTTTGATCTCCTCGGGAGGCGCGATGACCGTGCTCTTGGCGACAGCTTCGTCGTAGGGGGAGTCGACCGTGGCGTCGCCCGTGCCGATGGTTTGACCCGCCTCGTAGGAGATGCTGGAGCCGTACTCTTCTTCGTAGCGATAGTTAATGATCTTGCCGCCTGCGGGCGCCTGGATGGGAGCGCCTTCGATCTTGATGGTGCCGATCGCCTTGCCATCTTCGCTTATGGCAAGAGCGAAGATTGCCGCCGTGTCTCCCTCGGCCGTGAGCTTGCTGCGGACGATCGAGATACTCGCGGGCGCGATGCCCTCGTAGGTCTGGGCGAAGATACCGATGTTCAGACCCCTAGGCTCAGGGATGACCCCGCCGCTTTGGTCGTTGCTGTAGTGATCGGGGCCGTCGCTACCGGACTCGACATAGCGGGCTATAGCCTTGACAACGGAGTCGCTGATGTAGATGTGTCCGCCAGCGACGTTTGGCTGGTGGTTTCTGGTAGAGATTGCAACCGAGAATTTGCCTTCCGCGAACGCGTCCACGATGGAACCATTCTTGATGACGATGTCGTCCCCGTCAGTGATGAGGGCGATGGCCTGGCCGCCGCTCGCGCTTGTACGGACCGTCACGGTCGCGTGATCGAGCGTAACGCCCTTGTAGGCATAGACACCATATTCAACACCGCTTGCGTCAAGGGAGGCGTTCGTGACCGCGAGACTGCCCTCAGTGTCGACGGCAAGATCTCCCTCGGAGTTCGCCTTGACCTGGCTGCCGCCTGAGATGTTGATGCCGTCTTCAGCCCAAATCGCCGCTTCTTCTATCGAGCTTGCTTCTACCTTGCCACCGCCTTTGATGATGAGGTCACTGCCCGCGGAGATGCCGTAACTTTCGTTTCCTTTAGCGATCACTGTGCCAGAGGAATCGATGGTGGTCTTGCCCTTGGATTGGATGCCTTCGGTACCGCCCGTTGCATTCACGGTGCCCGAGCCCGTGATAGAGAGGTCGCCCTTTGCCTCAATTCCGTCGGCAGTAGTACTTGTGGTGTTCACGGTGCCTGGGCCAGAAATGGAGAGGTCGCCTGTGGATTTAATTGCATCGGTCTCGGCTGTCACATTGAGCTCATCCGTGCTATTCGAGCTCGTTATGTTCAACTCTGCTTTCTGGCTAGTGCCATCCTGCGCTTTGATGGCGGCTCCGGTGTAATCGGGCTCGGTTTTCACGGTGTTCTTGCCCTCGTAGGCAATGTTGAGCTTGCCCGCAGCCTGGATTGCACCGCCGTTATAGCCGTTGAGCTTCATGTCGTCGGCGCCGTCCCAGCTCCAGGTGCCGGCCTCGTCGCCTGCCGCGGTGCCGGCGTTGTACTGGGTGCCGCCGATGTCCACCCACTCGGCCGCGAGCGAGACGTTCGGCATGAGCAGCGAACTTACCGTGAGCGCGCAAACGGCGCCTACAACGATGCGGCGTGTCACGCGGCGCCAGCTGCCGTGTGCGAGCAGCGTGCGGCGGCGCACGTCGGGCTCGACAAAATGGGCTCCAGGGGTTTTGTCATTGCGCTTGGGGGTCGTGAACAAGGCGGCCATGGTTACTCCCATCCTCATAGGGCCTATGCGATTACGCCCAGCATATCTGCAGGATGTAGCCGGCGGTAGTGCCGTTTGGAGGGCAAAATGTCCAAAACTCGGGAAGCAATACATCGCGCGTCCGTGCGTTGCCTGGGCTTAAAAGCAAAGCGCGGAGCCGCTCGATGCGACTCCGCGCTTTGCTGTTTGATATTGCGAACCTTGCGCCTACGCCACGAAGAAGTAGACGAGGAAGGCAAGGGCTGCGATCCACATAAGCGGCTTGATCTTGGAGGCCTCGCCCTTAAAGAGCGCGACGATCACGTAGGCGATGAAGCCCAGGCCAATGCCGGCAGAGATGGAGTAGGTGAAGGGCACGCCGGCGACAATCATGAACGCCGGGAAACCCTGCGACACGTCGGACCAGTCGATCTCGGAGGCTTCGCTCATCATGAGGTAGCCGACGTAGACCAGAGCACCGCAGGTGGCGGCGCTGGAAACGATGGTGACGATGGGGGAGAAGAACGCGGCGAGAATGAACAGCACGCCGGTGGTGACGGAGGTGAGGCCCGTGCGGCCACCGTCGGCTGCGCCAGAGGTGGACTCGACGAAGGTGGTGATGGAGGAGACGCCCATGAAACCGCCCACAGCAGCGGCGGCGGAGTCGACGATCAGGATCTCCTTGATATTCTCGACGTTGCCGTCGTCGGTGAGGAACTCGCCCTGCTTGGCCACGGCCATCGCGGTGCCCATGGTGTCGAAGAAGTCACTCATGAGCAGCGAGAACGAGATGACGAGGAGCGCGGGGTCGGTAAGGACCTTGACGATGGCGGGCATGCCGCCGGCGTCGGCGATGGGGCCACCGATGCTCGAGAAGTCGAGCGGGGCGATGATACCGGTCGGAGCCTGGGTCACACCTAGGGGGATACCGGCGATGACGGCGACGACGATGCCGATGAGCAGCGAGCCGGGGACGTTGCGGCAGGCGAGGGCGACCGTCACCAGGATGGAGATGATGCCGACGATGAAGGTGGGGGAGGTGATGTCGCCCAGACCGACGAGTGTACCGGCGCCAGCGGTGATAATGCCGGCATCGCACAGGCCAATCATGGCGATGAACAGGCCCAGACCCACCGAGATGGCGTGACGCAGGACAACCGGGATGGCGTCCATGATGGCCTCGCGCAGGCCACAAAGCACGAGCAGCAAGATGACGACGCCCTCAAGGAAGATGACGCTCATGGCCACATGCCAGTCACCGCCGCAGACGGTGGTGGTGATTCCGGCGATCATCGCGTTGACGCCTAAGCCCGACGCGCAGGCGAGCGGGCGGTTGGCGAAGATGCCCATGCAGATGGTCATGATGCCGGCGCCCAGGCAGGTGGCGCAGGCGAGCGCTCCCGCATCGATGCCGGCGCCCGAGAGCACCGCGGGGTTGACGGCGATGATGTAGGCCATCGCCAGGAATGTTGTCAGTCCAGCGCGGAGTTCGATCCCGATTGTGGACTTGCGCTCGCTGACGTGAAATAGTTCGTCCATGCATACCCTTTCCTTGTTCGGCCCCGAGTTTAGGCCGATTGACACGAACTCACCCACTATAGCCCCTTTACGACGCTGTTGTTCCTCGCATGTTGATGTTCGGCGCTTTGTAGCAGACGGACGGTATTTTTCGCATGAAAATGTGTGGGTACCGTATACTTAAGCAGTTACAACGACCCCTATGGAGGAACGTATGATTAAAGAGCTCTGCCACGACGAGGCTATTCTGTCCCAGCGTTGCGAGGTCGCGACCGTCGAGGACGAGTCGGTGGCACAGGACCTGATCGATACCATCAAGTCGCTCGACGATGCCGGCTGCCTTGCCGCCAACCAGATTGGCGTCACCAAGAAGGTCTGCGTCTATCTGGACGACGCCGGCGAGCCCCATGTGCTCTACAACCCCCGTCTGGTGTTTGGCCTGGGTGCCAGCAAGATGGAGGAGAGCTGCCTGACGCACGAGGAGGTCACCAAGTCCACGCGCTACATCAAGTGCAAGGTTGCCTTTGACCGGATCGTCGACGGCAAGATGAAGGAGTGCCGCCGCGACTACGCGGGCTTTGAGGCACAAATGATCCAGCATATGATCGATCACTGTCTTGGAAAGTTGGTCTAAGAGGACCAAAGCACCGCACCTTGCCGCTCAATCGTCGCTCGCGTACCTTAAGTACGCTTCGCTCCTCTTTCGTGGCAATCTGCGGCACTTTGACCCCTTAGACGACCTGCGGGGTTGAATTGGTTGAGTTTATCTTGCTTGTGTAAGTCCGGGCGTGACATTGTTGTCATGTCCGGGCTTTTGTGTTTAGCGCCTTTTTGTTTGGAGACAATGAAATTAGCAAGAACGTAAAGCTAGGAGGCGCTATGTGTACGAGTATTCGATTTACCGATAATTCTGGCCACATGTATCTGGGCCGCAATCTCGACTGGAGCTTTGACTACGGCCAACAGGTTCGCGTGATGCCGCGCGGGTTCCACATTCCGTATTCGTTTATCGACGACGCGACAGCGACACACGCGGTGATCGGTATGTGCATCGATTACAAGAACTATCCCATGTTTTTCGATTGCGGTAACGATGCGGGTCTGGCTGTGGCGGGACTCAATTTTCCAGGCTATGCCGAGTATGCCGAGGGCCCTGTCGACGGCAAGAACAATATCGCGGCCTATGAGTTTCCCCTGTGGGTGGCAGCGACGTTCTCGACGGTCGATGAGGTCGAGGCCGCGCTGCGCGACACGGTGATTGTCGCCAAATCTGCCGGAGAGGGGCTGGGCGTGTCGCTGCTCCATTGGATTATCGGCGACAGCCAGCGCAGCATCGTGGTCGAGATGATGGCTGACGGCCTGCATGTATACGACGATCCGGTCGACACCCTTGCCAATCAGCCCACCTTCCCGTGGCACATGGAAAACCTCCGCACCTATATCACCGCCACAAGCGATTTTCCGCAGACGGCGACATGGCGTGGCGCCGAGCTTAAGCCCTATGGAGCCGGTGCCGGCATGCGCGGCATTCCGGGCGATTGCTATTCGCCGAGCCGTTTTGTAAAGGCGGCGTACCTCAATGCCAATTACCCACAAAAGGAGAGCGAGACCGAAAACGTCGTTCGCATGTTCCGCTCGCTCGAGGGCGTGGTGATGATCGAGGGAGCGTCCAGGATGGGCGATGGCAAGTTCGAGAAGACTATCTACACCGGATGCTTTAGCGCGCGCACGGGCAATTATTACTACGCGATGTATGGGGATCCGTCGATTCGCTACGTGAGCCTGATGGATGCCGAGGGCGCGAGCCCCGATAGGCTCGTGGTTCCCGAGCCGCGTCGTTCGTAGCCGTTAGCTTTACTGCAATGCAAAGCGGCCCTGCGTCTCCGCCAGGGCCGCTTGGTCGATCAGAAGTTGAAGGCAAACATGATGCCGATGACTTTGTCAAGATATATTAAACAAGCGGTAGTTTCAATTCATCTTTGGAATAATAGCCGTTCAAAAGCGAATCGATTGGCTCATTTAGATTATATAAAATTCCTTTAGTTTTACTTCCGAGCGGCGCGCCGGGCATCTGGCATCAACGGATTCCCTGTTTAGGCGCTTCGAAGGCACGGACTCCGTTTCGTTAATTTCTGATTAAAAACGCTGAAAATCCAGTCAGAAGCGGGCTGGGGAACGGGGCAATAAAAATGGCTTTCGAAATGAGTCGGCGAAGCTTTTTAACGGCCGGTGGGGCCACAATGCTGGCGGGCACCGCCTCTATGCTTGTTGGCTGCGCGTCTGGAAGCGAAAGCGGCGCGGGAAGCGTGGCTGCCGGCAAGGATGATGCACTGAAGGTTGATAGCGACGGCAAATCGGGTGGCACGGATAGCGACGTTAGCGAATTCTACGAGCACGTTATCTCTGTTTCTGCACTTGCGAAAACATATGCAATCGGAGAGAAGATTGTCGGCGTGGCGATTGAATACGACGTGGATGTCGATGCGTCTTCGGTTGATCCCGGACATGGCGGCATCGGTCAACAGGCTCAGGAAAAGGGGCTGGGATCTTTCTCGGTTTTGGGACGCTCGATTGTCACTGCCTATGTAAACGACAAAGCCGAGCTGAGTGATGAAGGGGGCAAAAGCAAGGGAACGTACGTCATCGTCGAGCTCGATCCAGCAGATGCGGGCGCACAGACGTTGATGTTTCAGATGACGCGTGGGTGCGTAGGCTCAAACGGTCCCGTATCCCTTGATAGCGGTTGCGTCAAAATCGCCCAAATAAAGGATCTCAAGGATTCTGCAGGTAAAAAGCTTACAGGTGACGAGACATCCTCCCGATATCTCGTGGCTTCGACTGTTCTCAACTCCGAGGCAGACAAGTTTGTTGCAGGGACCTACGATGACCCCAAAACTGGATTCCATGCTTCGTTTGCCTTGGCACAGCCTGACGACTACGACAAAGCAAAGAAATACCCCATCACGCTCTTCCTGCCGGATGCGGGGGTAACCACCTGCGATGTGAGGGTGAATCTTCGTCAAGGTCTGGGAGCCCTTGCCTGGGCTGATGGATCACAATTTGTGCTGACGATCGCTGGAACTTGTTGCGATATCGAGACTTGCCTGCATGTAATCGAGGACCTGATCGACCAGGGTTACTCGATCGATCCGGATCGCATTTACGGGACGGGCGAATCTGCCGGGTGCATGGCCCTCATCGAATATGCCTCCAAGCATCCCGATGACAATTCCTTTGCAGCGCTTATGCTCGTTGCCGGGCAAGGCAACATGACTCCGATTGCCAAGACGCCCATGGTGATATTCGTTTCTGAAGACGATTCCAATTCCTATGGCGGCATGACGGATCCCGAGAAGGGTGTCGCGAGTATCGGAATTCCTTATGTTGAGAAGCAGCTGAATTGCGCCTATAACTATGACGGCGAAGGACATACGAGTGGCCTGTGGGTTGATTGCGACGCAACGGGAGAGAAAAACCCTTCGGGTAACCAGGAAGGAGCCAAGGCGGCTGGCAGCCAGAAGACGCTCGATGAGCTTATGGTCGAGCTCTCGGATGTCTGCTCCTCGGCCTGTAAACAAGCGGTGACCGATGGGGCGCATGTCGTTTTCCTTCATGTAGAGAAGGGAACTCTCGATAGCACCGACAAGACGGTCCAGGGTGGAAACACTCATAACTTTACCTGGCAATACGCTTATGCGATCCCCGAACTCATCGAGTGGGTGAGAGACCAGTCTCTATAGCCTGCTTCTTTTTCGATAGCATTTCAATGTGGGCTAGGGTTATATGACCGATTGGGGCTAGGCGGTTGTCTAGCCCCGGAAATGCCGAATAGCAGTCTACGATTACGCCCAGGTAAAGCCTCAAAGGTGTTTTACCTGGCCAAAAAACGTAGACAAAAGCGGCCCTGGCAGTTCAAACGTGAGGTGCAGGGCCGCTGTCGTTGATTTATGACGTCGCTAGAAGTTGGCGTCGTTGAGTTGTTCGCTCTCGAGGCCGTCGAGCAGTTGCTGTTCGGGCGTATCGGCGACGCTCTCGAGCAGCTCGGTGGGATCGACGTTCATATTCCTGCCGGCTTCGTTGCCGTTGACCAAGTCGTCCGAGAAGATGTCGACTTCCATTTCCTCGGCTTCCTCGATTTGAACTTCAAGTGGCACCTGGGTGCGAACGAGTTTGACTGCCGGACGCATGCGGGCAAACAGCGGCACGTACTCGATGATGATGGCCGAGTTCTCGAGACCGTACCAACGTGCCGGGCTTCCGCAGGCGCGGCGGACGGCGTACTTGATGGCCATGACGCGATGGTCGTTGCGGTTGATGTCCGTTTCGGGGGCAAGCATCTTGCGCAGCATGCAAAAACGGAAGTCGCCCACGTTGCCGCGTGTCTCGTAGATGGAGTAGGTGTGATGCTGCGGCGGCAACTCACCCGATGCCATCAGGTCGCCAACGATCTGGCGCAGGTAGGCGTTGATGCGCTGATTGACCTTAAAGCCCAGGTCCAAGCGCACGCGGAACAGGAAGTCTGTGCCAAAGGTCTCAACGGAATACTCGTGCGTATAGGGCTCGTCGGTAACGTGTACGTTGATGAACCAATATGCCTTGGCGCGCTTGGGATGTTTGTCCAGGATGGAATAGAGCACGTCGCGGTCGAGTGTGAGCGGATCGGGGCTGTTGGTGAGGAACACCAGATTGTCGGCGAGTACGGGGTAGGTCTCGTCGTTGCGCAGGCGGTTGAGCTGGTCAATGTACTTGGAGACGGGCAGCAGAATCGTCTGCGTGCGCTCGATGGCGGTACCGCGACGCCACACATACATAAGGCCGAACAGCAGTGCGGCCAGGAAGATCATGACGTAGCCGCCGTCAAAGAACATGGTGAGGCACGAGGCGAAGAAGCATAGCTCAATGGCACCAAAGAGCAGGGCGAAGACGCAGGCACCCAGCCTGTGCTTGAGGATGCCGGCAATGTAGCTCGTCAAAAGCGTCGTGGTCATGAGCATGGTCACGGTAATCGCGAGGCCGTAGGCGCTCTCCATGCGCTCGGAGTTTTGGAACAGCAGCACGATGAAGATGCAGCCGACCCACATGATGTTGTTGACGAGCGGAATATAGAGCTGGCCCTTGGTGTCGCTGGGGTAGTGGATGCGCAGATGCGGCATAAGGTTGAGACGGGTTGCCTCGGATACCAGCGAGAAAGAGCCGGTGATGAGCGCCTGCGAGGCGATGATGGCCGCTACGGCCGAAAGCACGATGGCAAAGGGGCGCAGGGGCTCGGGGAGCATCATATAGAACGGGTTGACGATATCCATCGCGAGCATCTGGGGGTTGGAGTTATTGGCGAGCAGCCAAGCGCCCTGACCCAGATAGTTGAGGATAAGGGCCGCCTTTACGAACGGCCAGGATGCGTAAATGTTAGCTTTGCCCACGTGACCCATGTCCGAATAGAGCGCCTCGGCGCCGGTCGTCGACAGGAAGACGAAGCCGAGCACCATGATGCCCGAGTGGTTGATGGGCGAGAACAGGAACATGATGCCGCGGATGGGGTTGAGCGCGCGCAAGATGGACAGGTTGCCGAGCATGTTGAACAGGCCGGCGCCTGCCAGGAACAGGAACCACAGTGTCATGAGCGGGCCGAACAGCTTGCCGATCGACGAGGTACCGGCGCGCTGCATGGCAAATAGGCCGCAGATAATGATGATGGTAATAATGATGACGTTGGTTTGCCCGTCACCCAATAGCGCGTGGCCCCACTCGATAGTGCGCAGGCCCTCAATGGCCGTGGTAACCGTGACGGCGGGGGTGAGGATGCCGTCGGCGAGCAGCGCCGCGCCGCCGATCATGGCGGGAAGAATCAGCCAAGGCGCCACTTTGCGCACCAAGCTAAACAGGGCGAAGATGCCGCCCTCGTTATGGTTGTCGGCCTTCATGGCGATTACAACGTACTTGACCGTGGTCACGAGTGTCATGGTCCAGATGACGAGCGAGAGCGCGCCCAAGATCATGTCCTCGCTGACGGTACCGATGCCGCCGTTGTTGGCGACGATTGATTTCATGGTGTACATGGGGCTCGTGCCGATGTCACCGTAGACGACGCCGAGCGTAACGAGCAGCATGCCAGCGGAGAGGGGAATGGCTCCATGCCCGCCTTGACTACGCTGGTCTTGGAGGCTTGCCTCCAGCTTGTTGTGTGCCACGTGGACTCCCTTGGACATCTGGCCTCTGCCACGAGCAGTAGACCTTTATGCCATCTTTATACATATAAGAGCAGTTTGGCACATCGGGGTGTTTTAGACAATAATCCCCATCTGGGGATTATTCATATACGCAGGTAGTATTTCAGAGCAGGGGCTTTTAGGCACGTGCCGCTTGGGCGATGCTTGCTTTGGCGTCTGCGCGTTTGCCGGCGAGTTCGCAAAAAATCGCGCCGCCGATGATAAGCGCGGCGCCCATCAGGCGGACCGGTGTTATGGTTTCGCCCAAAAGGACGGCCGAGAACACGACCGCCGAAAGCGGCTCGAGGTAGCCGACGACGGCGACGGTCTGGACGGGCAGTTTGGCGACGGCGCTAAAGTAGAGCAGGCAGCCGATGCCGGTGTTGACGACGCCGAGCATGACGACGGCGCGCCAATCAATACTGGCGGCGACGCCGGCGGACAGGAATGAGGGGGCGCCCTGCGTGAGGAGCGTAAGGACCAGCGCGGTCAAAAAGGCGGCGCTCACCTGGAGCGCGGAGTTCTCGAGGCCCTCGATGTGCGGCGCACCCTTGCTGGCGATGACCATCAATGCATAGCAGAAGGCCGAGGCGATGCCGCACACGATGCCTGCGATGGGCATATTGCCGCCGAGGCCTTGGGCCGCGATGAGGAAGGCGCCGCAGGCGACAGCTATGAAGCCGGCGATTTTGCCACCGGTCAATTTTTCGCCAAAGATGAGCGGGGAGAGCGCCATAACGATGATGGGGCCGCAGTAGTACAGCAGCGAGGATATGCCGACGCCGAGCGTCTGGTAGGCGCGGAACAGAAAAATCCAGCTGGCGCCCAGCGCGGCTCCCGAGAGGAGAAGGGCTGCGGCTTCGCGGGGGCGAGATGGCGCCTGCAACTTATGGCGTTGGGTGATGGCGAGGACGGTGACAAGCGAGAGGGCGCCCAAAAACGTGCGCAGGAGCACGATATCGGAGCTCGGCAGCGCGATGGCAGCGGCGATGATGCCGTTGGAGCCAAACAATAGCAATGCTGCTAAGTATGTAAACAGTCCGTTGTTCATGCGCTTCCGTCCCCTCTATATCCGAGCATGTTCACTATGGGTGAACTGGCTTTAGAAGAAAAGCGAATATAATGCATGGAAACATGACAAAAACTCATGTAAAGGTGGAGGCGTGCCGTGGAGACCAATATCCAAAAGATGCAAGTGCTGCTCGAGACGGTGCGTGCCGGCAGCTTTACGCGTGCTGCAGAGCGGTTGAGCTATTCGCAGTCGGGCGTGAGCCGCATGGTGGGCGACCTTGAGGCAGACTGGGGTTTTAAGGTGCTTGATCGCGGCCGCGAGGGCGTGGTGCTTTCTGCCGACGGGCGGCAGGTCATGCCGGCAGTCGAGGCGTTATGCGAAGAGTTTGGCCGCCTGCAGCGACGTGTGGACGAGATGCGAGGGCTCATGCGTGGCAAGATCTGTATCGGTACGTTTTCGAGTGTGGCGACCCATGTACTGCCACCGGTGATCGCGCGGTTTCGCGCCGATCACCCGGATGTCGATTACGAGCTGCTGATGGGTGATTACTCCGAGATTGAGCAATGGGTGGCGGAAGGCCGCTGCGACCTGGGCTTTATCCCGTATGAGCCTCGAGAAAATGGCATGACATCGCGGTCTTTGGTGCGCGACGAGTTGATGGCGGT
Source organism: uncultured Collinsella sp. (assembly GCA_902470345.1). Classification (GTDB taxonomy): domain Bacteria; phylum Actinomycetota; class Coriobacteriia; order Coriobacteriales; family Coriobacteriaceae; genus Collinsella. The sequence goes on from CABRGB010000011.1 coordinate 28,902, forward strand.
AGTGCCGGCAGACTCTTTGCTTGCCACGGCGGAGGTCGTCTCTCTTGCCGATTTAGCCAACGAGCAGTTTATTCTGCTAGAACGCGGCACCGATGATGAGATTACGCCGCTGTTCCGTCGGGCGGGGCTGACGGTGTGCTCCAAGCTGTCGACTTGGGATGACTATGCGATTATGGCTATGGTCGAGGACGGCCTGGGCGTGAGCATTCTTCCCGCGCTCATCTTGCGCCGTTGTCAGTTCGATGTTGCTGTGCGCCCACTCGAGGGGCATCCCCATCGCCAAATCAACGCCATATATCGAACGGCCGATGTTTCGCTTGCCGCCGCCCGTTTCCTCGAATACCTCTAAACGTGTACACGTCATTGTCCGTTTTGGGCAAATCTCGGAGTTCGGTACGTTTTCTTATGAAATTGAACTTTCGAATGAGGCGCGGCGCTATACTGCTTGCTAAATTGAACCTCGGTTCAATTCGTGTTCTATAAATTGAACTTTGCCAGCAAGGAGGTTCCTGTGGCCCAAGAGACGTTTAGCGATCGCCTGCGACAGGCTATGTCCGATTGCGGCGTTCGCCAGTCGAACGTGATCCGCGCATCGGAGATGCTCGGCAAAAAACTCGGCAAGAGTCAGATGAGCCAATATGTGAGCGGCAAGACGATCCCGCGACGCGATGTGGCCGAGCTGCTCGCCCGTATTTTGGAGGTCGATGTTACCTGGCTGCTTGCCGGCGACGCCGATCAAGGCGAGGCATCATCACCCCGCAACGATTCCAAGCCCGAACCCCATCCCTCAGCTCAAATTGCAAGGAGCACCACCATGCGTACTTTTTCTAAATCCACCAAGCTCGATAACGTCCTGTATGACGTGCGCGGTCCCGTCGTCGACGAGGCCGCCCGTATGGAGGACGAGGGCGAGCGCATCCTCAAGCTCAATATCGGTAACCCGGCGCCCTTCGGTTTCCGCACGCCCGATGAGGTCATCAAGGACATGCGCCAGCAGCTGCCCGACTGCGAAGGCTATTCCAATTCGCGCGGCCTGTTCTCCGCGCGCAAAGCGATCATGCAGTATTCGCAGATCAAGGGCCTGCCCAATGTTCAGATGGAGCATATCTACACGGGCAACGGCGTGTCCGAGCTCATTCAGCTTTCGATGAACGCGCTGCTCGACAATGGCGACGAGATTCTGATCCCCAGCCCCGACTATCCGCTCTGGACGGCGTGCGCAACCCTTGCTGGCGGTCATCCCGTACATTATCTGTGCGATGAGCAGGCGGATTGGTATCCCGACCTGGAGGATATGGAGTCCAAGATCACGAGCGCGACCAAAGCCCTCGTCATCATCAACCCCAACAACCCCACGGGTTCTGTCTATCCGCGCGAGGTGCTCGAGGGCATCGTCGAGATTGCACGCAGGCATCAGCTGATGATCTTTGCCGATGAGATCTACGACCGCCTGTGCATGGACGGCTACGAGCACGTCTCGATTGCCTCGCTCGCCCCCGATCTGCCCTGTGTCACCTTTAGCGGCCTTTCCAAGTCGCACATGATCGCGGGCTATCGCATTGGCTGGATGGTGCTTTCGGGCAACCAGCGCTGCATGAGCGACTTCATCATGGGCATCAACATGCTCTCCAACATGCGCCTGTGCTCCAACGTGCCGGCTCAGTCGATCGTCCAGACGGCGCTCGGCGGCCATCAGTCGGTCAACGACTACATCCGTCCCGGCGGTCGTGTCTACGAGCAGCGCAACTTTGTGTATGAGGCGCTCAACAAGATCGACGGCATCTCGGTGGTCAAGCCGCGCGCGGCGTTCTACATCTTCCCCAAGATGGATGTTAAGAAGTTCAACATCACCGATGACGAGCAGTTTGCCCTCGACCTGCTGCACGAGAAGAAGATTCTGATCACGCGCGGCGGCGGCTTTAACTGGGCCGAGCCCGATCACTTCCGCATCGTGTACCTGCCGCGCATGGAAGTGCTCAAAGAGTCCCTCGAAGACCTCGCCGATTTCTTCGATCACTACCGCCAGGCGTAACGGCAAAGGTAGACTGTAATGAAACGGTCGGCCCGCAACGGATGCGGGCCGACCGTTTTCTGTCTAAGCCCGTGCTGTTAGCGCTTGTCTCGTTGAGCGGGCGAGGTTCGCGTGTGAGCGGTAAGTTCTATTCCAAAATGGAATACAGTGGGCTTAAGCTGGAATTGATGTCCGGGTACCTGCTTTTCTAGAATGTTTTCAACAAGATGAAAGGCGGTCCCAACCAATGATTATCGATGCAAATTCCTACTGGTTCGACGAGCACATCTTTCATGACGAGACGCTCTGCGAACAGTTTTTGGCCGAGGTACCCCGCGCCTATGACACCGAAGGCTATCTGACCATGAATTCCGCCGGCAAACGACAGATCGTGATCGAGATGCCCGCCGGTTCTCCGGGTCTTAACTACATTGAGGGCGACTACACCCTCGAGAAGCGCTTGGCCGATATGGATGAGGCGGGGGTCGACAAGGCGATCCTCAAGCTCCCCGGTTGTCACGAGTGGATGTCGCTCGAGATGTGCCGGCGTTTCAACGACGGTATGGCTGCTGACGCGAAGGCGTCAAGTGGCCGTCTGATTCCGCTTGTCGCTGTGCCGCCCTTTGGCACCAAAGCGAATTTGGAGGAGCTCGATCGCAGGCTCGACGATGGTTTTGCGGGTGTGCAGCTCTGCGCTCACTACGGCAAGCGCTATCTCGACGACCAGGTCTTCTCGAGCTTTTTCGAGCACCTGAACGAACGCCATGTCACCGTTTACGTGCACCATGTTCCCGTGCCGGTCGAGAACGAATCGCTTCTCGCGTACGACAACCTTCGCCGCTCTTATGGCCGCTGCGTCGACCAAACTACGGCGATCGGCCGAGAGATCTTTGGCGATTTCTTTGAGCGCTACCCCAATATCAAGATGGTCCACTCCATGCTCGGCGGCGCATACTTTGCGTTCAAGGAGATGCTGCTGCCTCATGGTCCCAAGCGCCCTGATGCTTCTGGCCGTTTTCAGGTCGATACCGAGACCGTTTCCAGGCGCCTCGAGAACAACATCTATTTCGACATGTCCCATGCTCAGCCTTGGGGCAAGACACTCCTTGCCTGCGCGGTTGACGTGCTGGGTGCAGACCATATTGTTTTTGGCACGAGCTATCCCGTTAAACGCGAGTGGCTCACCGAGGGTGTCGCCTGCGTTCGCGCTGCAAATCTGAGCGATACAGACAGCGACCTTGTGCTTGGCGGTACGGCGCAGCAACTGTACGGTGTCGAGTGAGCGGCAATCAGAGGGGAGTATCTGCCATGGACGAAGGAGAGATGAGGGCTGGGGCCGCTCGTGTGGCCATCGATCTTGGGGACGTGTTGCCGTTCGACGGTTTCGACGAACTCCGTCATGAGGTCTTCGCCCGTGCCCTTATCATCGAGGGGACGGGGCGACGCGCCTGCGTCCTTTCGCTTGAGGTCACCTCGATCGCTCCGGCTCTACTCGCCGATCTGCGTGAGGTTGTTGAGGATGCCGCCAATTGCAGCGGTGCTTATTCTTGGGTGGTTCCTACCCACACGTTTTCCATGCCTCACGTCCGCACTCCCGGGCATCTTGTCGACGATGCTGCCCGCAACCGCAACGAGCGCTATCGCGCAGCGCTCGTCGCTGCCGCCCGCACGGCTGTCGAGCGCGCTGTTGCGGGCATTCGCTCTGCCACGCTCGCCACTGTGGAGGGCGAATGCCCCGTGAACGTTAATCGCGACATTGAGACGCCTGCCGGCTGGTGGTTGGGCTCGAATCCCAGGGGGTTTGCCGACCACACGATGCCCGTACTCGCCATAAGGGATGCCGGGGGCGAGTATGTTGCCGTGCTCGCGACGGCGGACGTTCAGTCCTCCGTGCTCGACGGGTCGCGCGACTCCGAGGGGAGGCACATGGCGAGCGGAGACCTCTTTGGTTTTGCCGTCATGTCACTCGAGCGCGAGCTGGGCGGCGTTGCCCTGTTGCTGCCAGGCGCCGCGGGCGACCAAGGTCCGGCGGAGCGCGCCATGAACGTCATGTTCGATGCGGCCGGCGTTAAGCAGACGGTCGATGCCCATGAAGACGGATACCGCATGCTGCACCAGCAGGGGCAGGCCTTGGGCGATGCTTTGATCGAGGCCGCTCGCATGGCGCGTGAGGATGACGCCACCGGCATCGATGCCCGCACGGTCGACGTTTTTCTGCCCGCTCAGACACGCGCCGATTTTCACTCTTTGGCTCCGCACCGAACGTATGAATTTCATGCCGCTGGCGAGCAGCGCACGAGGGTCTATCTGCTCCGGCTGGGAAACGTCGAGCTTGTCGGCGTACAACCTGAGGTCTCGAGTGCATTCGGCGCCACTGTGCGCGCCGCTCGGTCCGGCTCTGTGTTCTTTGCCACGCTCGTCAACGGCGGACAGAAGTACCTACCGGCTCCCGACGCGTACGAAAAGATCACCTATGAGGCCATGAACTCCGGTTTTGCCGCCGGATCCCATGAGCGCCTCGTCGAAATCATCATTGCCGCCTTGAATGCGGCGTGACACAGAAGGAGAACGTGCATGAACATTGGACACGCGCGCCGCAAAATCACCCCACAGGGCGACATCTACCTGATTGGCTACCGCAATCTTCCCAACCGTCTGGAGCCTGCGACAGGCGTCCATGACGACGTCTTCGCCAACGCCATCCTCTTCCAGCAAGGCGAACGTGAAGTGTTTCTCTTTAATGCCGATGTCCTCGAGTTCGAGGAAAGCATGGCCGAGGAAGTCAAGACAATGCTCGCCGAGCGCTACGGCATTGACCGTGATTGCGTCCTGCTCTCGGCGACGCACGACCATACTTCAATCGTCGCTTACCACCGCAGCTGGTGGACGGGAAAATTCGACGAGAACTACTACCGCTGGTTCTTCGATACCATTTGCCAATGCTTTGAGGAGTGCCGCGCCAACGCACAGCCCGCGATTTGTCGCTTGGGCAAGCAGGTCATCACCGGTTTCTACGACAACCGCATCATCCCAGGTGAACTCGCCGACAATGAGGTCATTGTCGTATCGTTCTTCGATACCGAAGGCAAGCCATTTGCGGGCTTTGTGAACTGGGCGGTGCATTCCGCTTGCGTCGGACCCGACTGCACGGAGCTCACGAGCGAACTCGCCGGTCTTACCGGCAAAAAGCTCGCTCAGAGTCTTGGTTACTATCCGGCCATGGTCGTCGGTGCTGCTGGCGACTGTAGCGACCGCAATTTTCGTCAGGGACGCGGCATTCCCGAGGTCGAGCGCGTTTCGACCGGTCTTGCCGAGGCGATTTCCCAGATCAAGCTCGATCGCGAGGTCGTTCTCGACCGCATCGAGCCTCAGACGTTCTATCACACCGTTGCCCATGACGACTTTTCGCTCACGCTTAAGTGTGTCGTCATCAGTTTGGGCGGCCTGCATCTCTTTGTGTTCCCGAGTGAGCTCGGCAGCGACTTGGGTATTCGCATGAAGCGCGAATGCCCGGTCGAGGGAATAGTTTGCGGTTACACCAACGGCTATTTCGAGTATTTCCTTCCGGCACGCGAGTACGGCCTCTCCTTTGAGACCGAGCGTACTCAGATTCCCCAGGGCGAACCGGAACGTCTGTGTGACAAGTTCTGCCAGACGACGAGACTTCTCGGCGCAGCAGATTCGCGTCTGTAGACCTGATTGCGTGACATGGGCCAATGAGGCTCGCTGCCATGTGATCGGCATCTTCCATCTTCTCTGCCGTTTCCCATCCCGGGCGTACGTGCGTCCGCGGATTTCAAAGGGGGAAGCGGGTTCCTTGCCCTCCCACGTCGACTACGGAGGCATGAAATCGATGCTATACCCCGCTCAGAAAAAGGAGAATTCCATGAAATACCAGAAGCTTTGCGATGAAATCATCACAAAGGTCGGTGGTCGAGACAATGTGTTAGACGTGAGCCACTGCATTACGCGTCTCCGCTTCCGCCTCAAGGATGAATCGCTCGCCCAGACCAATGAGCTTAAGGCGACGAAGGGCGTCGTTGACGTCATCCAGGCCGGCGGACAGTATCAGGTCGTGATTGGTGCCACTGTCGAGGCCGTCTACAACGACCTTGTTCAGATTGGCGGGTTCGACTCCAAACCCGCACTCGATATCGATGAGGGCGACGACGTCAAAAAGGGCGATCCATTCTCGCGTCTGCTTGCCATCATCTCCGAGATTCTGCAACCGGTTCTTGGCGTGCTTATGGCCGGTGGCTTTATCAAGTCGATGCTCGCGCTCTGCACGGTTGCCGGTTGGCTTGCCAAGGACAGCAATACGTATGTGACGCTCTCGGCAATCGGAGATTCGGTCTTCTATTACTTTCCGCTAATCATTGGCTGGACGTCGGCCAAGAAGTTCGGACTTAAGCCCGTTATGGGAATGGCGCTCGGTGGTATCCTCGTCTACCCGACGCTCGTTGCCCTTATGGGCGGAGATCCGCTCTACACGCTCGGCGCCGGCACGGTCTTCGAGTCCAATGTCTACGGTGATATTTTTGGCATCCCGCTGATCATGCAGAATTACTCATCGACGATTCTGCCTGCGATCTTTATCGTCTGGATTGCCTCCAAGGTGCACAAGGCCCTTTCTAACGCGCTGCCCGCGCTTGTGAGCTCGTTCTTCTCCAACATCCTGACGCTCCTCATTTGCGGCATCCTTGGCCTGCTTGTGGTCGGTCCGGTCATGACGGTCCTCTCCAACATCGTTGCCCAGATCATCTTGATGCTCATCAACTTCCAGCCCGCCATCGCCGGCTTCGTCATCGGCACGTTCTGGAGCCTGCTCGTCATGTTCGGCCTGCACTGGGGTATCATCCCGCTGTGGTTCCTCGATGTCGCAACCTACGGCTATGACCTCATTAATCCGCTCGTGTATGCAGGCGGTTGGGCCATCGCCGGTGCTGTGCTTGGCATGATCATCCGAACCAAGGATTCCGAGGAAAATGCTGCCGTCAACATTCCCGCCCTTGTCTCTTCGATTTTCGGTGTCAACGAGCCTGCGCTTTACGCCATCTTGCTGCCGCGTAAGCGCCTTATGTGGGCAACCTTTATTTCCGCTGGTGTAGGCGGCGCCATCGCCGGCCTCATGGGTGCCAAACTCTATGCCTTCGGTGCCTCCGGCCCGCTCGGTTTTCCGAGCTTTATTAACCCTGCCGGCATCGACATGGGCTTTATCGGCCTTGTCATCTCCGGTGTGGTCGCTTTCGTTCTGGCTCTTGTCGCCGCTATGGTGATCGGTACCAGGAAGGACGAGGGCGGTAAGGCACTCAACATCTCGGTGGACTAGTCTGTCTGCGCACTTTAACTAAATATGCCTCGGACGGCGACGTGCCGCCCGAGGCATATTTATGTTTTGTGCCGTTGTCAGCGTGTTTGCGGACACAAGTCTGCGGTTGTGGAGCAGCGGGGATTATGACGGTCGTGCCGCGGTGGAAGACGTACGGTCGCCCTGCAGGAGCTGACGGTAGGGGAGGAAGCCGATGAACGAGACGACCGCCTGCGAGTGCGCGGCGTTTCGCTTGAGGTAGAGCCTGACCTCGGAGGTCGTCGCGGGCTCGAGCGGCACCAGGGCTACCTTTCCGCTGGCGAGCGATTCCGCCGGCTTGCGCATGAGGAATGAGACGCCGGCGCCGCGCGCGACAAGGGAGATGATGTTCTCGGCTCGTTTGCCGGTGAACGTAACACGTGGGCCAAATCCAGCTTCGCGACAAAGGGAAAGGACGAGCTCGCTTACGAACGAGCCTTGGGGAAGCATGAGGAAATTCTCGTCGATAAGGTCGTCTATCTCGACGGTGTCACGTTCGGCGAGCGGATGGTCGAGTGGAAGGACGGCCACGAGCCGGTCGGTCGTAAAGGGAATCTTTTTGAACTCCGGCTCGATGGCGCCGCCGTCACGGATGAAGGCCAGGTCAATGTCCTCGTGCAGGAGCATGCGCTTGAGTGTGTCGCCCTCGCCCTCGATGAGCTCGACAGAATATGAGGGGTTCGCCTGCTGAAAATCGATGACGGCGTCCGTGATCCCATAAGGGGCCATAATGGGGATAGAACCTACGGTGAGGTGCTCGAGCGGCTCACCTGCGCCTATTTGAATGGCGGCAAGATAGCGGTGCTGAAGCGTCGCAATTTTTTGCGCATAGGGGAGGAGCGCTTCACCTTGCGCGGTGAGTGTTACGTGGCGCTGGCTTCGATCGATGAGCTTGCAGCCGAGTTCGTGCTCCATTGCCATGATGTGCTTGGAGAGGGTTGATTGCGACATGAAAAGCAGCTCCGCCGCATCAAGAAACGTGCGTGACTGCGCTAAGATGGCGAATTCGCCAAAGCGGCTGATATCCATAGGGAGGCCTCCGGTACCCTCATTTTGGCAGGTGGCCTAAACCACGACGCCATTGCAGTGGTCGATTTCGTGTTGGATGATCTCGGCGGTGTAGCCCGAGAAGTTTTTGATGCGGTGGACGAAGTTCTCGTCCAAATACTCCACCTTAATGCGGCGATAGCGGGTACAGGGACGCTCGCCGATCAGCGAGAGACATCCTTCGCTCGTCTGATAGGCATTGACCTGCTCAAGAATTTGAGGGTTGTACATCAGGAGTGTCCTGTTGCCGTCCTTTACGCAGATGATGCGTTTGCGCACGCCAATCATGTTGGCGGCGAGGCCCACGCACTCGCGCTCATGCTCGTGGAGTGTATCCAGGAGGTCCTGCCCGGTCGCGGCATCGTCGGGTCCCGCGTCTTCGGAAGGCAGGCGCAAAAAGAACTCGGATTTCATGATGGGCTTAATCATGGCGGGCTCCTCATGTCTCATGCTTTCGTGGACTTTTAATAATAGCGCGGAAGGAAAGCTGTGCGTCCGCGTTACAATCTTTCGACGTTGGACCATGTTGTCAGACTCGTCGTGTACGGCGTCTGGCGTAAGTCTAGGGCTCATTTTTCGCCCCGGACTGTTCCTCTGGGGCGATGCGACTGTCGTTCCAAGAGGAAGGAAATGCATGGGGAGCAAATCTCAGCAACAAGTTCAAGTAACGCCATCGGCCACTGCGGCGCTTCTCGTCGTTATGTATATTGCGGCCTTTGTTGCCGCGTTTAACGAGAACATCATTAACGTGGCGTTGCACGACATTATGGTGGCCTTTTCGGTGAGTGCCACCACGGCGCAGTGGCTCGTCTCGGGCTACATGATTGTGACGTCGATCTTTACGGCCATCATGGCCTTCCTGTCCGGCCGTTTCTCGACGCGCAAGCTGCTGTTTTTCGCATGCGGATGCATGGTCGCCGGCGAAGTCCTGTGCCTGGTCGCTCCGTCGTTTAGCGTTTTGCTGCCAAGTCGTATTTTGCAGGCTGCGGGATCGGGCATCTTGTTCCCGCTCATGATGAACGTGGTGCTGTCTTGCGCCCCGCGCGAGAAGCTCGGTCTGTATCTGAGCCTGGGTGGTGCCTGCATTACGCTAGGGCCGGCGTTTGGACCCGTAATCAGCGGTCTTATGTGCACGTTGTTCGGCTGGAGGGCGGTGTTCGTAGTGCCGCTGGTGGGCGGCATTGTGGTCGCTGCGGCGGGCGTTAAGCTTGTTCAGAATGTCGGAGAGCGCTCGAACACCACGCTTGATATTCTGTCGGTTGTTTTGCTCGCCGCCGGCATTACGGCATTTGTGTATTCCGTAGGCGAGTTCTCGACCAATCTGATTGCCGGCATCGTGGCGCTTTTCGCCGCCATTGTGCTGCTCGGCCTGTTTGCGGCCCGTCAGCTCAAGCTCGAGCATCCGGTGCTTAACGTGCGTCCCATGGCGAGCTTTCGCTTTTGGCCTGCGTGTCTGCTTGTGGTGGTGTCGATGATGACGACGTTCTCGATGAGCGTTTTGTTGCCGCTCTATTTTGAGGGCGCATACGGCATGACCGCACTTATTGCGGGCTTGCTCATTTTGCCGGCGATTGCCTGCAACGCCGTGACCTCGATTGTGGGCGGACGCGTGATGGACGCCCGTGGCGCATGGCCGCTGCTGCCGGTCGGTTTTGCCCTGATTGCCGTGGGGCAGACTGCCATCTCGATGACGGCGGCAAGCATGAACATCGGCGTCGTCGTGGCGCTGACCGTTGTGGTGTATGCCGGAGTCGGTTTGGTGCTGAGCCCCTCGCAAACGGCCGGCTTGGAGACGCTACCCGCCGCTGAACATCCTCACGGAACGGCATTGCTTAACACGTGGAATATGATTGCCGCATCGTTTGGCCCGTCGCTGTTTATCGGTCTGCTCTCGAGTTCTGCTGCGACCGCCGGCGCCGCTGGCGCTGCGACAGACGTTGCCCAGGCGATTGGATTTGCAGCTGCCGTGCGTGTAGCGGCTGTAATTGCCGTGGTCGGGTTCGTGGCGTCGCTGGTGTACGCTCGTCGCGAGTCACACATGTCGCATTAATGTGTGCACATAGATTCTGCAGCTAGATTGGATGGCGACACCATAAACTAATGGACGTTTTGCCGAGAGGCATGAATGTTTAAAGCGCAAAGAGTGCGCGACGGGCCCCGCGAATGGGGCGATGATGCCCGAGAGGGCCAAGAAGGAGTCTCATGTCCGAGAACGAAGAGATCATGAACGAGACCGAGAACGAGACCATGGCTGCCGAGGTCGAGGCAGTCGAGACCGTGGAGACCGAAGCTGCCGAGGTTGAGGCTGCTGCCGAGGTTTCCGCCGAGGAGGAGGCCGAGGTTGTCGAGGCCGCCGTTGATTACGATGACGAAGAGCTGATGGACAAGATGCAGAAGGCCGCCCGCCTGCTGCGTAGCCGTCGCTTTGCTATTTCCAAGGAGGAGGAGGCCAAGGCCGAGCGCATGGCGAACATCGAGCGCGCCATCAAGCTTCTTGACCTCAAGCCCAAGATGGAGCAGAAGGAAATGTCCGACTTGCTGGGCATGCGCCTTCGTGAGCTCGATGGCCTGATGGCTGAGGCCGAGGCTGCCGATCTGGTCGGCCGCATCGACGACGCCGAGGGCGATATGCGCAAGATTGTTGTCTTCGCCGCCGAGGATGCCGCTGAGGGCCTGGTCGAGCTTGCCAACAAGAAGGAGAAGCTCCTGCCCGGGCTTTCTTACGAGGAGGCCACCGAGCTGATGGCCGCTCTCGATAAGGTTATCGCTCCGCTCGTCGCCATGGGCCTGGACGAGGATCGCGGTCCTCGCGGCGGCCGTGACGACCGTGGTGGCCGTGGCGGCGACCGTGGCGGTCGCGGCGGCTTTGGCGATCGTGGTGG
>CABRGB010000012.1 GCA_902470345.1 uncultured Collinsella sp.
CGACAGCTTTTGGCCGAGTGCCAGGCAAAGCACATCGACCTTTCCGCATTTCCTGCGGACTGGGCCGACCTGCAGGCGTTTTACACCTCGATCATGGACGTGGGCAGCCACGGGTGCGTCTCGTTGAGTGACGCGGCAACGTGGTTTGGCATCGAGTTTGACGAGTCGACGGGGCACGCCCACAGCGCCCTGGCCGATGCGCGCGTGACCGCCAAGTTGCTCAAGCAGGTGATGGACGAGGACTACCACGTGAGCCCGCGCGCCCAGGAGATCCGCCAGCGGTGGGGGATGGGCGATCGAGCCCAGACGTGCCTTTCCAGCAAGTGCCCCGAGCTGGGCGACCTGCTGCTGAAGCTGAAAGCGGAAGGGAGGTAGGGGGCGTTAGCTGTCTGCGTGGCGCGTGCCTGTCGCGTATCGCTACTCTTCCTGCTGCTTGGCAGGCAGGATGTAGACGTTCTCGGCGTCGACGGCAATCTGCGTGGGATGGTTGTAGAGGGTGTCTACTTCCATTACGCTCTGCTTGAACGGCGCGACGTCGGGCGTCTTTGCCTGATGGAGCTTCTCGAGGAGTTTCTCGGATTGCCTGTCGTTGAACCTATCGATATCTTCTCCTGCACCCTCGAGCGCCTCGTCGATGAGTGTATGGTCGCCAACGGGGGTTTTCGCGATGGCATGACCGAGCAACTTGCCAGCGGATGCAATACCGCCCAGCAGCGCCGAATCGACGGTGTCGGCAGCCCCCGCTTCGAGTGCGTTGTAGCAGTCGGTGTAGAGCTCGCGGTACGCGATCGAATCAGCCTCGATCTTCGCGGTGGCGTCCGCGAGCTTTGCGGGCTCGAAGTTCTGAGCGAGCATGGGTTCGAGGAACAGCGAGAATGCGTGGATGTAGGTGGCGAGCTGGCAGTCTTTGAGGTAGTCGAGAACCTTGTCGAGGCGCTTTTCCATGCCGTCTCGCACCTCGACGAGCCCTTTCTTTTTCAGATTCGACTGCGCCAGTGAGCGGAAGTGCTCTATGTCCTGCTCGGAGGCATGCTTGATGTCGATTACCTTCATATGGGCGCTGGTCATTTCGATGGCGTTGTTGTAGTAGAGACTGTAGCTGTTGAGGATGTCTGCAAGTGTCTTGAGGCTGCCGCGCATGTTGGCCTTGTCGCGCTGGCGCATGTAGTCGAACATTTCGTCGACGGACTCCTGGATGGAGTCGAGCTTTTGGTTTATCTGCGCGATTGCGGCTGCCATGAACAATGCCGTCGGGTCGTAGGGCACTTGAGTGACGCTCGTGGCGATATCGCCCTCGACTACGTGGAGGCGCGCCTGCCCGAAGCCCTTGGTCGCATCGCGGTAGGATCCCATGAGGCCACTGCCGTCCTTGAACGATTGGAGTATCGACGGGTCAAGCGGATTGCCAAACTTATCGGTCGGCTGGAGTAGCATGGGCACGCTCACTGTGTTGGTGACGGTGCGGAACGTCGAGGGAAGTGAGGCGAGCGCTATGCCGAGCTGGGGGACTCGTTCGAGTGGGAGCTTGATGGCGCCGGAGACGTCCGCCCGCTCCTGAGTGAGCGCGAGGTGGATTTTGGTGGATGCGAGCTGTTTTGCCACGAGTTCCTCACGGCCGCCGTCCATCGAGGGTTCGATCTCGTTGTCTGCCATAGTGTGCTCCTTGCTTGCGTTGATAGTCGTGGGCATTATCTCATCGCCTGGTGGCTTGCCAGAGCGGGGTAGAGACCGAGCGTCTGGCGAAACTCGTTAACTGATTGCATTTCAGCGGATTGGGTTGATTGTAAGAGAAGGACGGCTATTCATCTGACCTTCCCAGTTGAGTTCGCTTTGAGCTACTGTTCGTGCCCACACTGCTTGGGCTCAAGCCTTCTCGCTGCCGTGAAGCAGGCCGTGGCCGCCATGGCTAATGCGATGCTGGCTATCCAAGCGGAGTCGCCGGTTGCGGCGAGCTTCGGTTCATCGGCTGTCGTGCGTCCCGACCTTTTTGTAGACGCCTCGTCGGCGTCCTTTTCAGGAGTGGCAGGATCACTTTTGTTGTCGCCGTGTGAATCTACGTCGGTCTTTCCGCTCGTCTGTCCCCCTTGGCCCTTTCCCTCCACGGTGAAGGATGCATCGGTTGCCGTCCCGTCCTTCCAGACGGCCGTGATGGTGTGTCCGCCGGCGGCGAGCGTGTCCAGATAGGCCGGCCTGAGGTCGATAATCGTGCTGCCCCTGGTTGCGGTGTAGTTCCCAGCGGAGACCTCAGTTCCGTCCACGAGGAGACGCGTGAACTCATCGAGAGGACCGCTGAAGCGGAAGGTCAGGCCGACCCCGCCGCCCTTTGAATACGCCTGCCCGTCGCCCTTGGTGGCGGCATACAGCGGGGCGGTCACGTCGAAGGTGACGTCCCCCGCGTCGTCGACATCAAAGGTCTGAACGTCTGCCTTGCCGTTACGCTCGGCGTAGGCGGAGCTGTAGACGAAGGACTCATGACCCGCCTTGTCGAGGACCGCGAGGGCATGGATCTCAAACGAGCCCATCGAGAGCGACGTGGGGAACTCGATTTCGATATAGCCCCTTGCCGCATCGTAGCTGCAGCTCAACGTTTTACGGGCCTTTGCAGAGTTCGGGTCCTCGACATAGCCGGGATCGCCGAGGATCGGGGAGACAGACTTCACGCCGTCCGCGTCGCCTACATTGCAATAGATGCGGAGGACCCCGCCGACGGGGACCCTCTTCGCGGAGATGGAAACGTTCGAGACCGCGGGCGGGTTCCGGTCGATCGCGCTGCCGGTCACCTCGAAGCACAGCTCGCTCGGGTCGGCGACCGAGAAAGTCGCGCCCGAGATGCCGTTGGCCCTGGCGTAGGAACTCTCGTACATATCGGTCTCGAACCCTAGGCCATCGGTGACCGAAAGGCCGATCAGCCTGTGCCTTCCGATCCTATTGCTGTCGAATGTGAGGTCGAACCCGTCGATAGACGAGCCTCCGTGATAATAGGCCGACGAAACGGAGCAGCCGTCGTCCTTATCCTCCCAGCCCCGCTGCAGTATGGGGGAAACGGAGCGAACGCCGTCCGGGTCCGCGACGGACCAAGAGATGTGGAAGTCGGCGCCGGTCGCGACCTCCCTGCTCGAGAGCGACACGGAGGACACGGTCGGCGGGTTCTGGTCCGCGGGCCCCTCGGTCACCTCATAGACGAGGGGGCTGGTGGCGAAGGTCGGACAGTCGAGCCCCTTCTCCTCGGCATACGCCGCGTCGTAGACATCGGTAACCCATCCAAGGCTATCGGTCACGCCGAGGCCGATGATGCGATACCTGCAGGGCTGGTCGCTCGGGGAGGTGGGGATATCGAAGCCCGCGGTCGTGTCGCCGGTCGACTGGAAGGCGAGACGGGAGCTGTTGCCTTGGCCCCCGTCATCGCTATCGACGACGACCTCGACTATCGGCGTGACTGACCGCACCCCATCGGGGTCGTCCACATCGTAGCCGACACGCAGCGTGGAGCCTGCCGTGACGGCCGTTGCGGATATCGTCACGTTGGATATGCTGGGCGGGTTCGGGTCTGACGCGGCGAGGGCGGTTGAGGGCAAAGCCAGCGCTACGGCGGCGGACAACGGGACGAGCAGGCTAAGTGCAAAGCGCCTGGGGAATTTCAAGGAGGGCATTGGCGGCACCGATCTTCCATAATTGCTGCAACGATACCAGTATATCTTTGGCCCACGTTAGCCAGATGTTCTTTCCGCGAACGGCTCGTTAGTTTAGAGACGGCATATGGACGCCTGTCTCGCCCAAGTTTCTCGTAAGGGCGATTATGAGGGCGTGAAGAGACTTTCTCGGAACAATCAATTGGGGATATCAAAGAAATGCTAGACGCCGCCCGATCGCTCAATGCCTTTGAGGTGAAATGCAGCGCATCGGCTACGTTGTTGAGATCATTTATCGAGCGATACGTCATTCCAGCTGAGGCCACCGTCATGAGGCTTCTGTTCCTACACCCCTCCACAACCCCACGCGCGGCGCTCAACAGCTCATATTCCCCCTGGCTCCACTGGTGCAGCTCGGCGGCGTCGACGGCATCGCGACACAGATTCAGGAACACCCCGGCGCCCTCGCAGAAACACTTGCGGGCAAAGTCACCCGAGCCGCTTGCGATGCACGTGCCGTCTGCAAACAGCTCCCAACTCGACGGCTCGCGCGAGTCGTCTCCGAGCAACTTGATCTGCAACACATGCGGATTGCCAACAGCGCAGAGCTCTTCCTCGAGCTTCTGTACCGTAAAGCGCATCTGGTGGGAGAGGCTGCTCTTGACCATGGCCGAGGCATAGCCATTCGGCTCGTCCAGTAGATGCATTCGTTTTGGCTTGGCTGCCAGGTTGTGGAAGCTGCGCTCGCTGCGCACGGAGAAATTGTCCATACGGACTCCTTTCATCGATGTTGGCAGGGCCACCGCGCCTCTTGGCCGGTTGGCGTCGGGATCTTGGAGCCAACTCTCTACCCCGACTCTGGATAAAACGCGCCCACTCCTTGCGGGCACGATGGAGTCTATCAGCGCGCGCGGACAGAAATCAAGCGCCGCCTGCGAAATGATGTGCAGACGGCGCTTGATTACGCGGCAATTATTCGGCAAACATCCGGAAAAGTGTCGAAATCAGCCGTATGAAAGTACGGAAAAAGTGTCAAATTCGAGCCGCCCAAATTACGGAAAAGTGTCGAAATGGGCGCGTGGAAATCACGGAAAAGTGTAAAACCGCACGTAAACAGGGGTGCGGCATAGCTTATGTTCCAACCTAGCTGTTGGGGTCGCCCTTGAGGGTGTTGATGTCCAGGTACTGGTTGTCGTCCTCTTTTTGCTGCGTTGCCGATTCGGACGCAGTGGGGCCGCGGAACAGCTGGAATCCCTCAAACGCGATCACGCCGAGAAGAGCGATGATGAGGGCGATAAAGACAACTTTTGCCGCCTGCGAAAACTCCGAAAAGCGCGGCGGTTCTTCTTCGGTGTGGTAATCGGCAGCGCGCTCATCGTCGGTGCCGTGGGTATACGACGATGCCGAGGCTGCCTTTACGCTCGCTTGGTTGTAATCGGGAACGAGCGTGGCGGCAAACGGATCGCGAGAATAGCCGCTCGACGTTTGGCCGTAATCCTCGGTTTCGATGCGGCCGGCGCGAGGTTGTTCGTTCGGGCGGTTGGCGTATGCTGCGGTGCTGTCGTATGCGGAGTCGCGTTTCTCGGCAGCCGCAAACAGGGGGTTTACCGGAATGTTGAGCGCCGGCATGCCGCCCGAGGTCTCGTCCAGATCTGCCGCTGCCCAGGAATCAAAGGCAAACTGGCGGTTGGAAAGATCATCCAGGTCCATGACGGGCGGCTCGAGCTCGGGCTCGGGAGCCGTGTATGCCGACTGCTGCGGGGCGGCGTGGCGAATCGTGCTGTCTGCCGTGGGGCGCTGTGCCGCTGCAGCGAGAAACGCCGCCGTCTCGGACGGATCGCTAGCAGGACGGGGTGCAGGGGCGGCTTTACGCGTCGTCTGCACGATGGGACGGGTGGCAAAGTCGTCCGCGGGCACGGATGCCGACGCGGGCGTGGCGGAAGGTGCGGGCTTTGCACTTGTCGGGCGAACCCCGCCGCCCATGAGTTCCTCGGCGGTCCAAGGGCGGTCGCTCATCACGTCGTCGAGGCTCAACGCAAACAGATCGTCTTCGCCCTCGTCAAACGCGCGTTTCGCATGCCTGGCGCCAGAAACGGTGCCTCCGCGGCCGTTGCGTGATGCGTTGCTCGACCCCATCTTGTTCCATCCTTTCGAAATATTCGCATTCATCGATTATATGGAACTTGCCTTGCGGCCGACTCTCGGATTCGTGCATTCCAGAACTCGCGCCCAAAAGGGGAGGGGTGCAGGCGCGCTGACTATTTGTCGCCGGCGGCAGCCTTTGCCTCGTTGAGGTAGCTATAGAAGCTGTACTTAGAGATGCCAAAGAACTCGCAGGCACGCTCGCTCGACTTGGAAATGAGGAAGGCGCCGCGACGGTCGAGGTAGCCAATGGCGCGGATGCGCTCATCTTTGGTCATGAGGGCGGCGGGCTTGCCCACGTACTGCTCGCACTCGCGCAGCAGATCCTCGAGCAGGTCGCCGATGTTTTTGGTGATGGGCTCGGGCTCGGTGTATCCCTTGTCGCCCGTGCCGGTGAGCGCGTCGAGCGAGCGCTCAAAAGCCTTCATGAGCGTAATGTCAAAGTTAATGCCCAAAATGCCGACGGGCTTGCCCTCGTCGTTGCGGATAAAGATGGTCGAGGACTTGAGCAGCTTGCCATCGGCGGTTTTGGTGAGGTATGGCTCGCGGTCGTGCACGTCGGCGGTGCCCTCGTGCATGGACTCAAGCACAATATGGCTGGGACCGTCACCTAGTTTGCGCCCGCTGACGTGGCCGTTTTCGATCACTACGATGGAGTGGTCCACGTCCTCAGTCTCCAAGTCGTGGACGACGACTTCGCAGTTGGGGCCAAACTGGAGCGCCAGACCGTGTGCAAGGCGCTTGTAAAACTCAATCTGTGCGGGGGTCATGGGTGCCTTCCTAAAAATTAGTTTGGGCTCACTTTGCCATAAACCCCACTTGTTCGCAAATAACGAAAGCGTCGCTGCGTTATGTAACCGTTCGTCGGCGAAAAGGTACCGATTACGGCAACAAACAATTTGTTAGGTTTGCCAATCAAAAAGTGTGATAGAACAGTGCTAACAAACTTTTTGTTTGGCATCCACATAAAAGTTCAGTCGCATGAATGGGAATGGGCTGAAACGCGTATGCGGGGGCCGGCAAGAGAGGACTTAAGGAGTTCACCGTATGGCCGATAAGATCCAGTGGGCGGGCAACACGATGCCCAAGAGCGATGACAAGCACTTGGGAATCATGAGCCTCGACCACGTGAAGAAGGCCCGCGCCTTCCACCAGTCGTTCCCTCAATATACCGTCACTCCGCTTGCCCGCCTGGACGGCCAGGCTGCGCGCCTAGGCCTGTCCAACCTGTGCGTTAAGGACGAGAGCTATCGCTTTGGCCTCAACGCCTTTAAGGTCCTGGGCGGCTCGTTTGCCATGGCCAACTACATTGCCGACGAGACCGGCAAGGACGTTGCCGACTGCACCTTCGATTACCTGACTTCCGATCAGCTTGCCAAGGACTTTGGCCAGGCCACCTTCTTTACCGCCACCGACGGCAATCATGGCCGCGGCGTGGCATGGGCTGCCAACAAGCTGGGCCAGAAGGCCGTCGTGCACATGCCCAAGGGTTCCACCAAGCCCCGCTTCGACAACATCGCCGCCGAGGGCGCCACGGTGACCATCGAAGAGGTCAACTACGACGAGTGCGTGCGCATGGCCGCCGCCGAGGCCGATGCCTGCGAGCGCGGCGTTATCGTTCAGGACACCGCCTGGGAGGGCTACGAGAAGATTCCGTCCTGGATCATGGAGGGCTACGGCACCATGGCTTCCGAGGCAGCCGAGCAGCTGCGCGAGATGGCCATCAACCGCCCGACGCACGTCTTTGTCCAGGCTGGCGTAGGCTCGCTGGCCGGCGCCGTGGTGGGCTACTTCACCAACCTGTATCCCGATAACCCGCCCACCTTTGTCGTGGTCGAGTGCGCTCCGGCCGCCTGCCTGTACAAGGGCGCCGCAGCCGGCGACGGCGACCCGCGCATCGTGGACGGCGACATGCCCTCCATCATGGCCGGCCTGTGCTGCGGCGAGCCCAACATCCTGGGCTGGGATATCCTGCGCAACCACACTACCGCCTTCGTGTCCTGCCCCGACTGGGTCACCGCTCGCGGCATGCGCACCCTGGGCGCCCCCGAGAAGGGCGACCCGCGCGTCATCTCCGGCGAGTCCGGCGCGGTGACCACCGGCCTGGTCGAGACCCTCATGCTCGATCCCGAGTACGCCGAGCTCAAGGAGCTCATCGGCCTGGATAAGACGAGCTCCGTGCTCTGCTTCTCCACCGAGGGCGACACCGATCCGGATCAGTACCGTCGCATCGTCTGGGAGGGCGAATACCCCACTTGCTAATACTGGGCGGAGTAAATAGGTATCGCTCCGCCACCTCACAGGTAGATCCCTTCGTATGAAAGGTTATGAACAATGGCTAAAGAACTCGATTTCGACGCTATCAAGGCTGCTGCTGAGTCCCACCGTGCTGATATGACTCGTTTTCTTCGCGCAATGATTAGCCATCCCTCTGAGTCTTGCGAGGAGGGTGAGGTTGTCGCCTGCATTAAGGCCGAGATGGAGAGCCTCGGCTATGACGAGGTCAAGGTCGACGGCCTGGGCAACGTTATGGGCTTTATGGGCGAGGGCGACAAGATTATCGCCATCGACTCTCACATCGACACCGTCGGCATCGGCAACATCGATAACTGGGACGCCGATCCCTATGAGGGCTACGAGACCGACGAGATCATCTATGGCCGCGGTGGCTCCGACCAGGAGGGTGGCATGGCTTCTGCTGCCTACGCTGCCAAGATGATGAAGGACATGGGCCTCATCCCCGAGGGCTACAAGATCATGGTCGTCGGTACCGTCCAGGAAGAAGACTGCGACGGCATGTGCTGGCAGTACATCTACAACAAGGACGGCATTAAGCCCGAGTTCGTCATTTCCACCGAGCCCACCGACGGCGGCATCTATCGCGGTCACCGCGGCCGTATGGAGATCCGCGTCGACGTTCACGGCACCTCCTGCCACGGCTCCGCTCCCGACCGCGGCGACAACGCCATCTACAAGATGGCCGACATCATCGCCGACGTCCGCGCCCTCAACAACAACGGCTGCGACGAGTCGACCGACATCAAGGGCCTCGTCAAGATGCTCGACCCCAAGTACAACCCCGAGCACTTCGAGGACGCCCGCTTCCTGGGCCGCGGCACCTGCACCGTCAGCCAGATCTTCTACACCAGCCCCAGCCGCTGCGCCGTGGCCGACTCCTGTGCCATTTCCATCGACCGTCGTATGACCGCCGGTGAGACCTGGGAGTCCTGCCTGGACGAGATCCGCAACCTGCCGGCCGCCAAGAAGTACGGCGACGACGTGAAGGTCTCCATGTACATGTACGACCGTCCGTCCTGGACCGGCGAGGTCTACGAGACCGAGGCTTACTTCCCCACGTGGATCAACAAGGAGACCGCTCCGCACGTCAAGGCCCTCGTCGACGCCCACAAGGCCATGTTCGGCGACGAGCGCATCGGCTGCGAGCCCAGCATGGACAAGCGCACCGGTCGTCCGCTGTGCGACAAGTGGACCTTCTCCACGAACTGCGTTTCCATCCAGGGCCGCTACGGCATCCCCTGCGTCGGCTTTGGTCCGGGTGCCGAGTCTCAGGCTCACGCTCCCAACGAGGTCACCTACAAGGACGACCTGGTCACCGCTGCCGCCATGTATGTGGCTGCCCTGAACCTCTACGATCCGAGCCAGGCCGATGGCGATGCCACCGTGTTCCGCGCCGGTCTGACCAACAACAAGATCGACTAGTCCCATTCCTCGATCTTGTTGAGCCGGGGGCAGTTTATGCCCCCGGCGCCTCCTGTTGACATGGGGCCCGCGGTCGTTATCTCCCATGCTTCCTCGACGGTGGCGGGTCCTCGTCATAGCGCTCTGCATGTTCTAGCCACACGCGCATGCCGGAGCGCATCTACTCATTGCGATCGTTTCACCTTTAGAAAGGACATTTACATGGACGCCAAGTTTACCGAGCTCGTCGAGCAGCTGAACGGCCTCGATTTTAAGGGTATGTACGGCAGCGACTTCCTGCACACCTGGGATAAGACCACCGATGAGCTCAAGGCGCTCTACATCGTCGCCGACGCTCTGCGCGAGCTGCGCGAGAACAACGTTTCGTCCAAGATCTTCGATTCGGGCCTGGCCGTCTCGCTGTTCCGCGACAACTCCACCCGTACGCGCTTCTCCTTCTCTAAGGCCGCCAACCTGCTCGGCCTTGAGCTGCAGGACCTGGACGAGAAGAAGTCCCAGATCGCTCACGGCGAGACCGTCCGCGAGACCGCTACCATGATCTCCTTCATGGCCGACGTCATCGGCATCCGCGACGACATGTACATCGGTAAGGGCGACGCCTACATGGCCGAGGTCTCCGAGTCTGTCCAGCAGGCTTACGAGGACGGTGTTCTGGATCACCGTCCCACGCTCATCTCCCTGCAGTCCGACTCCGATCACCCCACGCAGTCCTCTGCCGACATGCTCTACCTCATCAACGAGTTTGGCGGCCTCGAGAACCTCAAGGGCAAGAAGGTTGCCGTCACCTGGGCCTATTCGCCCTCTTACGGCAAGCCGCTGTCCTGCCCGCAGTCGCTGATCAGCCTGCTGCCCCGCTTTGGCATGGACGTCACCCTGGCTCACCCCGAGGGCTACGATCTCATGCCCGAGGTCGTCGAGCGCGCCAAGAGCTATGCCGCCGAGTCCGGCACCACCTTTAAGCAGGTCAACACCATGGCCGAGGCCTTCGAGGGCGCCGACATCGTGATCCCCAAGAGCTGGGCTCCGTTTGCCGCCATGGAGAAGCGCACCAACCTGTACGCCGAGGGCGACGACGCCGGCATCGCAGCGCTCGAGAAGGAGCTGCTCGCTCAGAACGCCACCCATCAGGATTGGTGCTCCACGACCGAGCTCATGGAGAAGACCGCCAACGGCCAGGACACTATCTTTATGCACCCGCTGCCCGCCGACATCTCCGGTGTCTCTTGCGAGCACGGCGAGGTCAACGCCGACGTCTTCGACATGCACCGCGTGGGCATGTACAAGGAGGCCAGCTACAAGCCGTACGCCATTGCAGCCATGATGTTCCTGCAGAAGGTTGCCGATCCCGCCGCTACCCTCAAGGCCCTCGACGAGCGCAACACCGCCCGTTGGTTCCAGGCCTAAAGCTGGGCTGAGAAATGGCTAAGCGTATCGTTGTCGCCCTGGGCGGAAACGCCCTCGGCGCCAACCTGCCCGAGCAGATGGAGGCCGTCAAGACGACTTCCAAGGCTATCGTCGACCTGATCGAGGAGGGCAACGAGGTCGTCGTCGTGCATGGCAACGGTCCCCAGGTGGGCATGATCGCCAACGCGATGGCTGAGCTCACGCGCTCTAATCCTCAGAAGTACGTTCCCTGCCCCTTGTCCGTTTGCGGCGCCATGAGCCAGGGCTACATTGGCTATGACCTGCAAAATGCGCTGCGCGAGGAAATGCTCGACCGCAATATCGACAAGGGTGTCGCCACCGTGCTCACCCAGGTCGAGGTTGCGGCAGACGACCCGGCCTTTGCCGACCCGGTCAAGCCGATTGGTCCGTGGATGAGCGAGGCCGAGGCCAAGGAGCTGGAGGCCGACCGCGGCTACCAGTTCATCCACGACGAGAAGCAGGGCTTCCGTCGTGTGGTGGCTTCGCCCAAGCCTGTGAACATCGTCGAGCTCGACACCATCAAGTCGCTCGTCGAGTCCAACCACGTGGTGATCTCCTGCGGCGGCGGTGGCATTCCCGTCACCAAGGCCCAGGGCAACCACCTTAAGGGCGCTGCCGCCGTCATCGATAAGGACTTTGCGGCCGAGAAGCTCGCCGAGCAGCTCGATGCCGATGCCCTGATTATCCTGACGGCCGTGGAGAAGGTTGCCATTGGCTTTGGCACCGACCACGAGCAGTGGCTCGACACGCTGACCGCGGCTGACGTAAAGCGTCTGTCCGAGGCCAACGAGTTCGGTCGCGGCTCCATGCTGCCCAAGGTCCAGGCCGCCTCGACGTTTGCCGAGAGCAAGCCGGGCCGCACGGCGCTCATCACGCTGCTCGAGAAGGCACGTGACGGTCTTGCCGGCAAGACCGGTACCACGTTTACCGGCGACGCTGAGTAGGCATATCTGCACCATTGAGGAGGGTGCCCTGCGTCGCGGGGTGCCCTCCTTTGTGCTATGGAGAGCCAAGGGGCGTTCGCTGGAAAAACGAGCGCATACCTGTTCCGACGGAGTGTGAGCTTGGTATGGTGGGTATAGCAACTATGGTGTCCAAAGCAGCCAGGGGAGGTTTGCGGAGATGAAACTCGGTTGCGTGATTATGGCCTCGGGCGAGGGCAAGCGGTTTGGCTCTAACAAGATGCTCGCCGATATCTATGGCGAGCCGCTGATTGCCCGGACCATCGATTCGGTTCCCCAGGGCTTTGACGCCGTGGTTTCGACGCGTTGGCCCGAGGTCGCCCAGATTTGCGAGGACAAGCATTGCCCGTGCGTGCTGCACGATGGCGAGCTGCGCAGCGAAAGCGTCCGCGCGGGCCTTTCGTGGGGGGTCGAACGCAACTGGAAAGGTTGCCTCTTTTTGCCGGGCGACCAGCCGCTCGTGAGTTCGGATTCTTTTGAGGCTATGGTTCGTGCATTTGACGAGCGTGGCCGCAAGCATCCGGTGCGTCTTGCGTGCAACGGCGAGCCTTCGAGCCCGGTGCTCTTTCCTAGGCAGCTGTTCGATGCACTTATGTGTCTTGAGGGCAAGGACGGCGGCGGTTCGATCCTCAAGGGCCGTATCGACGTGGTGCTGGTCGAGGCGCGTGCCTACGAGCTGTGGGACGTCGATACCGCCAAGGGACAGCAACGCATAACGGAGCATATCGCTGCCTGCTCGTATTTTGATCGCGTGGCCAACTGTATTAATCAATAAGGAGCAACATGATCATCATCAAAAACGGCGCGCTCGTGACGCCACAGGGACTTCGCCGCGCCGATCTTGCCATGGATGGCGATAAGATCGTGCGGGTCGCCACGGCGATTGAGCCGGCCGAGGGCGATACCGTCGAGGATGCCGCGGGCTGCTGGGTGTTTCCCGGCTTTATCGACGGCCACACGCACATGCAGTGCTGGACCGGCATGGATTGGACAGCCGATAGCTTTGAGACCGGCACGCGCGCGGCTGCCTGCGGCGGCACGACAACCATCGTGGACTACGCGACGGCCGATCGCGGCGTGACTATGCCCGATGCCTTGGCCGAGTGGCATCGCCGCGCCGACGGAACCTGCACGGCCAACTACGCCTTTCATATGGCACTCGCCGAGTGGAACGAGCGCAACCGCGCCGATCTTTCGGCCATGCGCGAGGCGGGCGTATCGTCGTTCAAGACCTACTTTGCCTACGATCATCTGCGCCTGGACGATGCCGAGACGCTCGAGGTGCTCGAGGAGCTCAAGCGTATTGGCGGCATACTGTGCGTGCATTGCGAGAACGGTACGCTGGTCAACGCGCTGCAGAAGCGTGTGTACGAGCAGGGAATCCATGGGCCCGAGGGTCATGCGCTCAGCCGTCCGGACGTGTGTGAGGCCGAGGCCGTGAGCCGCCTGCTGTACCTGGCGCACTTGGCCGGGGACGCTCCGGTCAACGTGGTGCACCTTTCGACCAAGCTGGGGCTCGAGGCCATTCGCGCTGCCAAGGCGCGCGGGCAGAAGAACATCTATGTTGAGACCTGTCCTCAGTATCTGATGCTCGACGACACCTGCTATCTGGAGCAGGGAGAGGACGGCTTTGCCGGCGCCAAGTATGTGATGAGTCCGCCGCTGCGCCATGCCGGCGACCGTGCGGCTCTGCGCGAGGCACTTGTGGCCGGCGAGATTGATACCATCGCCACCGACCACTGCAGCTTTAATCTGCACGGGCAAAAGGACCGCGGGCGCGACGACTTCCGCGCGATTCCCAACGGCGGACCCGGTGTGGAGCATCGTCCCGTCGCGATCGCTACGAGCTTTGAGGGACAGCTGGGCCCCGAGGACCTCTGCCGCCTGATGAGCGAGAACCCGGCGCGCGTCTTTGGCATGTATCCGCGCAAGGGCTGTCTTGCCGAGGGTGCCGATGCCGACGTGTGCGTGTGGGATCCCAAGGCGCGCTGGACCATTCGCGCGGCGACGCAGCATCAGGCTGTGGACTACACGCCGCTCGAGGGTTTTGAGGCACATGGCCGCGCCAAGGCTGTGTTTGTGAACGGCGTGCTGGCTGCGCGCGACGGCGAGCCCACCGGAGCCCAACCCGGCCGCTACGTGCCTCGCTAACAGGGGGAGTGCCGGGCCCCTGCAGTTGCGGTGAAATAGTTCCTGTTTAGCCGCCAAATAGGCCGTTTCAGGAACTATTCCACCGCAACTTATAGATCTGCCGGGGCGGCGCCGGCTATTTGAGGCTGGTGGCGATGAGGGGGCGGCCGAGGGCGGCCTCAAAGCGGTCGGCCATCGTGGGGTCGCTGAGCTTATCGACTTGGTTGAGCATGATGCGGGCATTATTGAGGTTCAGCATCCGCAGCTCGGCATTGAGCACCATGGCGACGCGCTCTGGGGTGGCAGCGTCGGTGGGCTCGCAGCCGCAACGCTCGCAAAAGAGCTCGGGGCGGTGGACAACCTCGGCGACGGGCTTGCCCAGCCCCGAGGCGCCGACGACCCAGACAACGTCTGCCGTGGCGGCGGGAATTACCGGCTCCCAGGCGGCATGCGCCTTGAGCGGGAGTCGCTTGCTGCCATCTGCCTCGGCCAACACATGGCCAAAGCGCTGCGCCAGCTCGTTGAGTGGCTCGGCGGGGGCGGAGAGCTTGCCTGTCTCCGGGTCCAAGACGCCTGCCTGGCAGATGCTTCCGCGCGCAAGGCCCGCGCATGCCTCGCAGGTGCAGCCGGGAACATGCAGGGCCCCCGGCTTCCAAGGCGCGGCGTCCAGGCGACGGCTCGACCCGTCCCATGGCACGCCGGCGACGGGAAACATGTGCGTGGTGGTACAGAGGAGCACCCTGTCGCCGGCGCGCATGAGCTCAAGACCCAGCGTTTTCAGCAATGTCGACTTGCCGCCACTGCCGATAATTGCGGTAATGCCCGGCTCGATCTTGAGCGCGGAGGCAAGGTTTCCGCTCGTCGTTTCCATCTGTTCACCGCCGTATAATACTGTGATAATAAATAATCATCAGAGTGCGGTCGAACCGCTTTTGCTCTGCTCAAACCGTAGCACAGGGAGGTGCCCCGGGAATGCTCGTATATGTTCGCGGCGCCGGCGATATCGCCACGGGCGTCGCCGCTCGCTTGGTGCGCGCCGGCGTGTCGGTCGTTATGGCCGATATCGCGGTTCCCACGTGCATCCGTCGCACAATCAGTTTTTGTGAGGCCATTCGTCTGGGCGAGGTCGAGGTCGAAGGCATTCGCGCTCGCTTGGCGCAGACGCCGACTGAGGCGCTCGAGATTACCCAAGCGGGGGATGTTGCCGTCGTGGTGGACCCCCAGGCCAAGATGCTCGGCGAGCTGAAACCCGCGGCTGTGGTCGACGCGATTTTGGCCAAGCGCAACCTGGGCACCACGCGCGACATGGCGCCTGCCGTCATCGCCGTGGGGCCGGGCTTTACCGCGCCGGTCGATTGCGACGCCGTGGTCGAGACCATGCGCGGGCATTTTCTCGGCCGTGTCATTACCCAAGGTTCGCCCCAGCCCAACACGGGCGTGCCGGGCATTATCGCCGGCTATGGCAAGGAGCGCGTTATCCACAGCCCCGCCGCCGGCGTGTTTCGGTCCGACCGCGCAATCGGCGACATCGTGAGCGCCGGAGACGTGATTGGCTACGCGGGCGATACTCCCATGGTCACGCAGATTAACGGCTGCTTGCGCGGTCTTTTGGCCGACGGCGTTCAGGTGACCGAGGGCTTTAAATGCGCCGACGTCGACCCGCGCGGCGATGCCAGCTATATCAACTACATTTCGGACAAGGCGACGTCGGTCGGCGGCGGCGTGCTCGAGGCGCTCGCCATGCTCACCGATGTCTTTAGAGGATAGAAGGCGGCAATGGAAAAGCTCGATGTTGTGAATGCGGCGCTTGCCGCCCTGCGTGCTGGCGAGACGTGCGAGCTCGTGGTCGTGGCCGGTACGGCGGGGTCGTCGCCGCGCGGCGTGGGCGCATGGATGACTGTCTTTGCCGATGGAAGCCAGGCGGGCACTATCGGCGGCGGCAAGATTGAGCTCTTTGCGCTGAATGAGGCGCGCGGGCTGCTGGCCGCAGGGCAATCGCGCCTGGTCCGCTACACCATGGGCGGCGAGAACTCCGATACCGGCATGATCTGCGGCGGAGCCATCTGCCTGTGCTACCTGCATCTGGATGCGACTCAGGCACCGTTGTTCCAGGAAATCGCCGACGTCTTGGCCTATCGGCGCATCGGCGACTTCGTCATCGACTTTGAGCCGTTTATCGGGAGCGCACTCGAGGGCGATGTGGCCGAGTACCATGGCGAGGAATCGCGCCGCACCATTGCGGGTTGCCCCGGGCTTTCGCTGGTGGAGGAGGGGAGTAAGGTCACCTACACCAACGCCGCCTCCGAGATTCCCCCGGCGCACATCGAGACGCTCTGCCCCGAGGGCCTGACCTATATCTTTGGCTGCGGCCACGTGGGCGCTGCGACGGCGCGGGTGCTCACGGCGGCGGGCTTTGCCGTCGTGGCTTGCGACGACCGTCCCGGCACGCTGACCCCCGAATGGGTGCCCGGGGTCTATGACCGTCGTCTGGTCGATTACAAGAACCTGGGCGAGCAATGCCCCATCGGCCCGCGCGACCTGGTGGTGGTCGCCACGGCGGGTCACAAGTCCGATATCGACGTGGTGATCCAGGCCATGCGCGCCAAACCCGCCTATCTGGGCTGCTTGGGCTCGCGCCGAAAGACGGCCTTTGTGCGCGCCCGCCTGGAGCAGGAGGGCTTTACGCAGGAGCAAATCAACGAGCTGCACCTGCCGATCGGCGTTGCCATCGAGGCCGAGGACCCCGAGGAGATCGCCATCTCCATCGCCGCCGAGATGATCCACCTGCGCCGCACCAAACTCGTCCCCCGCAAGCGCTAATCGCATCCCCATTAGCATCCCCACCAATAAGTTGCGGTGAAATAGTTCCTAGATAAGCCTGACGGGCGGTCAGCCAGGAACTATTTCACCGCAACTGTTTTTTGGGATCCATTTGTGCGGGGGAGTTGTGGAGTTGTGCAGGCAGACGAGGTTTTTCTGGAAATACGCTCCCGATGCGCGTATAGTACCGATTGTTTTGTCGGCTCCTGCTGCGTCGAGTCCAAACCGCAAAATGCCATGAGCGGCGCGGATGCAGCCAGGAGGCACGAGGACAACCCATCGTGGCCACGCCCCGTGCTTAAAACCCCAAGAAGGAGTGAACAATGGCAGAAGAGAAGTATGTGCCGCGTCTGAAGACCAAGTACAACAACGAGGTCAAGCAGCAGCTTCAGGACAAGTTCCAGTACGAGAACGTCATGATGATCCCCAAGTTTGAGAAGATCGTCGTGAACATGGGTGTCGGCGAGGCCGCTACCGATTCCAAGGCCATCGACGGTGCCGTGCGCGACCTGCGCGCCATCACCGGCCAGCAGCCGATGATCACCCGTGCCCGCAAGTCCATCGCTACCTTCCGCCTGCGCGCTGGTATGCCGATCGGCTGCAAGGTTACCCTGCGTGGCGACCGTATGTGGGAGTTCTTCGATCGTCTGACCTCCGTCGCGATCCCCCGTATCCGCGACTTCCGCGGCATCTCCGCCAAGAGCTTCGACGGCCGTGGTAACTTCTCCATGGGCGTCACCGAGCAGCTCATCTTCCCCGAGATCGACTTCGACTCCGTCGATCACCAGCGCGGTATGGACATCACTTTCGTGACCACCGCCAACACCGATGAGGAGGCCAAGGCCCTTCTGGACGCCTTCGGTTTCCCGTTCAAGAAATAGGTTCACCTGCCCTATAAGCGCCGTTCCCACAAGGGGGCGGCGCTTGGGGCGAACAATACTCTATGTGAGGAGGATATAAGTGGCTAAGACATCGATGATCGTCAAGTGCAATCGCAAGCAGAAGTTCTCTACTCGTGAGTACACGCGCTGCCAGCGCTGCGGCCGTCCGCACTCTGTGTACCGCAAGTTCGGCCTGTGCCGTGTCTGCTTCCGCGAGCTTGCACTCAAGGGCGAGCTTCCCGGCGTTAAGAAGGCCAGCTGGTAAGTCACTACCAGTGTTTCAAGCATCAGTTTGGAACAGGGAAAACGCGCTAAAAAGGCTTTGCCGTTAAGGGCGGCGAAGAACCAAGAGCACGTGTTCATCAAGAACGAAGGAGAATCTGTATGAACCTTACAGACCCGATCGCAGATATGCTTACGCGCATCCGTAACGCTAACTCTGTGAACAAGGCCACGGTCTCCATGCCGAGCAGCAAGAAGCTCGTCGAGATCGCTCGTGTTCTGCACGAGGAGGGCTACATCGAGGGCTACGATGTCGAGGACACCGTTCCCCAGAAGACTCTGCACATCACGCTTAAGTATGGTCCCAAGAAGGCTAAGGTCATCAACGGCATCCGCCGCATTTCCAAGCCGGGCCTGCGTAAGTACACCGGCGTTGCCGACATGCCCCGCGTCCGCGGTGGCCTTGGTACCGCCATTATTTCCACCAGCCATGGCGTCATGACCGACCGCGATGCTCGCAAGCACAACGTCGGCGGCGAGATCATCGCTTACGTCTGGTAATTCGCTCGGTAGGTAGAAGGAAAGGAGATCACCGTGTCTCGTATCGGTAATAAGCCTGTCCAGATTCCCGCCGGAGTCGAAGTGGCAGTCAACGGCAACAACGTTGTCGTCAAGGGCCCCAAGGGCCAGCTCGAGCTCGATGTCTTTGAGAAGCTCGCTATCAACGTCGAGGACAACGTCCTCACCGTTTCCCGTCCCGACGACGAGCGTGAGACCCGTGCCCGCCACGGCCTCACCCGCGCCCTCATCCACAACATGGTTGTTGGCGTTTCCGAGGGCTTCGAGAAGAAGCTCGAGCTCGCCGGCGTCGGTTACCGCGTGCAGCAGAAGGGCAAGAACCTCGAGTTCTCCCTGGGCTTCTCGCACCCCGTGATCGTCGAGGCTCCCGAGGGCATCACCTTCGAGGTTCCCGACAACACCCACGTGAACGTCAAGGGTATCAACAAGCAGCAGGTCGGTCAGATCGCCGCTGAGATCCGCGGTCATCGTCCTCCCGAGCCTTACAAGGGCAAGGGTATCCACTATGTTGGCGAGCACATCCGCCGCAAGCTGGGTAAGGCCGCCAAGTAGTCGTAACCGACTCACTCGCATAAGACCAGCACCCCGTCAGGTGCTGGCAAGATCAACCTTTTTAGGAGTTTACGTATGAACAAGCATAAGGCGAAGCTGGAAGGCCTCAAGCGTCGTCAGCGTCGTGTTCGCGGCAAGGTCTCGGGTACCGCCGAGCGTCCGCGTCTTCGCGTGACCCGTACTAACGCCAACATCTATGCCCAGATCATCGACGACAGCAAGGGCTCCAGCCTGACGCTCGTCTCTGCCTCGACCCTCGAGGCCGAGTTCAAGGGCACCCACACCTCGAACAAGGAGGCTGCGGAGAAGGTCGGTCAGCTCGTTGGCAAGCGCGCCATCGAGGCCGGCATCACCAAGGTCGCCTTCGATCGCGGTGGCCGTATCTACCATGGCCGCGTCAAGGCCCTCGCCGACGGTGCTCGTGCCGCCGGTCTCGAGTTCTAGGAGGTATGTAGCACATGGCTCGTAATCAGAAGCAGCAGCGCGAGGCCTCCGAGTTCGAGGAGCGCGTCGTTTACATCAACCGCGTGTCGAAGACCGTCAAGGGTGGTCGTCGCATGAGCCTCGTCGCTCTCGTCGTCGTTGGCGACGGCAAGGGCAACGTCGGCGTTGGCATGGGCAAGTCCGCTGAGGTGCCCCTGGCCATCTCCAAGGCGTCTCTCGATGCCAAGAAGAACATGTTCCACGTGCCGGTGACCGATCAGGGCACCATCCCGCACGAGGTTCTCGGTCACTTTGGTGCCGGCCGCATCATCATCAAGCCCGCTGTCGAGGGTACCGGCGTTATCGCCGGCGGCGCTGTGCGTCCCCTCTTTGAGCTTGCTGGCATCAAGAACGTCCTGTCCAAGTCCCTCGGTACCGACAACGGCCTCAACATCATCAAGGCTGCCGTCGAGGGCCTCAAGGAGCTCTCCAGCCCTGAGGACGTCGCGGCTCGCCGTGGCCTGACGGTCTCCGAGATGTTCGTCGGTAAGGAGAACTAAGCATGGCTGACACCATCAAGATCAAGCAGGTCCGCAGCACCAATGGTTGCAAGCAGGACCAGGTCCGTACTGTCCGTGCCCTCGGTCTCCACAGGATCCGCGAGGTTCGCGAGATTGCTGACAACGAGTCCGTCCGCGGCATGATCTTCAAGGTCAAGCACCTTGTCGAGATTGTAGAGGAGTAGCAAATGCAGCTTCACGATCTTACTCCCGCGCCCGGTTCCACCAAGAACCGCAGGCGCGTCGGCCGTGGCAATTCTTCGGGTCACGGCACCACTTCTGGCCGCGGCCAGAAGGGCCAGGGTTCCCGCTCTGGTGGCACCAAGGGTGCCGGCTTCGAGGGTGGCCAGACTCCGCTGGCTATGCGCCTGCCCAAGCTTCCGGGCTTCCGCAACCCCCGTCGTATCGAGTACACCGCTGTCAACGTCGAGCGTCTCGAGCGTAAGTTCGAGGACGGCGCTGTGATCGACGGTGCCGCTCTTAAGGCCGCTCGCATCACCAAGAGCGAGTTCGAGCCCGTCAAGGTGCTCGGCAATGGTGAGCTTACCAAGAAGTTCACGGTCAAGGTCGACAAGGTCAGCGCTTCTGCGCAGGCCAAGATCGAGGCCGCCGGCGGAAAGGTCGAGCTGCCGTGCTAAATGGTCTTAAGAATGCTTTCCGCATCAAAGAACTGCGCGAAAAGATTCTTTTTACCATAGCTATGCTCGTCGTGTACCGCATTGGTGCGCACGTTCCTGTGCCCGGCATTCCCTTCCAGGGGATGCTGGGCCTTTTCTCGACCGGGAGCAACTCGGTCGCCGCAGGTGCTATGGCCCTCCTGAATCTTTTCTCTGGTGGCGCGTTGAGCTATGTCTCGGTGTTCTCTTTGGGCATCATGCCGTACATCACGAGCTCGATTATCCTCCAGATGCTCCAGGCCGTCGTGCCTTCCCTGCATGAGCTTGCCCGCGAGGGCGAGGTCGGTCAGACCAAGATTACGCAGTATTCGCGTTACCTCACCTTGGCTCTGGCTATCCTCAACTCCGTGGGTTACCTCTTCCTCTTTAAGAGCTTCGGCATTAGCTTCAACGGTGCCGGCGCTCCCGAGATCATCTTTGACCTCATGATCGTCGGTACGCTCACCGCGGGCGCCATGCTGATCATGTGGATTGGTGAGCTCATCACCCAGCGTGGTATCGGTAATGGCATGTCGCTGATCATCTTCGCGAACATCATGGCCGGTCTTCCGCAGGCGATTTTCTCCAGCACCGAGGGTAACGCCGGTGGCATCATCACCATGGTGATCATCTGCGCCATCATCCTGTTGGTCATCCCGCTGATCGTTTTCCTTGAGCGCGGCCAGCGCCGCATCCCGGTCTCTTACGCCAAGCGCGTCGTGGGCCGTCGCATGATGGGTGGCCAGACCACCTACTTGCCCATCAAGGTCAACACCGCGGGCGTCGTGCCGATCATCTTCGCTTCGGCGCTGCTGTACTTCCCGGCTCAGATTGCTGTGTTCTTC
This sequence comes from uncultured Collinsella sp., assembly GCA_902470345.1. Classification (GTDB taxonomy): domain Bacteria; phylum Actinomycetota; class Coriobacteriia; order Coriobacteriales; family Coriobacteriaceae; genus Collinsella. The sequence goes on from CABRGB010000012.1 coordinate 21,547, forward strand.
CCCGGCATCGGCTGGATCCAGGCAGTTGCCTCTGCGCTTTCGACCGGTTGGCTCAACTGGGTGCTTAATGTTGTCCTCATCGTGTTCTTCGCGTACTTCTACACCTCCATGGTGTTCAACCCCGATGACACGGCCGACAACCTTAAGAAGCAGGGCGGCTTTATTCCGGGCGTCCGTCCGGGCAGGGCTACCGCGGCCTACATCAAGAACGCGCTCAACAAGATCACGCTTCCCAGCGCTGTCTTTTTGGCGCTCATCGCCATCGTGCCTTCGATCATCTTCTCCTTCACGGGTAACCATCTGATCCAGGCATTTGGCGGCACGTCCATCCTCATCATGGTCGGCGTCGTGCTCGACACGGTCGATAAGCTCGAAGGCCAGATCAAGATGTATGATTACGATGGATTCTTTAAATAGGCTAGAGGAGGATTGCTCATGAACCTCGTATTGCTCGGAGCTCCGGGTGCCGGTAAGGGCACCGTCGCACAGGAGCTCGTCGCCGAGTTCGGCGTCGCTCACATTTCCACGGGCGACCTGCTGCGTGCTGCCGTCAAGGGTGGCACCGAGCTTGGTATTCAGGCTAAGAAGTACATGGACGCCGGCGAGCTCGTTCCCGACCAGCTCGTTATCGACCTTGTCAAGGAGCGCCTTGCCGCCGATGACGCCCAGCAGGGTTTCATTCTCGATGGCTTCCCGCGCAACACCGCCCAGGCTGTGACGCTCGATTCCGAGCTCTCTGCCATGGGTCGCGAGATCGACTGCGCCCTTCTGGTCGACGTGGCCCCCGAGGTCATCATCGACCGTCTGTCTTCGCGTCGCACCTGCCGCGCCTGCGGTTACACCGGCACCGCTGCCGATGCTACCTGCCCCAAGTGTGGTGGCGAGATGTATCAGCGCGACGACGACAAGCCCGAGACCATTAAGAACCGTCTCGACGTCTACGAGAAGTCCACGAGCCCGCTCGTCGACTACTATCGTGGCCAGGGTCTGCTCAAGTCGGTCAACGGTGATCAGGCTCGCGAGACCGTGTACGGGGATGTCAAAGAGGCTCTCGGTCTATGATCAAGATTAAGTCTGCAACGCAAATCGAGCAGATGAAGAAGGCAGGAGCGCTATCTAAGATGGCGCTCCGCCACGTTGGAGCCATGGTTCGCCCTGGTGTTTCGACCTTTGAGCTTGATCAGCTTGCGGAGCAGATTATCCGCATGCATGGTGGCACCCCGGCCTTTAAAGGTTACGGCGGGTTCCCCGGTACCATCTGTGCATCGATTAACGATGCCGTGGTGCACGGTATTCCCAACCCCGACATGATCCTGCGCGATGGCGATATCATCTCCATCGATACGGGAGCCGTTGTCGACGGTTGGGTCGGCGATAACGCTTGGACGTTTTTCGTTGGTACCCCCACGCCCGAGGCCAAGGCCCTGTGCGAGGTTACGCGCGATTGCCTTAAGGCTGCAATCGAGCAGGCTGTTCCCGGTAACCATATTGGGGACATTGGTTATGCCGTCCAGTCCCTCGCCGAGTCTCACGGCTATGGCGTGCTTCGCGATTATGTGGGGCACGGTATTGGCCATGTGATGCACGAGGACCCCAACGTTCCAAATTACGGAAAAAAGGGGAGGGGCGTTCGTCTCCAGGCCGGTATGGTCATTGCCATCGAGCCGATGGTCACGATGGGATCCAATCATGTGAGCACGGGCTCCGATGGTTGGATTGTCACGACCAACGACCACCTGCCCGCCGCGCACTACGAGAACACCGTTGCCATTACCGATGACGGCCCGGTGATTCTCACCACCGACGCGCAAGGCGCTTGGTGCTCCTTGCAAGGCGGCGAAATGTAAAAGTCGCCGCCCCCTGATGCCCAACCTCGTCTTTCAATTTCGAAGGCATGACCCCAAGGTCTATGCCTTCTCATTTCAAGGCGATCTTGGGCATCAGGGAACGGCTTTGTTTTATATTTCGAATGTAACAGGTTCCACTTAGTTGTGGAGCCATTACGAAGATATTACGATACGTGCACGCGTATTGTAGAATACTCAATCGCTGTCGTTTTCTAGAGAAAGATGATTGCTTGTGAAGAAGGAAGACGCAATTGAGCTCGAGGGTACGGTAAAGGAGCCGCTGCCCAACGCCATGTTTAAGGTTGAGCTCGAGAACGGTCATTCGGTTCTGTGCAACATTTCTGGCAAGATCCGAATGAATTACATCCGCATTCTCCCCGGTGACAGGGTTGTCGTGGAGCTTTCCCCGTACGACCTGACCCGCGGCCGCATCACCTATCGCTATAAATAGCGGCACGCATACACGCACTCCTTTTCCGACTGCAGGCTTAGCTCAACCTACGGTCGGTTTGCGTGTGAAGACCAGCCATAGTTTTAAACGCCTGCGGCTGGGCGAGTAGATAGTAGGGAAGTAGTTTGAGCGCTACCGAAAGGAAGAACGATGAAGGTACGTCCTTCGGTCAAGAAGATGTGCGATAAGTGCAAAATCATTAGGCGCCATGGCAAGGTCCTCGTCATTTGCGAGAACCCCCGTCATAAGCAGCGTCAGGGTTAAGAGAGGAGACTACGTTGGCCCGTATTAATGGTGTCGACCTCCCGCGTGAGAAGCGCGTTGAGATCGGTCTGACCTACATTTACGGCATCGGCCGCACCACTGCGACGAAGATTTGCGTCGAGTGCAACGTTAACGTGGATACGCGCGTTAAGGACCTCACCGAGGATGAGGTTAACGCCATCCGCGATTATATCGACAAGAACCAGATCATGGTTGAGGGCGACCTCCGCCGTGAGCGCAACCAGAACGTCAAGCGCCTTATGGACATCGGCTGCAATCGCGGCCTTCGTCACCGCAAGGGCCTCCCGGTCCGCGGCCAGCGCACCCACACTAACGCTCGTACCCGCAAGGGCCCGAAGCGTCAGATCGGTGCTAAGAAGAAGAAATAAGGAGCGCTAGATAGATGGCTACTGCTAAGAAGAACGTTCGCGCTGCCCGTCTGAAGCGCGCGGACCGTAAGAACATTTCCGTGGGCCAGGCTCACATTCGTTCTACGTTCAACAACACGATCGTTTCGATCACCGATCCCCAGGGCAACGTCATTTCCTGGAAGTCGGCTGGCCAGGTGGGCTTCAAGGGCTCCCGTAAGTCCACGCCGTTCGCTGCCCAGATGGCTGCCGAGGCTGCTGCCAAGCAGGCCATGGAGCACGGCATGAAGAAGGTTTCCGTCTTCGTCAAGGGCCCCGGCTCCGGTCGTGAGACCGCCATCCGCTCCCTCCAGGCTGCTGGCCTCGAGGTCTCGAGCATCCAGGACAAGACCCCCATTCCGCACAACGGCTGCCGCCCCAAGAAGCGTCGCCGCGTGTAACTGAAAGGATCGTATCAATATGGCAATCGACAGGACTCCTGTTCTTAAGCGCTGCCGTCAGCTCGGGATCGATCCCGCTGAGCTCGGTTACAGCAGCAAGAAGGAATCTATCCGTCAGCCCAAGCGCCGTCGCAAGGAATCTGAGTACGGCATGCAGCTGCGCGAGAAGCAGAAGGTCAAGTTCATCTATGGCGTTCTGGAGAAGCAGTTCCACGGCTACTTCAACAAGGCCCGTAAGATGAACGGCGTCACCGGTGAGAACCTCATGATTATCCTTGAGTCTCGCCTCGACAACGTCGTCTTCCGTCTTGGCTTCGCCCGCACCCGCAAAGAGGCTCGTCAGTCCGTCCGTCACGGCCACTTCACCGTGAACGGCAAGCGCGTGGACATCCCGTCCTACCGCGTCAAGGCCGGCGACGTCGTCGCTGTCGGCGAGAAGTTCCGTGACCTCCTCCCCATCAAGGAGGCCCTGATTTCCTCCGAGCGTTTCGAGGTCCCTGGCTGGCTCGAGGTCGATATCGAGAAGCTGTCTGGTAACGTGCTCGCTCTGCCGACGCGTGAGCAGATCAGCGGTGATATCAACGAGCAGCTCATCGTCGAGCTCTACTCTAAGTAGTCCATCCGGGCTGCTGAGGCTGGAGGTAATACATGTCAGAATTCATTAGGCCTCAGGTTCAGGTCGAAGAGATTAACGAGACGTCTGCTCGTGTCTCCGTCGAGCCGCTCGAGCGTGGCTACGGCGATACGCTGGGTAACTCCCTTCGTCGCGTTCTTCTGTCCTCGCTCGAGGGTGCCGCCGTCGAGGCTATTCAGATCGATGGCGCGCAGCACGAGTTCATGACCATCCCTAACATGGTCGAGGATGTCACCGACATCGTCCTGAATGTCAAGGGTCTTGTCTTCAGGGCTCTCGGCACGACCGACGAGGCGACCGCCACCATTTCGGTTGACGGCCCCTGCGAGGTCACCGGTGCGGACTTCTTTATTCCGTCCGAGTTTGAGCTGGTCAACCCCGAGCAGCACATCGCTACGCTCACCGAGGGTGGCCATCTCACCATGAGCATGCGCATCGGCTATGGCCGCGGCTATGTCTCTGGCGAGGCTAACAAGCGCGACAACGATCCCATCGGTGTGATCCACGTCGACTCGCTGTACTCGCCGGTGTCCCGTTGCGCCAAGCTCGTTGAGGCTTGCCGTGTCGGTCAGCACACCGACTACGACCGCCTTGTCCTCGAGATCGAGACCAACGGCTCCATCGCCCCGCGCGACGCCGTGGTCCAGGCTGCCAATATCATCAACCAGCATATGGCTGCCTTTATGAACCTTGCCGAGACCCCCGAGGTCGAGGAGGAGGCTTCGATCTTCGCTCCCGAGGTCACCAACGACAACGCCGAGCTGGACAAGCAGATCGAGGATTTGGACCTTTCCGTCCGTTCCTACAACTGCCTTAAGCGCGCCAGCATTCACTCGGTCCGTCAGCTCGTTGAGTTCTCGGAGAACGATCTGCTCAACATCCGTAACTTCGGTGTTAAGTCGATCGAGGAAGTGAAGGACAAGCTTGAGTCCATGGGCCTGAGCCTGAAGGCTTAATGCTTCGCATATTTGAGGAGAAACTAGACCATGCGTCATAACGTTAAGAAGGGCCTGAAGCTCGGCACCGATGCGAGCCACACCAAGGCCATGAAGAAGAGCCTGGCCAAGGCCCTCTTCGAGAACGACCGCATCAAGACCACCGAGACCCGCGCTAAGGCGCTGCGTTCGGTCGTCGATCCGATCATCACCTGGGCCAAGAAGGGCGACCTGCACTCTCGTCGTCTGGCCATCGCCAAGCTCGGCGATAAGCAGCTCGTTGCCGAGATTTTCGACAAGGCTGCCCAGGGCATGTGGCAGGACCGCAACGGCGGTTACACCCGCATCATGAAGCTTGGTAACCGTAAGGGCGACAACGCTCCTATCGTTATCATGGAGCTCGTCACCGAGCCTTGCACGCCTAAGGCCAAGAAGGCTGCTCCGGCCCCCAAGAAGGCCGCTGCTCCCAAGAAGGTTGAGGCTGCCGAGGAGGCTCCTGCTGAGGAGACCGCTGAGTAGACAATCCGTCTGCATAGGCTATATTCGAGGGGTACGTTCGCGTACCCCTCTTTTTTTGTCGCGATACCGTTGATTGTTTGTTGGGAGCGCCCATGACCGCGCCGTCTGATTTTAATTCGATTCCAGAGCTCGATGCCACGCTCGTATTCCGCGTGGCCTACGATGGCTCATCGTATAGCGGATTTGCCGAGCAGCCGGGCCAGACGACCGTTGCGGGCGAGTTGCGCCGTGCTATCGAGACGCTCCTGCGCCGTCCGATCGACCTGACGTGTGCGGGTCGTACCGATGCCGGCGTGCATGCGGTGGCGCAGTACATCAGCGTGCCCGTAACGGACGCTGAGCTGGCTCTGACGCGCCGTAGATGGCTGAGGGCTATGGATGCCCTCCTGCCCAAAGATATTGCCATAAACGAGGTCTACAAGGCCCGTAAAGGCTTTTCCGCACGCTTTGATGCGCGTTCCCGTACGTATACGTACCGCATTGCCGATCGCGATGCGCGACCCGTGCTCTCGCGCGGTGCAGTGTGGTGGCATCGCTACCCATTGGATGTTGAGGCGATGTCTGCGGCCTGTCCTGCGCTGCTGGGCGAGCAGGACTTTAAGAGCTTTTGCAAGGTCGCCTCTGCCGTGGGCAAGCCTACGCACCGCTGCGTGATGCGTGCCGAGTTTGGCCACGAGGTCGCTTTTGGCGAGGATATCCTGACCTTCACTATCGAGGGCAACGCATTTTTACATTCGATGGTGCGCACTATTGTGGGCACGCTCGTGGAGATTGGCATGCATCGTCGCGATCCCGAGTGGATGCGCGAGGTCATTGATGCCTGCGACCGTACCGCTGCGGGTCCCACGGCGCCTGCCTGCGGCCTTACGTTTATGGGTGTGGATTACGGCCCCGACGAGCTTGTCGTGCTCGATTAGGGGAGTGCTCGGCGCGTCCGTGCCTGGCACATACTATGTGTGAGCTGCGCGTGTGCAACATCTGTTCTTGGCGTGCAACATGTTAGGCGGCTCGTTGCTTTTATAGCCCGGGTGTACCATGAACGACGGTTTGATTTGGCGCTGTCGAGAGGACGGAAAACTTGGTTCGACGTGGTTCGCATCCGCGACTTTCGGTGATCCTTATTGTTGAGGGTTCGCCCAGCTATGCGATGCGCGCGCTCGAGAGCGTCCAGAACCAAGACCTCTATGACCTCCAAATTGTCGTTGTTTGTCGCGACGTTGCACCGGGTGTGCGCCATTCGCTCGAAGTTGCCGCAGACAGGGATATTCACATCGATTTGATTGACGTCGAGGATTCGGCGCGCGGAGCATGTCTCAAGGCCGGTTTTGCCGCCTCGCGTGGATTGCAGATTGTTGCCATGAACGCCGACGAGTGGTTTGCCCCACAGTCCCTTTCCAAGATGGTCGATGTTGCGTGCGATGCTGCGGCAGACATGGTGATTCCCACAGCATCGCTCGACCGCTATGACGCTCATCGTGAGCGCCATTCGCGCGTGCTGGATGCCAGCTCTCTTGCGATCGATGACCGTGCTTCTTTGGCGGCTGGTCTGTCTCAGATGATTTCCGGCGGCCTGATTGCCCAGACTTCCGGTGTGATGTACAGCCGCTCGTTGTTCGAGACGTGTTTGTCGCGCGGCCGTGCGCTTCGCTCGATTGGGTTTATGACATGCGCCCTTTCGCAGGCGCAGCGCATATCCGGGTGCGGTGACGCCTGTTTCCATGTGGTGGCGCCACGGCTTACAGATGCTTTTGACCCCACATTGTTTGCCAAGCTTACCGATGACGCCCGGGCGCTCGACGAGCTTACTGATTCGCTTGTAGAGGCGGGCGGTGACACGCAGCTAAAGGTGGCGAGCCATATGTTTTACTTCGCCGGGCTGGTCGCCTGCATCGAAAATTTGTGCTTGAGCCCGCATGGGGTTTCTTCAATTGAGCGTTCCGCTCGAATGCGTGATATGCTCGAGGCATCTAGAACTCGTCAGATGGCTGCGGCACTCAAGGATAACCATCGTGGACTCGGCCTGTTGTTTGGACCGATTGCCAGTGCCAAGCCTGCGCGTTGCGTGATGTATACGCACCTGGCCGCTTTTTTTAACCGGACGGGCGTCAAAACTGCTTAAGACGGCTATGTTCGAAACAATCTTGCATGGAATTGTTTCGAAATGCGTTCTTATTCACAAATACCATCAAATAGCGCTAAACTATTCAATTACTGATTGATTGTCTCCGCCATCTATGGAGTGAGGTTTTGTATGGCTAAAAAACGCAATGGGCGCCAGGATGCCATCAGAGATATCGTGCGCAACAAGGATGTTCGCACGCAGCGCGTACTGGTGGACGAGCTTCGCGCTATGGGTTTCGATTGCACGCAGGCAACCGTTTCGCGCGACATTGCCGATATGGGTCTGCGCAAGCTTCCCGAGGGTATCTATGTTCTGGCCGAGGACTTGCATCTGCAGCGTATGGTTTCCGAACTGGTAACGGGCGTTCTGCGCACCGACAACCTGGTTATGATCAAGGCTCAGCCCGGCACCGCTTCGGGCATTGCCGCCGCGGTCGATGCCGCCGAGCTGCCCGATGTGCTGGGCTCGCTCGCCGGTAATGACACCATCTTGGTTATCGCCCAGACCGCCGAGGACGGCGAGCGCCTGGAGGCCCTCATCAACAAGCTGAGCAACTCTCGTAAGTAGGCGAGGTGGCGCGTGAGGATAGCGCCGTACGAGCGCATATAGCGACTTTTATGGGGCGTCGACGATGGTCGGCGCCCTGTTTTTTGTCGCATCGTGTTGAGGCGTGTATGAGGTTTCTCGTGACCAAAAGGCGCCCGAGCAGCTTTCGATCTGCTCGGGCGCCTTTGTTTGGCTATGGCTTGGTGCCTACTGACCCGTAGAGGGGTCGGGCGTGGGCGTAGGCGTTGGAGTGGGGGAACCGCCCTCGCCGCCTTCGCCACCGCTACCGTCGCCGCCGGTCGAGCCGTCGGTCGTTCCGGTGCCACCCGTGGTGCTGCCGCCCGTGGTCTCGGTGGTCGTGGTCGTAGTCGTGGTAGTCGTAGTCGTGGTCTCTTCCTCGTCGTTGTCCTCGGTGTCGCTATACGACTTCTTGGTGTTGCTGGTGCCGTAGAACTTCCAGACGTTGTTGTTCTTGTACGTGGGGGCTGTTCCGGTCGGGAACTCCTCGCGCTCGGTGCCGGCAAGGACGGTGTTCATGAACTTCTTAAAGACGGGCAGGTTAGTGCTGTCGCCCAGCAGGTCCGTGCCGTACTTTTGGATGGGAATCTCACCTGCGGAGTAGCCGGTCCACAGGGCGCATGCCAGCTGCGGGGTGTAGCCGCAGAACCACAGGTTGGTGGTGTTGTCGGTGGTACCTGTCTTGCCGGCATAGGGCTGGTTCACGCTCAGAGCGCCGGCGGCACCCGTGCCGCTGCCCTGCATGACGCCGGTCAGGACGTCGGTCACTGCTGCGGCCTCGCCGGTGGAGAGCACCTGTGTGGGGTTATCGGTGTGCTGGTACAGTACCGAGCCGGTTCGCGAATCAATCTCGGTGATGGCGATCGGCTGGCGATAGTAACCGCCGTTGGCAAACGTGGCATAGGCCGCGGCCATCTCGAGCGGCGAGATGGAGCCGGTGCCGAGAGTCATGACGGGAACGTCCTCGATATTGTCCTTAGAAGGATCGATGCCGAGCTTTTTGACGAGCGACATGATCTTGTTATTGCCGATAGCCTCTGCAACCTGGATATAGCCGGTGTTGGAGGAGTATGCCGTCGCCTGCTTGAGCGTGATGGTGCCGTAGCTTTGGTTGGCGTAGTTTTGCACCTCGGTCGTGGTGCCCTTGGCCTTGAGCGGCGAGTTGCAGTTGAGGGTGACGTTGGGGTTCATGCCGTTTTGGATGGCAGTGGCCAGCGTAAAGGCCTTAAACGTGGAGCCCACAGGACGCTTGGCCGTGGCGTGGTTCACGTGGTTCTCGTCGGCGTTATAGTCGTAGCCGCCCACCATGCACTTGATGTAGCCGGTCTTGGGGTCGACGACGACCATGCCCATGTCCAGGCCGTCGAGCGAAAGCGTGTCGAGCTGGGCACGCACGGCCTCCTCGGCAGTCTGCTGCATCGTGGGGTCGATGGTGGTCTTGACAGTTAGGCCGCCCTTAAACAGCACGTCGGTGGAGAACTCCTGCTCCAGCAGCTGCTTAACATAGGCGACAAAGTAGGGCTGCGAATACACGTCGACACCGCTGCCCGAAATCTCGGTCACGTTAAGGGTGATGGGCTCTGCCTGCGCGGCGTCGTGCTCCTCCTGCGTGATATGGCCCAGGCGCAGCATGTTGTCGAGAACCTTGTTGCGGCGAGACAGTGCCAGGTCGGGATTGACCGTGGGGTCGTACTGCGAAGGCGAGTTGGGAAGGCCGATGAGCAGCGCGGCCTCGCTCAGGGTGAGGTCGGCGGCGCTCTTGGACAGATAGGTCTCGGCGGCGGCCTCGATGCCGTAGGCACCGTGGCCGTAATAGATGGTGTTGAGGTACATCATAAGGATCTCGTCCTTGGAGTACATCTCCTCCATCTTGATGGCGATATAGGCCTCGCGCACCTTACGCTCGATGGTCGAATCGAACTGCTCCTCCTGCAGGATGGTGTTGCGTACCAGCTGCTGGGTGATGGTCGATGCACCCTCGTGGCCACCGGAGGCGGTTGCCACGGCGGCACGCGCGATGCCCCACAGGTCGATACCGCCGTGCTCGTAGAAGCGCTCGTCCTCGACGTCGACGGTGCCCTGCAGCACGTACGGAGAGACCTGGTCCTTGGTGACGGACTTGCGGTTTTGCGTGTAGAAGCTCGCGATCTTGTTGCCGTTGCAATCGACGATCTCGGTGGGTTCACTCACCAGATAGGCGTTGGCGTCGGTATAGTCGGGCAGATCGGACAGCCAACGATTGACGTTGCCGATCATGCCGATGCCAAACGCTACGCCCGCGATGAGCAAAAAGCCCAAGAACGAGAGCAGGATCATGGGCAGGGCATGCGTCTTGGAACGACTGCGTCCCTGTCGTTGGCGAGGACCCATATATTGACCTCCAGGTATGTCGTGCCGCGCGGCGGATACGCCGCTGGGACAGGATGGACATAAGTTATTACACGATAAACCAAACGAGGCGCGCGAGGCCTCGTGTATGCTGGATGACGGCATTTTTCAGAGTGAATGCATACCTTGTTGGTAAGGAGTTTGCCGATGGCGATTCGGACGATGGGGCCGAGCGGACAATGCGATAACGAGCCGGGGGCTGCCGAGGCGGCGCTGCCCGAGCTGCTGGCGCCTGCCGGGGGACTCGATCAGATGCTCGTGGCGATTGCAGCGGGCGCCGATGCCATCTATGCGGGCCTGGGCGGGTTTAACGCCCGCGTGAGCGCACACGGCTTTACCGACGACGAGTTTTTGCGCGGCTGCGTCGTGGCGCATGCGCACGGCGTGCGTGTATACGTGACGCTCAACGTGTTTGTGTTCGATGACGAGTTGGCCGACGCGGTGGCGCTGGGGGCACACGCGCATGAGTTGGGTGCCGACGCCTTGATCGTGGCGGATGCCGGTCTGGCCTGCGCGTTGCGCGCGGTGATCCCCGGGGTCGAGATTCACCTGTCCACGCAGGCGGGCGTCCATAGCGAAGGCGCCGTGCGCCTGGCTGCCGACGAGCTCGGGGTCGAGCGCGTGACGACCGCCCGCGAGCTGGCGGTCGACGAGATTGCCGCCCTGTGTGCCACCGGCGTGCCTATCGAGGTGTTCTGCCACGGCGCGATTTGCATTGGATATTCGGGCGCCTGCGAGTTTTCGGCCCTGCGGCGTGGACGATCGGCGATGCGCGGCGACTGTACGCAGCCGTGCCGCTTGGCGTACGACCTGGTGGACGAGGCGGGGGAGAGCGTCGTTTCCGTGGAGGGCGATCGTCTGCTATGCCCGCGCGACTATCTGGGCATTGCGCACCTGCCCGAGCTTGTTGGGGCCGGGGTGGCGTCGCTCAAGATCGAGGGGCGCATGAAAAACCCCGACTACGTGTTCAACGTGGTGCGGGTGTGGCGTCGTGCACTCGATATGCTGCGCGATGGCGCATGGGATGCCGCTGCCGTGTCGGCGCTCGAGCGCGAGCTGGGCAGGTCGTTCAACCGCGGGTTTACCGATGCATATCTGCGGGGGCGATCGGGTGCTGAGCTCATGAGCTTTGAGCGTGCGATTAACCAGGGCGTGCGCGTGGGTCACTTGGTGGCGGTGGGTCACGAAGAGGTGACCGTCGAGCTCGATGCCGCTGTGGCCGCGGGCGACACGCTCGAGATCCGATTCTATCCGGGTGCCGATGCACGCCCCGATGTGCCCAAGCGCTGGCCCCAGGTACCCTGCCCGGTGGATGCGGCGGCGGGGGAGCGCGTTGTCGTGCACTGCAAGCGCAAGGTCGATGCGGGATGCGAGGTGTACCTGATTCGCAGCGCCGGCGTGTTGGAGCAGACGGCTACGGCGCTAAAGCGCATGCGGGTCGAGGCGGACGCGGTCGTACCCGTTGCACGAGCCGTTGAGATACTGCCCTTTGAGGGCTCCGTGACTGTTGACAACGTGCCCGAGGCGGCGTTGGCGGAGCCGACGGAAAAGGGGGCTTCCGCCCGCATGGTTTTTGCCTGGCAGCTGATGGATGCCGACCCGTGTGGCGAGCGCGATCTGTCCGATGCGACCGTGGTGCTCGACGAGGTCTGTCGCGCAGTCGATGCCTCGCGTACCCGCTCGCTTATGCGGCGTGCCGGGCGCGTCGTCTGCCGTAATCTGGGACAGGTGGCGATGGCGCGTGAGCTGGGTGTGGCGTTTGACGTTGCGGCACCGGTGTTTTGCGCGAACCGGGTTACGCTTGCCTGGCTACGCGGGCTCGGCGCGGGCCGTGTGTATTTGCCCGCCGAGCTTGTCGCTGACGACGCGGAGCGTGTTGCCGAGCTTGCCGCTTGCCCCGGTGTCTTGGGGCCTGTCGACGCCGACCGTCCCGAGCTCATGGTGTGCGAGCACTGCTTGCTGACTGCCGAGGGCGCCTGCGCCACGGATGCGACGGGGCAGGTCCGTTGCCGTGACTGCTCGCGCCGTCAGCAGACGCGCTTTTTGGTCGAACGTGACGGCACGCGTTTGCCGGTCGTTATCGACGCGTGCGGAAGGACGAGGATTTTCCTGTCGTAGGTGTTCGGCCGCGCCGTTTTGGTTATTATTAGTGGGTTTATGAACTTCGAGCACCGCCGTATCCGGTGAGGGTGCTATAGCAAAAGGAGGATACCCAATGCTGTCTGTCGACGAGCAAATGCGTATCATCACCTCGGGCGCAGCGCAGATCGTCCCCGAGGCCGACCTTCGCAAGAAGCTTGAGAAGGGCGAGCCCCTCAACATCAAGCTCGGCGTCGATCCCACCAGCCCCGACCTGCACCTGGGCCATGCCGTGCCCCTGCGCAAGATGCGTCAGTTCCAGGACCTGGGCCACAAGGTCACCCTCATCATCGGTAACGGCACCGCACTGATTGGCGATCCGTCGGGCAAGAACTCCACCCGCCCGCAGCTTTCGCAGGAGCAGATCGAGGCCAACGCCGAGACCTACGTGAGCCAGGCCATGAAGATCCTGGATCCCGAGAAGACCACCATCGTGCACAACGGCGACTGGATCCTGTCGATGGATCTGGCCGGCCTGCTGCAGGTGTGCTCCAAGTTCACCGTCGCCCGCATCCTCGAGCGCGACGACTTTACCAAGCGCTACCAGTCCCAGACGCCGATCGCCCTGCACGAGTTCCTGTACCCCGTGATGCAGGCCTTCGACTCCGTTCAGATCAAGGCCGACGTGGAGATGGGCGGCACCGACCAGCTCTTCAACCTGCTCGCTGGTCGCGAGCTCATGGAGAAGATGGGCATGGAGCCGCAGATTGCGCTTACCATGCCGCTGCTCGAGGGCACCGATGGCGTCCGCAAGATGTCCAAGTCCTACGGCAACTACATCGGCCTGACCGATGCTCCCAAGGATATGTTCGGCAAGACCATGTCCATCCCCGACGAGATGATCGGCAAGTACTATCGTCTGGCCAGCTCGCTCACCCCGGCCGAGGTCGACAAGATCGACGCTGCCCTGGCCGACGGTTCCGCCGATCCCTATGAGCTCAAGCGCGCGCTGGGCCGCGACCTGTGCGACACCTATCACGGCGCCGGTGCTGGTGACGAGGCCCAGGCCGAGTTCGACCGCGTGTTCAAGGAGGGCCAGCTTGCCGACTTCCCCGAGAAGCATGTCGAGCTGACCGTCAACGACGAGGGCAAGATCTACCTCGCAGGCCTGCTTAAGGACCTGGGCCTTTCGGCGAGCGCCGGCCAGGCCCGTCGCGACATTGACGGCGGCGGCGTCAAGATCAACGGCGAGGCGGTGGCTCCCAAGAGCTACAACATCGACCCGAGCGCCCTCAAGCTGGGTGACACCCTCTCCGTAGGCAAGCGCAAGGGCTTCAAGTTGATTTAGTTACGCGGTTTTACCAAACCGCGTAACCGCTCGACGCTGCGCGGGCCGCATTTGGACAATCTGACGTTCAACTTCAAGGGCGCGACCAGAAGGTCTGCGCCCTTTCGTTTCACGTCACCTTGTCTCAAATGCGGCCCGCTCGCTGGCGCTGCCAAAACATCGGCGTCGCCTTGGTCGCAAGTAGTCATTGGGTGTTCTTAAATGACTAGGCGGAAGGGACACTCTTGGACCTGGCAGTTAGGGACGGTCCTTTTGTGCCGGCACTTTGGGACACTCCTTGTCATTGGTGCTCAGCGGCAGTCCCCATTGCGCCAAGCGGCGTGTGCCGCTAAGCGGAGAGGCGTATTGCTGACCTATCGTTTGGGCATACAATGGCTGTTGGCTTGTTGCGGTGAAGGCTCGTCCGCTCCGCAGTTATTTCTACCGTTAAAGGAGTATGTATGTCCGTTGAGGTCATGAGGTCCGTGATCGATGCAGCCGAGGGTCGCGTGCCCGTCGACATGCTGTTTACCAATGCGCAGATTGTCGACGTATATGGCCAGCGCGTGGCGCCCGGTAGCGTTGCCGTCAAGGATGGCGTAATCGTCGGCGTGCTCTACGACGGTCGCGATGATGCCGCCGGCACCTACGAAGCGACCGAGGTCATTGACTGCCAGGGTCGCTATCTCGCCCCCGGCTTTATCGACGGACATCTGCATATCGAGTCCTCGAACATCCGTCCCGCCGAGTATGCGCGCATGGCGGCGACGCGCGGCACCACCACTGCCATTGCCGACAGCCACGAGATCGCCAACGTTTCCGGCCTGGACGGCCTGCGCTTTATGATCGAGGACGGCCGTCGCGCGCCCATTTCCATCAAGTACATGATGCCCTCGTGCGTGCCCGCGCTGCCCGATGAGCAAGCGGGCGCTGTGATTACCGCCGCCGATATGCAGACGTTTTTTGCCGAGCATCCGGGCGATGTCTTTGGTCTAGGCGAAATGATGAACCTGCCGGGCGTCTTTATGGCCGATCCCGAGACCTGCGCTCGCATCGATGCTGCCAACCAGACGCCGTCCAAGCAGGTCGACGGCCATGCGCCGCTTGTTGCCGGCAAGGACCTCAACGCCTATGCCGCAGCGGGTATTATCGCCGACCACGAGTCGACGGTTCCCGAGGAGGCGCTCGACAAGCTGTCTCGTGGCATGTACGTGATGCTGCGCGAGGGTACGTGTAGCCACGACCTGGCCAACCTGTCGCCGATGTTGCTGGAAAACCCCGCCCGCGCCCGTCGCTGCTGCTTTGCGACCGACGACCGCGCTCCCTCCGATGCACTTTCGACCGGTATGATCGACAATGCCTGCCGCGTGGCTATCGAGGCCGGTATTGACCCCGTGGTTGCCATCTCTATGGCGTCCCTGTCCACGGCCGAGGCATTTGGCCTGGACCACGGTTGCCGCGACCCGCACGAGCTGCGTGGCGCCATCGCCCCGGGCAAGCGTGCCGACCTGCTGGTACTCAACGACCTGACGTTTGCCACGGCTCCGCATCGCGTGTATGCAGCCGGCGCGCTCGTGGCACAGGACGGCACTTTTGTGGGTGAGGTTGCGCCCGAGACCGCCGAGGTTGCGGCCCTTGCCGATGAGCTGCGTGCTTCCGTTAAGCTGCCGAAGCTATCGCTCGACGTGTTCGACTATGCCTTTAAGCCGGGCGAGGCTGTGATTGACGTGGTGCCGGGCAAGGCCATCACGGGCATGGCTCGTCCCGAGAATGCCGAGGGTCTGCGCCGCATTATGCTGATCGAGCGTCACGGCCGCGGCGTGTCGCTGCAAGCCGAGGGCGCCGACGGTGATGGTCCTGCGGGCCTGGGTCTTGTTGGTAAGCACATCGGCCGCGGCTGGGTGCGCGGCTTTACCATCACGGGCGGTGCCATCGCCTCGACGATCGGCCACGACTCGCACAACGTGTGCGTGGTGGGCGATAACGCTGCCGATATGATGACTGCCGTCGAGGCTGTTGGCCAGGGCGGCCACGTGCTGGTGCGCAACGGCGAGGTCGTGGCGCGTATTCCGCTGGCGCTCGGTGGCCTGATGAGCGAAGGCACGGCTGAGGACGTCGCCGCGCAGCACGACGACTTTATGGTCAAGGCGCGCGCCATGGGTATTGAGCCGCCGCTCGACCCCATCATGGGCATCATCTTCCTGCCCCTGCCGGTCATCCCGACGCTCCGCATCCGCCCCGAGGGCATGTTCGACGTCACTACTTTCACCTACGCCGACTAGTCATTGGGGACGTTCTTAAACGACTAGCCGTCGGGGACACTCTTTGGCTTGTCACCTGGCGCTGCGACTGTGGGCTTTCTGGCGCGCGTGAGCTATTTGCTAGGCCCTTGTAACGTTTGCGCCTGCGGGTCTTATCTGAGCTCCCTTTGGGTACGGTGATTTTGGATATACGTCCGATTCCATCAAGCCCGAAGGGAGCTTTTCTATGTTTAAACTGATTGCATCCGATATGGACGGCACACTGCTTGACGAAAACGGCCAGGTGCCTCCCGAGACCTACGAACTGATTCTGGCGCTACACGAGCATGGTGTGCATTTTGCCGCATCGTCAGGTCGTCGCTACGATCGCCTGTGCGAGTTCTTTGCGCCCGTTCGCGACAAGATGGACTTTGTCGCAGCTAACGGTGCCCAGGTCTTCGCCGACGGCAAAATGGTAGACCGTGAGGTGTATTCGCACCTGGCGATTCGAAGGCTCGCCCAGGCTGTCGCGACGTTTCCCAATCTGCATCTTGCGCTTTTTGACCGAACCAAGTCCTTCCTGCTCGATGACGAGTGCAAGTTCGTGCGTGAGGTCGATAAGGACCTTCCCAATGCCGAGCGCATTTGGGAGCTGCCCGATCCCAGTGTAAATATCATCAAGGCGAGTATCTTTTGCGATGACAGTGCTGTTATGGACAGTGCGTACGTGCTACAGCGTGAACTCGGTCAGCTCTTTACTTTTGCGCCTTCGGGCAACGCGTGGATCGATGCCATGCAGCCCGGTGTGTCGAAGGCCTCGGGTATCGCACAGCTCGCGGAGCATTATGGCATTGGGCGCGACGAGGTTATGGCGTTTGGCGATTCGATGAACGATTACGAGATCATTCGCTTTGTCGGCACGGGCTGCGCGATGGAAAACGCGCGTCCTGCACTCAAGGCCGTTGCCGATCGCGTGGTGGGGCGCAACCGCGACCACGCCGTCCAGCAGGAACTTCGCCGTGTTCTGGAGAGCCTCGCCTAATCCGGCAGTTAGGGACAGTCCTTTTCTGCCGGTAGTGGGGGGGACAGTCCTTGCAGCTTTTTTGCGAAGAGTGTCCCCAACGACTAGTCATTCAAGAACGTCCCCAATGACTAGTCGTTTAAGAACGTCCCCAATGACTACCCCCAATGACTAGGCGAGGGCAGCCATGATGGTGCGGGCGACGCCGTCGTGGTCGTTGTCGTATTCGGTGATGGCGTCGGCGGCCTCGCGATCTTCGGGCTCGGCGTTGATCATGGCCATGCCATGGCCCGCTGCCTGCAGC
>CABRGB010000013.1 GCA_902470345.1 uncultured Collinsella sp.
ATACTCATGGAAAACCTCCCATTTCCCGATGTCCAAGAAATGGGAGGCAGTTCACTGTCCCCTTTGTGGTGGTTTTGGTGGTGGTTATTTGGCGCCTTGCATGACCTCGTCGAGGGTAACGTTGACGGCGTGCTGCGTCGGGACCCAGTCGACCTTCAGGAACAGGGCTGCCACCGTGATGGGAATATAGCTGAACATAAAGATCGGGAAGGTAAACAAGTTGGTCACCAAACGCCACTTTTGCGCGCAGTGAATGTGCTTGTACTCGAAGATGGTCGTGAGTAGCGCCAGGATAAAGAAGGTCTGGTACATCATCACGAAGGTCATAATGAGCGAGGCGGCACAAGCCTGCATCTCGACCTCGGTGGCCAAGAAGCCGTGCGAAAGCCCGCCCACGATGAGGAAGGTCGCGTTGGCAAGCATGGAGATCAGGGACAGCAGCATGCCCGGAGCGATGGTCATAAACATGTCGTAGGCAGCAAAGCGATGATAGCGGAACGTCGACTTGACCAGGTGCTTACCGTAGGTAAAGAACACCTGGTAGAAGCCCTTGGTCCAACGCATGCGCTGTTTCCAGGACGCCTTAAACGTCACGGGCTGTTCGTCAAAGAACTCCGCCGGCGCATAGCCAATGCGAATGCCGTGAATGGCGCAGAACGTGGTGAACTGGATATCCTCGGTCAGCGTATGGAACTGCCAACCGTGCATGCCCTCGATCACGCTGGCGGAGATGAGGTAGCCCGAACCCGAGACGGCGCAAGACGTCTTGCAGATGTTACGCGCGTTGTTGAGAAAGCGCGCCTCGCGCAGATACCAGGTGGCATTAGCTGCAGAAATCCACGAGCTGCCGAAGTTCTTGGAATTGCGATAGCTCGTGACCACATGGAAGCCCTGGTCAAAGGCATCATTCATCTTGGAGACGTAATCGCGGGAGATAACGTTGTCGGCATCGAAGATAAAGTAGCCCTCAAACGTATCGGGATACTCGTTGAGAATGCGATCGAAACCAAAGTCCATGACCCAGCTCTTACCCTTGCGGGCCAGGTCATTGCGCTCGTAAACAATGGCACCGGCCTCGCGCGCGAGCTGCGCGGTGTTGTCGGTGCAGGCGTCGGCAACGACAAAGACCTCGATGAGCTCGGACGGATAGTCCTGGTCCTTGATGGAGCGAACGAGATTGGCAATTACGGCTTCCTCGTTATGCGCAGCAATGAAGAAGGCGTAGCGGTGGAGTTTTTTGGCCTTGGGCGGCGCGACCTCGCCACGAAGAGCGCCGATGACAAAGAAGACCACCTGATACAGAAAGCAGGCCGTGAGCAGCGTGACGACAATCTGGTTGAAGATCACGATGGGTGTGTTGGTTTGTAAAAAGGCGAGCATACAGGCTCCCGGGAACGCGTTACGTAAACAACCGTATATCTTACCGCAGGCTAACCGAGTTCAAGAAACCACCTAATACTGGCTAGGCTTCGAGCAGACCGAGCTGCGGAACGATGTCGTCGCCGGCGGCGGTGCGGCCAAGCGAGCGCGGGGCCAGGTCGTCAAGAACCGCAGCGAGATCCCACGGCAGCTCATCGCGGCACTCAATACGCTCCCCCGTCACGGGATGGTCGAATGCGACGCGCCAGGAATGAAGGAATTGCCTGGTCAGACCCTGATCGGCGCGTGCATCGCACTTGCCGTAGAGTGGATCGCCCACGCAGGCGTGGTTGATATGGCGCATATGCACACGAATCTGATGTGTGCGGCCCGTAAACAGATGGCACTCGACGAGCGTATAGCCGTCGTCAAAACGCGTGGAATCGAAGCGCTCGAGGACCTTAAAGGTCGTAATGGCCTGGCGCGCGAAAGGATCGTCAGAAACCGCCATCTTCACGCGATCGCGCGTCGATCGGGCAATGCCGGTGTTGATGGTGCCCTCGTCCATGGCGATGTGCCCGTGAACAAGTGTGATATAGCGACGGTCGAGCGTACGCGTACGGATAAGATTTTGGAGCGCGCGCTGGGTGTCGTCGTCCTTTGCCGCAAGCATGAGACCCGAGGTATCGCGATCCAAACGATGCACGATGCCGGGGCGGTCCTCGCCCTGCACGGTGCCCAGATGGTCGATACCGCAGTGATAGACCAGGGCATTCGCGAGCGTACCGCTCTCATGACCATGTGCAGGATGGCACACCAGGCCGCGCTGCTTGGAGAGCACAATGAGATAATCGTCCTCATAGCGAATGTCGAGCGGGATGGCCTCGGGAATCACATCGGTGGGATCGTGCGGCTCGGGCAAATCGACCGAAATACGATCGCCGGCTCGCACGGCGTACTTTTTGGACAGGCAGGTCTCGCCATTGACACATACGGCACCGCCCTCGATCAGATGCGCGCAGGCAGAGCGCGTAGGGCAGCCGTCATTGGCGCCCAGATAAGCGTCAAGACGCTGACCGGCGGCATCATCGGCAACAAGGATATGGATGTCGGCCATTAGCGCTCATTCCTTTCGCGAATCTTGCGGGCACGCTCCCCACGCTGCTGGGCCTTGCGCTTAGCGCGGGCCTCGTCACGGGCGTTAAGCTCGGCGGTCGCATCGACCTCACGGGCGGCGGGACTCAAGAACATGTAGCCGAAAAGGGCGAGCACGACGCCCAAGGTAATGCCGATATCGGCCACATTGAAGACGGGGAAGTCAATGAAGGTGGTGGCAATAAAATCGGTCACGAAGCCAAAGGCCAAACGATCGATAGCGTTGCCAATAGCACCGCCCGCAACCATCGCCATGCCCACAACCTCAAGATGGGCGAGCTGGGGTGCACGAACGAGGTACACGGCAATAGCGATAATGACCGCCAACGCCAGCACGGCAAACGCGATGCCATGCCCCTCGCCCATACTAAAGGCAGCACCGATATTGCGAACAAACATAAAGTCGATGACACCGGGGATGACAGTCACATGCAAAGCTTCGCCCACGGCACGAACCGCAAGCTTGGTCATCTGGTCAACAAGCAGCACAACCAGCGCCACCCCACCAGCAACACCCAACCGCCAACGCAAAGGCGGCGTCATATCCCCAGCACGACCCAAATCAATCCCCTACCCTCAAGATCATCGAATTACGTTTAATGCAGAGAACCATCTTATATTGCCATACGCAGAACGCACGACATATCCACCAACGCAAGCGAAATAACCAGCTAAAAACGAAAGCGGCATTCCGAAAAACAGAATGCCGCTTGAATGTGACACAGGTAGTCATTGGGGACGTACTTGTTTGACAGTCGTTTAAGAACGTCCCTAAAGGCTAGTTCAGCGCTTCGGCACAACGCTTGCAGATGTGCGCGTGGCCGTTGTACTCGCCGACGGTGGTACGGTAGTTCCAGCAACGGTCACAGCACTCGCCCTCGGCAGCCTCGATGGAAACGGAAAGCTCCTCGCCCTGGGTCAGCTCAACATCGGAGACGATGTAGAACTCGGCCAGGTCGACCGCCTTGTCGCCGGTCAGCAGCGCGTACATCTCGGCGGGAACGACCGCCTTGACGCGAACCTGCTGGCTCTTAGTGAAGGTGCCAGCGGAGCGGGCATCCTCAAGGGCCTTGGTCACAGCGCTACGAAGCTCGAGCGAAGCCTCGAGCACGCCCTCAAACTCATTGGCCTCGTCGACCGTGATGGGCGACTTGTACCAATCGAGCAGCGCGGCGTACTTCTGGTGGTCAACGCAGCCGGCAGGCGCATAGGCCATGGCCTCGTCGACCGTGTAGGACAGGATCGGCTGCAGGTCGCGCATGAGCATCGAGAAGAGCTCGGCAAGTACGGTCTGGGCGCTACGGCGCTCGAGCGAACCGGGCTTGTCGCAGTACAGACGATCCTTCAGGGCGTCGAGGTACACGTTGGAGAGCTCGGTAACCACGAAGTCGTAAAGCGCACGGTAGGCGCGCGGGAACTCGTAGCTGGCGTAGGCATCGTCGACCTCGGCCTGAACCTGGGTCAGACGGGCAACCATGAGCTTGTCGAGCGGCAGCAGGTCGGCAAAGGCGACACCGTCGGTCTCGGGCTCAAACTGACCCTCGAGCTCGGAGAGCAGGAAGCGCAGCGTGTTGCGGAAACGACGGTAGGCATCGGACGTACGAGCAAGGATCTCGTGGTCGATGGACACGTCGGAGCTGGTATCGACGGAGGCAACCCACAGGCGGATGATGTCGGCGCCCATCTCGTCGCAGACCTTGTTGGGGTCGATGACGTTGCCGAGCGACTTGGACATCTTGCGGCCCTGGCCGTCGAGCGTGAAGCCCTGCGAGACGACTGCCTTGTACGGAGCGTGGCCGTTGGCGCCCACCGAGGTGAGCAGCGAGCTCTGGAACCAACCGCGGTGCTGGTCGGAGCCCTCGAGGTACACATCCGCCGGGTACTCCAGCTCGGGGCGATACTCGCAGACGGCCTTCCAGGAGACGCCGGAGTCCCACCACACGTCGAGGATGTCCTTATCGGCCTTGAGGTGATGGCCACCGCACTTGGGGCAGACGCAGGCCTCGCCCAGGTAGCTCTCGGGAGCGTCGGTGAACCAGGCGTCAGAGCCTTTCTCGTGGAAGAGCTTGATGACGGCGTCGAGCGTAGCGTCGTTCATGACCTTCTCGCCGCAGTCGGCGCAGGTGTAGCTGGGGATAGGCACGCCCCAGTTGCGCTGACGGCTGATGCACCAGTCGGGACGCTGCTCGACCATGGCGCCGATGCGGTTGGCCGCGTGGGCCGGATACCACTTGACGTTCTCACGGACCTCTTTGCCAGCCTGCTCGCGCAAACCGGTCTTGTCCATCGAGACAAACCACTGGTCGGTGGCACGGAAGAGCACCGGGTGCTTGCAGCGCCAGCAGTGCGGATAGCTGTGCGTGATCTTCTTCTCGAGAACCAGGGTGCCGCGCTCGCGCAGGAACTCGATGATATGCGGGTTGGCCTCATCGGTATCCATACCGCTGAAGGGACCACCGGTGCCAAACTCCTCGCCGGTGTAGAACTTGCCGTCGTCATCGACCGGCATGCAGATGTCGGTGATGCCTTCCTTGAGGCAGGCGAAGTAGTCGTCGACGCCGTGGCCGGGCGAGTTGTGGACGATACCGGTACCGTCATCGACACCGACGTAGTCGGCCAGGAGCGCCACGCCCTCAACACCGTCAAAGATCGGCTGCTTGTAGTGGATGTGGTGGAACGTCTCGGCGGGAACCACATAGGGCTCGCCGTCGACCATGACCGGGGTGTACTCCCAGCCAAACTCCTCGCAGCACTTGGGAGCCAGGTCCTCGAGCATGACCTCGGCACGACCATCGTGCTCAACGGCGACGTAGACGGCGCCGGGCTTGAGGGAAACTGCCTGGTCGGAGGGGATGGTCCACGGCGTGGTCGTCCAGATGATAAAGTCGACCGGGCCGTCGAAGTTCTCGAGACCGGCGGGCTTGGAGGTCATCTCAAAGCGCACGAAGATGGACGGGCTCGTCTCGTCGGAGTACTCGATCTCAGCCTCGGCCAGCGCGGTATGGCAGTGCTTGCACCAGTGGACGGGCTTGTGGCCGCGATAGATCATGCCCTTGTCGAACATGGCCTTGAAGACCTCAATGTCGGCGGCGTCATGCTGGTGATAGAGCGTCAGATACGGGTTGTCCCAGTCGCCAAGCACGCCAAGGCGACGGAAGCCAGCCTTCTGGAGCTCGATGTTCTCGACAGCGAACTTGTTGCAAAGCTCGCGGATCTTAGCCGTGGAGGTCTGGTTGAACTTCTCGGTGCCGAGCTTCTCCTCGACCTTATGCTCGATCGGCTGACCGTGGCAGTCCCAACCGGGGACATAGGGAACCTCATAGCCCTGCATCATCCAGTAACGGTTGATCATGTCCTTGGAGATCTTGTTCATGGCGTGGCCGATGTGGATCGGGCCGTTGGCGTACGGAGGGCCGTCGTGCAGCACGAACTTTTTGTGACCCTCGTTCTTCTTTAGAACTTGCTCGTAGACCTTGTTGTCCTGCCAGTCCTTGAGTCGCTTTGGCTCGGACTTGGAAAGACCGGCACGCATGGGAAATCCGGTTTTGGGCAGATTCATCGTCTGCTTGTACTCGTTTGCCACGGTACCCCTTTCTTGTCATGGGCGCGCACGCCCTCTGGGCACCAAAAAAGCGCCCGTCCCTACAAGCTGGGACGAAGCGCCACAAAACGGACAGTCTGTCCGTAAAAGCTCTTCGCTTAACCACCCAGCTTAGATGCCCTCGCTCGCGTCGCCGCGCGCTCGCATCCGTTACTCGGCTGGTCTGTATCGACGACCATCTCGGCGATGTCTACTAAGACGAACCTGCGCGGCACGTCCGTTGGGACCGCAGCTCCGGGGTGATTTTCATCGGTCGCATGCACGGGTTCTCAGCGCTCCCCGCTCTCTGTAGCATGCGGACGGCCGACTACTCGTCCCCATCAACGCTTATGCGGAGTATGCTAGCACGTTCAGCGCCGGCGAAAAACCCTCAACACTGGTTTTATACGTTCGAAATTTCTCGCGGCTGTGGACCTTCTCTTGGAGCAAAATACCTGAAAGCACTTTATCGAACGAAAGAAGGTTGCTATGCGCACGATTGGAATGAGCGACTACACCGTTGGCGAGGATTGCTTTGACGAGCTGCCCGGCGCGCTGGCCGAGTACGGCGCGAAGAAGGTCGCGATCATCGGTGGCAAGCGGGCACTGGCCGCAGCACTTCCCGGTATCGGAGCTGCGCTGGCGGGTACCGACGTCGAAATTCTCGAGACGCGCGTCTACGGCACCAACAGTACGCGTGCCAATATCGCCAAGGTCGTGAACTCCCCTGCCTGCCAGGAGGCTGATGTTCTTATCGCCTGCGGCGGCGGAAAGGCGCTCGACACCGTCAAGACGGCGGCCATCGAGCTCAAGAAGATCGTCTTCACTGTCCCGACGATCTGTTCCAACTGCTCCGCCGCGACCGCCATTGCCGTCGTGTACAACGACGACGGCTCGCTCGAGGGCTATTCGTACCCCAACCGACCGGCGCACATCTTCATCAACCCCAAGATCATCGCCGAGGCTCCGGCGGAGTACTTCTGGGCCGGCGTGGGCGATGCCCTGTCCAAGCAGCCCGAGGTCGAGTACGCCACAAGCGCCGGTAATTTGGAGCACACCGCCGGTCTTGGCCTGGCGCTTGCCCACACCTGCTCCGAGCCGCTGTTTACCTATGGCGTCCAGGGTCTTGAGGACGTGCGCCAGGACCTGTCGAGCGAGGCCGTCAAGCAAATCGCACTCGATATCGTGGTCAATACGGGCTATGTCTCGAACCTGACGAACCAGAACGATTACTACTACAACTCGAGCGTGGCGCACGCATTCTACAACGCCACATGCAGCATTCCGCGCGAGGTCACCTACCTGCACGGCGAGGTCGTGAGCCTGGGCGTGCTCGTGCTGTTCGCCTATACGGGCGATACCGAGAACCTTGAGCGCTACGCGGCCTTTAACAAGCAGATGGGCCTGCCCGTGACGCTTGAGCAGGTCGGGCTTTCCGAGTCCGATATCCCGGCCCTGTGCGAGTACGCGCACGCCACCAACGAGTGGAAGCAGG
The DNA here is from genome assembly GCA_902470345.1 of uncultured Collinsella sp. GTDB lineage: Bacteria > Actinomycetota > Coriobacteriia > Coriobacteriales > Coriobacteriaceae > Collinsella. Next base: position 7,590 of record CABRGB010000013.1, read on the forward strand.
GCAACCCCGAGCCCTTCACCGACGAAAAGTTCGCCGCCGCCATCAAGGCCGCCAACGCCTACGGCCACACGCTCTAGGCCTAGCCCAAAACCACCACAAGGGAGCAGTGCCCTTGTGGTGGTTGTTTATTGCTCCAGCATGCTGGGGTCGAACTCGCTTGCCGGAATCACGCGGTAGCCGTGGCGCAAGAGCAGGTCGGCGAAAACGCCGTTGCCCGCGGTGAGCGTGCCGCTGAAGGTTCCGTCGTAGATACGGCCCGCGCCGCACGAGGGGCTACGGTCCTGCAGGATGCACGCAGCGATCTGGGACGGCCCGCCTGCCTGCTCGCACATATCGAGCGCGCGCTCGGCACCCAGGCGAAACTCGCGATCGACTGAGGTGCCCTCGCAGGTACGGACCTCGCCGTTCACAATTTCGGACGGCTTGCGCGGCGTGGGCAGGCCCCCAAAGACCTCAGGGCACACCAAGAGGACCTCAGTCCCTGTACGCTCGCAGGCCTCGACCAGCTCGCGATGGTAGTTGTCGAGCCCGTTATACTTGCAGCTCTCGCCCATCAAGCAGGCACTTACCACGATCTTCATATACAACTCTCCCCACGCAAAACGCCCCATTTGAGATAAACACTCAAATGGGGCGATTGACACTGCGCAACCAGTATTACAGCTGCTTTGGCATCAGCGGATTCTCGCGCGTGAGGAGATTCATGAACTCCTCGCCCGTGATCGTCTCCTTCTTATACAGATAACGAGCCAGCTCGTGGAGCTTGAACTTGTTCTCCTTCAGGATCTGCAGGGCGCGGTCGTGCGCATCCTCGATCAGCTTGGCGACAATCGCGTCCACGCGCTCGGCCGTACCGGGGGCGCAGGTGAGCGACGTGTCCTGGTTGAGGTACGCATTCTGAACGGTACCGAGCGCCATCATGCCAAACTCATCGGACATACCAAAGCGCGTCACCATATTACGGGCGAGCTTGGTGGCCTGCTCGATATCGTTGGCGGCGCCGGTCGTCATCTCGCCAAAGATGAGCTCCTCGGCTGCACGGCCACCGCAATAGACGGCGAGCTTGTCCAGGACCTCCTGGCGTGTGGTCAGGAAGCGCTCGTCCTCCTCAACCTGCATGGTGTAGCCCAGAGCACCGCTCGTGCGCGGCACGATGGTGATCTTGGTGACCGGCGCAGAACCCTTCTGGCGAGCGGCAACAATAGCATGGCCGATCTCGTGGTACGAAACGACCTGCTTCTCGTGGTCGGACAGCACCGTCGACTTGCGCTGCTGACCGGCGATGACGACCTCCACCGACTCCTCAAAATCGTCCTGCGTGGCGCGCTTGCGACCCTCGCGGACGGCACGCAAGGCCCCCTCGTTGATGATGTTGGCCAGGTCGGCGCCCGAGGCACCAGGCGTGGCGCGGGCAATCGCGGTCAGGTCGATCGGCGGCTGCGTCTTCACGCTCTTGGCATGCAACTCAAGAATGTTCTTACGGCCGGTCAGGTCGGGCAGCTCAACGGGAATACGGCGGTCAAAACGGCCGGGGCGCAGCAGGGCGGGATCGAGGCTGTCGGGGCGGTTGGTGGCAGCGAGAACGACAATACCCTTGTGGTTATCGAAGCCGTCCATCTCGGTCAGCAGCTGGTTGAGCGTCTGCTCGCGCTCGTCGTTGCCACTAAAGCCGCCGCCATCGCGCTTCTTGCCGATGGTATCGATCTCGTCGATAAACACGATGCACGGGGCCTTTTCCTTGGCCTGCTTAAACAGATCGCGAACCTTAGCGGCGCCGCGGCCGACGAACATCTCAACAAACTCAGAACCAGAAATACTAAAGAACGGCACGCCTGCCTCGCCGGCCACAGCCTTGGCGAGCAGGGTTTTACCGGTACCCGGAGGGCCAACAAGGAGAGCGCCGCGCGGCAGCTTGGCGCCGATCTCCTCGTAGCGCTGCGGCTTCTCCAGAAAGTCGACGACCTCCTTGAGGGATTCCTTGGCCTCTTCCTGGCCGGCGACATCTTTAAAGGTCACGCCCACGTCCTTGGAGGCGATCACGCGCGCGCCGGACTTACCCAGTCCACCGCCGCCAAAACCACCGCCGCCAAAGTTCATCGACGGACCGTCATCACCCATGGCCTTCTTCATGCGGCGGTTGAGCCACCAGCCGATCAGGAAGAAAATCGCCATGGGCAGAATAAGCGTGAGCAGGTAGTAGGTCATCAGACCCGAGTTTTTATCGGGAACGACCGACTCAAGCGAGGCGCCAGATTCAAGCACGCGATCGGTAAAGCCAGCGTCATTCGGCACACCGGTCGTCTTGTAGGCGATGTTCTCGTCCTCGCCCTTCTTGGTGTAATAAATCGTGTAATCATCCGTGTTGTACTCGACCTTGTCGACACTCTTCTTATCGAGCGCTTTGACAAACGTCGAGTAATCGGTCTTCGTAATCTGCTGCGTGTGACCGATGTTGGGGAACAGAACGGTCGAGAGCACGAGGTAGACGACGAAGGCGATGAGCACGTAGAGGATCATATTCCGTCTACGTTTGTTGTCATCCATCTCCATCTGCTTGAACTCCATCTACTGGGGTTGATAATGTTTTCTAGAATACCCAACCAGAACGGCGATAAACCGACGCCGGGCACGAAAGGACAGAGATGGCATCACTGGGAGTCGGCAAGGTTCAAATCTACACAGGCGACGGCAAGGGCAAAACCACGGCCGCCTTGGGGCTGGCTTTGCGCGCCACGGGTTATGGGCTCGACGTACTCATGCTGCAGTTTGCCAAGAAGCTGCACTGCGCCGAACACGATGCCGCGCCGCGCCTGGGACTGCGCATTATACAGGCCGACCGTGACACGCCCGAGGCTTGCGCCGAGCAGATCATGGAACTTGCACGCGAACAGATCTCGCAGGTCGACGTGCTCATTCTGGACGAACTCGGCGAGGCCATGCGCCGCGGCTTCGTGACGCGCGGGGATGTCGAAGCGCTGATCGCGATAAAGCCCGCCACCACGGAGCTCGTGCTCACCGGCCGAGGCCTGCTGCCACTGGCCGACCTTGCCGACCTAGTCACCGAAATGCGCCCCATCAAACATTACTTCGACGAAGGCCTCCTAGCCCGCCAAGGCATCGAATACTAATTGATTCGAAAGGGACGGAGGAAAACGGATCATCGACATCACGACGAAGAGCAATGATCCGTTTTCCTCCGTCCCCAAGGGATCATTAGGCGGTGGCGCGGCCGAGCCAGTTGCCACTGTGGTGGTAGATGGTGAACATCGTGGCCGTGATGAGCCAGGTTACGGGGTAAACCAGCAGCAGGTGCTCAAGCGACGGATCGAACGGCATAATCGCGAACACCCACGCCACGCGGAGCACGACGGTGCCAAAAATCGTGAGCAGCATGGGCTGCAAGCTCACACCGGCACCGCGAATGGAGCCCGACGCGTTTTCGATAATCGAGAAAATCGCGTAGAACGGCGCGATAAAATGAAGAATCGTCGTGGTGTACGCCGAAATCGAAGCATCGTCGACAAAAAGACGCGACAACGGACCCGAGAACACCAGCAGCACGGCAGACAGGCCACCAATGAGCATAAACGATAGCACGAGCGACGTGTGGTACCCCTTTCGCATGCGATCGTAATTGCGCGCACCAAAGTTCTGCGCCGAGAACGTGGTAATCGACACGCCGAGCGCCTCGGTCACCATCCAGATAATGCCGTCCAGGCGGCCGGAAAGGCCCCAAGCGGTCGTGACATCGGCTCCAAACGAGTTGACTGACACCTGAATCAGCACGTTCGAGATCGAATACGCCGCAGACTGAACGCCCAGCGGCAAACCGCACGAAAGCATGCTCTTGCAAATGCTGCGATCGATACCGAGCTTGGATAGCGACAACCGCCACGCACCCGGTGCGTGCATCATGCGAATCACGATCATCGTGGCATTGGAGCAAATGGTCAGCGCCACCGCGATGCCGCAGCCCAGAGCCTCCATATGAAGTACGGCAATGAAGATGACATCCAGCACCGCATTAACAAGGCAGCCGGAAGCGATGATCACAGCGGGCCCGCGCGTGTCGCCCACGGCGCGCAGCAATGCCGTTCCCATATTGAGCAGCAGTGCCGCAACCATGGCGGCAAAATAGCAACGGGCATAGGCCACGCCCTCGGCCAATAGTTCATGCGGCGTATTCATAAGCACCAGCATGGGCTCAACGAACACTATGCCAAGAATCGAGAAAACGATTCCGCCCACCAGCGCGAGCGTCATGGCCGTATGGACCGATCGGCTCAGGCGCTCGTCATCGTGCTGGCCAAAAAACTGGCCCGTAATGACCGCGCAGCCGGCACCGACGCCAACGCAAAAGCCAATGCAGAGCTCGGTGAGCACCATCGTGGCCTGAATGCCACCCAGCGCGAGCTTGCCGCCAAACTGACCGACGATATAGGTACCGATAAGCGTGTATGCCTGCTGAAAGAACGAACTAAAGAAGATGGGAACGCACAGCGACAGCAGCTGCTGCCAAATGACACCCTGCGTTACATCGATAGCCGTAGATTTCTTAGCCACACGCCCTCCCCACTAGCGTACGTCATACAACAAAACGGCAATTTAAGACCAAAGCCGACACCAGCTTAGCACCGACCAGCGTCGGCCGAAACGCCCCGAACCACAGCCCGGTGCGAAATATCTGTTTAGTGATACAAACCCGGCTGGTAGTGGTACTCGTTGCTCACATGCGGGCACAGCTGCCAAAAGGCGACGGCACTTGCCGCGGCCACGTTAAGCGAATCGACCCCGTGCGCCATCGGAATGCGCACGGCTCGGTCGCAGCCAGCAATGGTCTTGGCGCCTAAGCCAGCACCCTCGGTGCCCATAAAGATTGCCAGGCGGTCAATCTCCTGCAGCGCGGGATCGTCCAACGACACCGAATCATCCGTCAACGCCATCGCGGCACACGAAAAGCCGGCATCGTGCAGCGCCGCCAGCCCATCATGCGGCCATACGCGCGCCTCGCTGCCAATGCGCGTCCAGGGCACCTGGAACACCGTGCCCATGCTCACGCGGGCCGAGCGACGGTACAGCGGATCGCAGCACGTAGGGCTCACCAAAATGCCATCGACGTTCAGCGCAGCCGCCGAGCGGAAAATCGCGCCGACGTTGGTGTGGTCGACAATACCCTCGAGCACGCACACGCGCACCGGGCGCTCCCCCGCCGCCTCGACGACGCCGCCCAAGAACTCATAAACCGGAATCTGACGCGGGCGACGGAACGCCGCGAGCGCACCGCGCGTCACGTTAAAGCCCGTCAGCTGCTCCATAAGCTCCATCGAGGCCACGAACACGGGAACCGGGCCCGCACCTTCGCGTACCGCCAGGCGCTCAAACAGCGGCATCATCTGGTCGAGCCAGCGCTCGCCCAAAAGAAAGCTCACCGGCTCGTATCCGGCGCTAACCGCACGCTCGATAACCTTGGCACTCTCGGCGATAAAAATGCCCTTCTGCGGCTCCAGCACGCAGCGAAGCTCACGCTCGGTCAGCCGAACGTAGGCATCGAGCCGCTCGTCCTCGAGCGAATCGATTCGCAGCACCTCAACGACATCAGTCATAGCAGCCAGCCCGCACCCTTCTTTACAGCACCTATATCAAACGAGGCGACGCCAGGCGCCGCCCCTCACTCATTCCAACCCGATAATACCGTGGGCAAAAAAGAGATTTAAGCATCAACGCGACGATACGTCACGAACTCATAATCGACACCCTCGTCGCCCTCGCCCGGGGCAATCGTGGCAACACCGCCTCGCCACGCAATCTCCCACGCGGGATCGGCATCCAGATCGGGAAAGTACGTATCCACTTCATGCACGCAATGGTTATGCGTAACCTCGGCCTCGACGCAATGCGGCAAAAACTGTCGATATACCTCGCCGCCGCCAATCACCCACGCAACGGGCTCATCGGCCACGGCGGCGAGCGCTTCGTCGATGCTATGCACCACGTCGACGCCCTCGGCAGCAAAGCTCTCGTCGCGCGTGAGCACAATGTTGCGGCGATTCTTGAGCGGTCGTCCGCCGGGAAAACTCAACAGCGTCTTGCGCCCCATAATGACCGGGCAACCTTTGGTGCATGCCACAAAATGACGCATGTCGGCACGGTTGGACACCACCATGTCGCCCTCGCACCCAATACCCCAGTCATCACACACGGCGACAATGGCAGAAAGCTTACACGTCATACGCGTCACCTACACCGCAATGGGGATGTTCTTGACCTGCGGGCCGTGCTCATAGCCCTCAACGATCAGATCATCGGTCGTAAACGCGTAGAAATCATGCACATCGGGGTTGAGCGTTACCTTGGGAGCCGCAAACTGCGGACGCTCGATAAGTTCGCGGATGATATCGACATGACGGTCGTAAATATGAGCATCGGCGATCACGTGCAGCAGCTCGCCGGGAATCATATCGACCGACTGCGCGACCATCATCAGCAAAATGGCGTACTGGCACACATTCCAGTTGTTCGCGGCCAAAATATCCTGGCTGCGCTGGTTGAGAATCATGTTGAGCGTCGGCTTGTCGTCCTGCGGACGCTGCGTGACGTTATAGGTCACGCTGTAGGCGCACGGATACAGGTGCATCTCGGACAGATCACTGAACACGTATGTGTTGGTCATGATGCGGCGGCTGTACGGCGTGTGCTTGAGGTCGTACAGCACGCGGTCCATCTGATCAAAGTCACCCTCGGCATAATGGCTCTTCTGCCCAATCTGGTAGCCGTAGGCTTTGCCGATGGAGCCGGTCTCGTCGGCCCACTCATCCCAAATATGGCTGTTGAGGTCATGCACGTTATTGGACTTCTTCTGATAGATCCACAGGATCTCGTCCATGGCAGATTTGAGGGCCGTACGACGCAGGGTAAGCGCCGGAAACTCCTCACGCAGGTCGTAGCGGGCCGTGACACCAAAGTTTTTAATGGTATAGGCAGGGGTGCCATCCTCCCACACCGGGCGGACCTTTTGGCCCTCGGTCGTGGTGCCATGGTCCAAGATATCGCGGCACATGGTTACAAACTGTTGATCAGCTTTGCTCATTGACCCTCCTGTCAGTCGCCTACAAGCGAGATTCATTGTAGCCCAGGCGCACGCGGCCCCACAGCCCTAACATAAGCCCTCATTTTCTGACATATGCCAAAAATGCCTTGCTCTGCAGCGCACACGCGTTATTCTATTGTTGACATATGTCAGATAAGGAGGGTGCATGGCAGGAAGACGCGAGAAACTGCGCCGCGTCGGGATCATCCCCGAATACCGCGGCTTTACCCCTGACGGCCTGGCGAGCGGAGACGCCATCGACATGACGATCGACGAACTCGAGGTGCTGCGCCTGTGCGACCTGGAAGGCCTTAACCAAGAGACAGTCGCACAGCAGATGGGCATCGCGCGCGCCACGGTGGCGGCAATCTGCAGCCGTGCGCATCGCAAGGTAGCAAATGCGCTGGTCAACGGACGAGCGCTCATCATCGAGGGCGGCAATATCGCGTACTCCCCCATCACCACAGCGACGGCCGCATGGTCAGCAAAGGAGGTCGACACCATGAGGGTGGCAACCACGTACGACAACGGCAACATCTTTATGCACTTTGGCCGCAGCGAGCAGTTCAAGATCTACGACATTCAGGACGGCAAGGTGCTCAACGAGCAGGTCGTGGGCACCGGCGGCACCGGTCACGGCGCCCTGGCGGGTCTGCTTGCCAACGGTGGCGTTGACACGCTCATTTGCGGCGGTATCGGCGGCGGCGCCATCAACGCGCTTGCCCAAGCCGGCATCACGGTGTACGCAGGAGCCCAGGGCAGCTGCGACGCTTGTGTCGAGGCCCTTATCGCCGGAACGCTCGCACAGAACGGCGAGGCCACGTGCGGCTGCCACGGCCATGACCACGACCACGCCCACGAACATGGCAAGTCCTGCAGCTGCCACGGCCATCACGAGCACGAGGGCCACGAGGGCTGCGGCTGCCACTAACGGCACGGCACCGCGAGCTCAGGGCACGACGCTGCATGCTGCCAAACAATCAAAGCCAACAACAAAGGCCACCCGGTAGCTTCCGAGTGGCCTTTGCCATATCAAGCTGGAATTACAGCCCTATTTCTTATTGCGCATCTGCGCTTCCATCTGGCGCAGCAGGTCCATATCGGACTTGGGGCCGCCCGTTCCCAGGCCGCCCATGCCGCCCAGACCCATAGCGTCCAGGCCAGGGATATTGGGCATGCGCATCTTCTTGCCCTTCTTACCCTTTTTGCCCTTCTTGCCACCAGCCTGTGCCTGATTGGCCATCGTGCGCATGCGGCCCATCATCTTATTCATCTCGCCCCACTGCTTCATAAGGCTGTTGACCTCGGTGGGGGTTACGCCGGCGCCCTTGGCGATACGCGCGCGACGCTGGCCGTTGATGATGGAGGGACGCAGGCGCTCCTCCTTGGTCATCGACATGATGATGGCCTCGTTCTTATCGAAGATACCCTCGTCCAGGTTGCCGCCCATTTGGTTGAGCGCGCGCTGGCCACCGGGGAGCATGCCCAGGATGCCCTTCATGCCGCCCATCTTCTTGACGGCTTTCATCTGGTCGAGCATATCGTTCATGGTGAAGCCCTCGCGCAGCATACGCTCGGCAGCCTCGAGCTGCTCTGCATCGGCTGCCTCCTGGGCCTTCTCGATAATGCCGACGACGTCGCCCATGCCTAAGATGCGCTTGGCCATGCGATCGGGATAGAACGGCTCAAGCGAATCGGGTTTCTCGCCCATGCTCACAAACTTGATGGGCTTGCCGGTCACTTGACGCACCGAAAGCGCGCCGCCGCCACGGGCGTCACCGTCGAGCTTGGAGATAATCACGCCATCAAAGTCGGTGCGCTCGGCAAACGTCGAGACCACGTTGACGATGTCTTGGCCGGTCATGGCGTCGACGACCATCAGCACCTGGTCGGGCTTGACGGCCTTCTTGATGTCCACGGCCTCCTGCATCATCTGCTCGTCGATCTGAAGACGACCGGCGGTATCGACAATGACCACATCGCGCAGGTGGTCGACGGCCTCCTGGATGGCACCCTTGGCGATGTCGACCGGGTGCGCACCGTCACCGCGGAAGACCGGCACGCCGATCTCGCCACCGAGCGTGGCCAGCTGGTCGGCAGCGGCGGGGCGGTAGACGTCGCACGCGGCGAGCAGCGGCGAGCGGCCCTGCTTCTTGAGCAGGTAAGCAAGCTTTACGGCCGCCGTGGTCTTACCGGAGCCCTGCAGGCCCACGAGCATGATGACATTGGGAATACGGTTGCTAAAGACGAGCTTGCTCTCGGTTGAGCCGAGCATCTCGGTGAGCTCGTCGAGCACGATCTTGACGACGTTTTGCGCCGGCGACAGCGACTCCATGACCTCGGCGGTCATGCAGCGCTCCTTGGTCTTGGCAACGAACTCCTTGACGACCTTAAAGTTAACGTCAGCCTCGAGTAGCGCCATGCGAATATCACGCATGGCCGAGGTAATATCGGCCTCGGTCAGCTTACCCTTACCGCGCAGGCGGTCAAATGTGTCGTTGAGGCGATCGCTCAGGGAATCAAACACTGGTCACTCCTTAGTTGGACTCGCCCACCAGGGCGCGGCAGAAATCTTTGGCGTTAAACTCCTGCAGGTCATCGACCTGCTCGCCCACGCCGATGCGCAGGATCGGGAGCTTGAGTTTCTCGGCCACGGCCATGGCGATACCGCCCTTAGCCGTGCCGTCGAGCTTAGTCATGATAATACCGTCCAGGCCCAGCGCCTCGTTAAACTCGAGCGCCTGGTTCAGACCGTTCTGACCAGTGGCGGCATCGATCACAAGCACGACCGAGACCGGCATGGGACCGGCGGCCATATTGGCGGCGCGCTTACGGGTCACATTGACCACCTTGGCGAGCTCGCGCATGAGCTCGGGGCTCGTGTGCAGACGACCGGCGGTATCGATGAGCACCAGGTCGCTGCCGCGCTTATCGGCCTCGTCGAGCACGTCATAGCACACGCTTGCCGGATCGGAGCCGCGGTCACGCTTGATAACCGGTACGCCGGCACGCTGACCCCACACATCAAGCTGCTCGATGGCGGCGGCGCGGAAGGTGTCGGCCGAACCGATCACCACGTTCTTGCCGCGGGCGGCCATGGCGCTCGCAATCTTACCGACCGTGGTGGTCTTGCCGGCGCCGTTGATGCCGACAAACAGCACGCAGCTCGGCGTATCGGCGAACGGATCGCGCTCGATGGGCACAAAGTGCTGTTCAAGCTGCTCAGCCAGGGCACGACGGAGCTGCGGGGCGGTCTTGAGGTTCTTCTTGGCAGCGGCATCACGCAGGTCATCGGAGACTTGAATGGCGACCTCGGCACCCATGTCACCCATAACGAGGGTGTCCTCAAGGTCCTCCCAAAAATCCTCGTCGACCTCACCGCCAAAGTAGAAGACCTCGTTAAGGGCCTCGCGGCTGCGCTCAAGTCCGCGCGAGAGTGCGTCAAAAAATCCCATTATGCATTCACGACCTTTCCGGTTTCGCGATCGAGTTTTTGCGAGACGACGCGACTGACGCCGTCGGCTTGCATCGAGACGCCGTAGAGAACGTCAGCATCCTCCATAGTACGGCGCTGATGAGAGATTACCAAGAGCTGCGTATCGGAACGCAGCACATCGAGGGCGCCGATGAGCTTGGACAGGTTGGCGTCGTCGAGCGCAGCCTCGACCTCGTCCAGCACATAGAACGGCACCGTGCGCGTGCGATACACGGCAAAGAGCAGGGCGAGCGCCGTCAGGCTCTTCTCGCCACCCGACATGAGCATCATCTTGGTGATGCGCTTGCCGCGCGGCTGCGCCACGACCTCAATGCCCGTCTCGGCCGGATGCTCGGGGTCGGTCATCTCCAGATGCGCCTGACCACCCGGGAACAGCATGGCAAAGATCTCGCGGAAGTTCGCATCGACCTTCTCAAACGTCACTAGGAACGCCTTGCGCATCTTGCGGTCGATCGCCACGGTGATCTTGGTGAGCGCCTTGCGCGCGCTCTCCAGATCGGCCAGCTGCTCCTCGATGTAATCGGCACGGCGCTTGAGCTGCTCGTACTCCTCCATAGCGACTTGGTTCACAGGGCCCAAGTTGTTGATCTGGCGCACGAGTTGGTTAAGCTCGCGCTCGGCGGCGTCGCGATCGGTGGGCGCCGGCAGCATGAGCGCTTCCTCGAGCACCGTGGTACCGTCAGCGGTGATGGCCTTGATGGCAGCCTCGACCTGCACCTCGAGCTTGCCGCGCGCCACCTTGAACTCATTTTGCGTCGTGGCGGCAGCATCGACCCTCTCTTTGGCGCGGGCGACCTCGGTCTTGGCGTCCTCGATGGTCTTCTTGAGCGAGGCCGAGTCCGCTTCCTCGAGCGAAGCCTGATCGCGCAGGCGCGCAGCCCAGTCCGAGGCGCGCTCCAACAGGGCAGAATAGCGCTCGTGCATGGGATCGACGCGAAGGCGCAGCAGCTCAAGCGAGCGCGAGGCCTGGCGTGTTCCGCGGATACGGCGGTCGATGCCCTCCAGGCGATGCTCCAGGTCGGGCACGCGGCCCCTCAGAGAACGAAGACGCTCGCTCGTCTGGGCCAGGCGCACCTTGGCGTCGGCGAGCTTACCGGCTGCCTCGGAATCGTCACGGCGCACGCGATCGAGCTCGTCGTTGGCCTCGGCAATCTGCAAGCCTAAGTCGCTCGCCTGCGCACGGGACTCGTCACGCGAACGAGTGAGCTCGTCCACGCGCGGACGTGCGGCACGAACGGCCTCTGCGGCCTGCTCGCGGCGCTTGGAAATGCGCACGCGCTCGACCTCGGCATTGTTGGCACTCTGCTCCAGGCGGCCGATCTCGGACAGCAGGGAGCGACGCTCGCCCTCAAGGCGGGCAATCTCGCCGGCAGCATCGCCCTCGGCAGCACGGGCCTCTTCAACGGCCGCATTGGCCTCGACGACCTGATCAGAAACATGCTCAAACGCGGCAGCAAGATCGGGCTCCAGGCCCTCCAGCTCGCGGATACGACGCTTGCGCTCCAGAGCGCCCGAAGCCTCGCCGGCATCAAGCCCCACGCGAACCAGGCCGCCGCAGGCAACGCGTGCGCCATCGGGAGTCACATAGGTCACGCCATCAACGACCGGCGCGGACAGCGCACAAGGCAAGTCATCGACCACGTAATAGCCGCCGAGCAATGCCTCGACGACCGGACCGTAGCCCGCACGCACGGACAGACGATCAACAAGACGGGTACCGGCGGCACCCTCGGCGGCCGCAGAGCCACTCACGCTGCGCGCCACCAGCAGCGCCTCGCCCGAGGCCTTCTTCTGGTCCAGGGCGGCGCGACCGGCGCGCTCAAGTGCGGCAGCGTTATCGAACAACAGGGCATCGATATCGCCGGCGAGCAGCTGCTCAACCAGGCCCTCAAGCTCACGAGGTGCCTCGAGCACATCGCCCAGACGGCCCGAGACATCGTCGCCCAGCGCGCCCACCAGACGGCTTACGAGCGGCGAGCTGTCGGCCATGCGAGCATCAAGCTTCTTTTGGCTGGCAAGCTCCGAGCGCACCTCGGACAGCTTATTGCGCGCCTCGCTCTCGCGATTACGCAAGTCCTTAAGGGCTGCACGGGCGACCTCGGTAGCCTCACGCGCATCGCTCTGGGCCTGACGAGCCGCCTCAAGGGCACTCTCAAGCTCCTCAGCACGGTTGCGGCGGCTATCAAGCGATGCCGTGACCTCCTCGAGCTGCTCATCGATCTGCTCCAGGCGCGAGGCATACATGTTGTCCTCGACCTCGGCATTGGAAAGCGAATCCTTTACCTTGGCGAGCTCGAGCGCAGCATTATCGGCAACGCGCTGCACATCGCGCTGCTCGCGCGTGAGCTGCGAAATCTGCGCATCGAGCGCCACGCGGCGTTCGTGAAGCTCGGCGGCGGCAGGACCAGCGGCGTCGACGTCCTCCTGGGCCTGCATATGCGCGCCGGTCACTTCCTCAAGCTGGGCACGCGCATCCTCGAGCTCCTCGACCACGCGACGACGCTGATGCTCGGAGCTCGAGATCTGGCCGCGCATGTCGGACAGGCGCGACACCATGTTGTGGCCCTTTTCCTCGAGCAGGCGCATGTCGGAGTTAATGCGACCGACCACATCTTGCATATGGCGGCGCTGCTCGCCCAAGTCGCCCACAAACAGGCCCTTTTCCTCGAGCATGACCTGGAGCTTCTCGAGCTCGCGCTCTTTCTCACCCAGGCGGTACTGCGCGAGCTCCAGCTCGGCGGCGCCCTCCTTAGAACGGCTCTCCAGGTCGTTCCACTGCGATTGCAGCGAACGGAGCTCATCGACTGCCAGCATCTGCGTAAGCTCGTTCGCGCGCGAGGACAGCTCTTTGTACTTGCGCGCGCGATCGACCTGACGCTCCAGCGGTCGCAGCTGACGGGCGATTTCCTTGTTGATATCGCGGGCACGGGTAAGGTGCTCGTCCATCGACTTGATCTTTTTGAGCGCACGCTCCTTGCGGCGCTTGTGCTTGGAGATGCCGGCGGCCTCCTCAATGAGGGCACGGCGCTCCTCGGGACGGCTCTGCAAAATGGCGTCGAGCTTGCCCTGGCTGATGATGGAATGCGTATCCTTGCCCAGTCCCGAATCGTGCAGGATGTCCTGGATGTCCATCAGACGGCACGGGCTCGAGTTGATGAGGTACTCACTCTCGCCCGAGCGATACATGCGGCGGGTGATAGCCACCTCGTCAAAGTCGACGGGAAGCATATGGTCCGAGTTGTCGAGCACCAGCGTGACCTCGGCCACACCCACCGGCTTGCGCGCCGACGAGCCCGAGAAGATGACGTCTTCCATGGCCTGGCCGCGCAGCTGCTTGGCGCTCTGCTCGCCCAGGACCCACAGAATCGAGTCGGAGATGTTCGATTTTCCCGAGCCGTTGGGACCGACGATGACGGTCAGGCCCGGCTCAAACGTCATATGGGCGCGGTCGGCAAACGACTTGAACCCTTTGAGCGTGAGGGACTTGAGATACACGGTTCCTCGCTTAAACAGGCTTCTTGTTCAGAATCACGCCGTTGGTGGTGTAACCCATGCGGTCGAGTGCCTCAAGCGCGGCAGCTCCCTCGGCCTCCTTCTTGGAGGAACCGGTGCCGCGGCCCTGGCGGATACCGTCAATGAGCACCACGGCGGTAAAGGTCGGTGCGTGTGCCGGACCCTCAGAGCCAACGAGCTTGTACGCCGGAGGCTCGTGGCCGTCGGCCTGCACGCACTCCTGCAAAAACGACTTGGGGTTCGCGGGGTGCTCGGCACGCTCGGAAGCCAGGTGCGGCTTAAGCGTGCGGTGGATAAAGTCCGCCGCAACGTCCCAGCCGGCATCCAGGTACAGGGCGCCCACGAGCGACTCGTAGACGTTCTCGAGCGCCGAATGCAGGCCGCGCGCGCCCGTGCCGGTCTCGGAGGCACCAAAGATGATAATGTCGTCGATGCCCAGCTCATGGGACACCTCGGACAGCGTGGCACCCGAGACGAGCGACACCTTCAGGCGTGTAAGCTTGCCCTCGTCAAACTCGGGATAGGACTCAAAGAGCGAGCGGGCAACCACAGCGCCCAAAATGGAATCGCCCAAAAACTCAAGGCGCTCATAGCTCGCCGAGACGGGCTGACCTTCCACGGCAGAGGGGTGCGTGAGCGCCGCACGCAGCAGCACCTTATTATTGAACTCGTGGCCCAGGATTTCCTGGGCGCGTGCGAGTCGTTGAGATAAAGCCAAGACTTAGGCCTCCTTGGCGTTTTCGATAGCGTCGACAGCGTCGGCGACAGAGTTGAGCGACAGCAGGGTCTCGTCATCGATCTCGAGGTCGAACTCGTCCTCGATGGCCGTCACCAGCTGCAGACGCTCGAGCGAATCGGCATCGAGATCGTCAAAGGTAGTCTCGTCGCTAATGTCGGCGACATCGACGCCCAGCACATCAGCGGCGACTTCGGCGATCTTATCGAAGATTTCGGAGCGGTCCATAGCGCTTCCTCTCGTATTGCGTGAACATCAACGCGCTGGCGCCGCAAGTGCAGCACCAAGACACGGTTTTGATTCTACCCCACGACGAAGGCCGCGAGGCACATAACAGCGCCCTAACTCGCTCCTACAAAACGATGCCGTCCATAGAGTTGGCGACGTTCTCGACCAGCCCGGCGCGCACGGCCTCCGCCGCGGCGAGCGTACCGTTTTTGACGGCCTCGACCGAGGTGGCACCGTGGCCGATCAGGACCACGCCACGCAGGCCCAGCAGAATGGCGCCGCCCTTAGCATCGCCCGAGAGCTTTGCCTTAATCTCGCGCATCTGCTTTTTGATGAGCAGCGCGGCAATCTTGGTGCCGAGCGAAGCCATAAAGGCACCCTTGAGCTCTTGCAGCAAAAACTTAGCGGCGCCCTCGGTTGCCTTGAGCGCGATGTTGCCCGACATGCCATCGGCAACGACGACGTCAAAGTTACCCGAGGTCAGGTCGGTGCCCTCGCAGTTGCCCACAAAGCCGGGAACGGCGGCCTTCATAGCAGGGAAGCACGCCTTGGTAAAGTTGGAGCCCTTCTCATCCTCGGTGCCGTTGCCGAGCAGACCGACGCGGGGATGCTCAATGCCCAAGACGACGCGCGCATAGGCGCTACCCATCTGGGCAAAACGCACCATGTCGTCGACCTCGACATCGGGGTTGGCACCCATGTCGCACAGAACCGTCAGGCCGCCGGCGCGGTTGGGCAGTGCGTTGGTGAGGCACGGACGTACCGGTTGCTTCTTGCCCTCGGCCTGATACCTAAACGGCGTCACGTAGGCGGTAGCGGCAGCGGTCATGGCGCCGGTGGAGCCGGCAGAGAAGAACGCATCCGCGTTGCCCTTCTTAATGGCGCGACAGGCAAGCACGATCGAGGACTTGCGCTTGGTCATCACGGCTCGAATGGGATCGTCATCCATGGCGATGACATCGGGCGCCTCCAAGGCCTCAACGCGAGCGTGAGCCGCGGCAAAGGGGTTCACGATCTCTGCGGGACCGACGGCCAAGACCTCGATATCGGGATCCGCAGCAAGCGCCGCCTCGATACCATCGAGAACAACCTGAGGTTTCTCGTCTCCACCCACAACGTCTACACAAACGCGAACGTTACTCATATACATACTCCTTATACAAAAATGGCCGACTCATTGAGCCGGCCATTATGGTTCCAGTTGGAACGGCATCGCATCCAGAGTATACAGTTACTCGGTAACGATAACCTCACGGTCCTTGTAGAAACCGCAGCTGGGGCACACGTGGTGCGGGAGCTTGACAGCACCGCAACGGGGGCACGTGGACTGAGCCGCAGCCGAAATCTTCATGTTGGCGGAACGGCGGGTGTGAGTGCGGATACGACCCTGCTTTTGTTTAGGTACGGGCATAGTGACCTTCCTTATGAACTATCCAGTGTGGCGATTACGCGCAAGTAGCGATACTACCACAGTTTTACTCGTCAAGCTTGAGATTCTTCAATGCTGCAAATGGATTTTCCGTGGCAGCGGCCCATTCGGCCTCTGCTTGAGCGGCGCAATCGCATTGCTCGACGTTGAGATTGATGCCACAAGTGGGGCATAGGCCGCGGCAATCGGGCTTGCACAGGACAACGAACGGCGTGTCCATGACGACTGCGTCGTTGATGGGCTCACCCAGATCGACGATGCGATCCTCGCCCAGCAGCTCATAGCCGTCTTCGTAGGCCTCGGGATCCTCAGGCTCGTTAAAGAGATAGAATTCCTCAATCTCACCGGCAATATCAAACGAAGCGGGCTCCAGGCAACGGTCGCACTCACCGGTTGCGTGAGCACGGACTATACCCGTAAGCAGAACACCGGTGCCGGCATTGGTAAAGACCACGTCGTAGTCAATGCCGTCCTGCAGCTGGTACTCCTTCTCGCCCACCGTATAGGTGGCAACATCGACCTTGCCGGTCAGCGGATACGAGTCTCCGGGAAACTCGAGCTGCTCGGAAAGATCGACGGTAACGCTCGGGAACTCAGCCATTACCACTGACCGTTCTGCTGGGCGGCACCCTCGTTGAGCTGCTGACGGCAACGGGTCACCGTGCCGGTCAGGCTCTTGAGGTTCTCCTCGAGGTGCGTAAAGACCTGCTCGGCGTAATCCTCGGCGGCATAGCGCGTCTCGCGCTCATACTGCTGGGCACGGTCGCGGATGTCATCGGCCTGCTGCTGCGCTAAGCGGACGATCTCCTGCTCACCTGCAATGGTGAGGGCCTGCTGTTGAGCATCCGCGATGATGGAATCGGCCTGAGCGGCGGCGGAAGCCATAAGCTCCTCGCGCTCCTTGAGGATACGGCGGGACTTCTGCCATTCCTCGGGATAGCTCATGCGGATCTCGTCGAGGATGTTAAAGAAGACGTCGGCGTCGATAACCTTCATCTGGGCGTTCTTGCCGAACGGCGTCTTAGCCTCTTCGATGAGCCCCTCGAGCTCGTCGACAAGACTCACGATCCTGTCGCCAGGAAAATTCTCGCCCGGCATCCGGTCTCCTTTCATAGGTAACATATCATCGTGTTAGTTTACCACATGCCACCAGGCATTAAAAAACGTCACGAAAAGCGATGTTTGAGCGCCTTGACCACATTGGGCGGAACAAAATTAGAGACGTCACTACCGAGCGAGGCAATCTGGCGAACCACCGAGCTCGAGATATAGCCGTACTGCGGCGCACTCATGACAAAGATGGACTCCAGCTCGTTATCCAGGCGGTAGTTAAGGTCGGCCTGCTGCAGCTCGTACTCAAAGTCGGTCATGGCACGCAGACCCTTGACCACGGCTCCTGCTCCCTGTTCGCGGGCAAAATCGACCAAGAGACCGGTGAAGGGCAGCACCTCGACGCCGTCAATATCACCGAGCGCCTCACGGGCCAGCGCCACGCGCTCGTCGAGCATAAACGTGGTGCCGACGCCGTTTTTGCCCTGCGACTCGGCAACGGCCACGATCACGCTGGGAAAGATGCGGCGGGCGCGGCGAATCACGTCGATATGGCCAAACGTGATGGGATCAAAGGTGCCCGGGACGATCACGCGGTTGATGGTGTCATTCATGGGCGTCCTCCAAAGGCGCATCCTCGTCATGGTCGCTGTCGTCGGCATTGTCGGCCTCGTTCGTGGCCGACCAGCGCAGCAAGTCAACCGAAGTTATGCCGTAGCGCTTCTCGCGCACGGTCTCAAAACCGGTCGGGTGAGCGCCCGTATCGGCCGCGGCGTGCTCAAAGAGCGCGTAGGCGCCCGGCGCCAGCAAGCCTTGCTGAGCTAGGTTTTGCAGCAGCTCCTCGACCGGCTCGGAGCCAAAAGCATAGGGCGGGTCGAGCAGGACCAAGTCGAAGGGACCGCCCGGCACGCGGCCGCGCGAGGCGCTCGCCAGCACGTCACCCGTCACCACGCGCCAAGGCGCACGGTCACGGCAGAGCGACTCGATATTCTTGGTAATCAGACGAGCAGCGTTGCGATCGATCTCGAACGTGGTGAGCGAGCGGGCACCACGCGAGAGCATCTCGATGCCCAAGGCGCCGGAGCCGCCAAAGGCATCCAGCACGCGGACCTCGTCCAGATCGAAGTCGAATGCCGACATGACCATAGATGCGCACGCCTCGCGCACGCGATCGGTCGTGGGGCGGGTGACATCGCGACCACGGGGCTCCTCGATCTTACGACCGCGCCATTCGCCGCCGATGATTCTCATCCTCCGCTGACCTCCTTAAAGATGTGCCGATACCGCATGGCGACTGCATCGCGCAAGGGACGCGTCGCCACGGAGTCAAGGTTGCAAGCATACCGCAAGAGCTCGACCGCGTCCAAATGGGCCCACTCGATCAATTCTTCGTCGGCATCGAGGTCAACAAAACGCAAGGTCACGCCGCCATGCTGGCGGTAACCCAGGATTTCGCCCTCGTGGCGCAGACGCAGGTCCATCTGGGCGAGCGTAAAGCCGTCCGAGGTCTTCTCGAGCGACTGGAGGCGGTCTTGTGCCGTCGACGCGCCGCCGTTGCCCTTGGAGTGCGTCATGACCAGGCACGTTCCCGACACGCTGCCGCGACCTACGCGCCCGCGCAGCTGGTGCAGGGCCGCCAAGCCAAAGCGCTCTCCATTCTCGATGACCATGACGGTGGCGTTGGGTACGTCAACGCCCACCTCGACCACCGTGGTCGAGACGAGCACATCGATCTCGCCACGCTTAAAGGCATCGATGACCCGGTCCTTCTCCCCCGCCGGCATGCGGCCATGAAGACGCTCGATGGTAAGCCCCGGCAACGCAAGGCGCAGTCGGTCGAGCTCGGTTGCCGTATCGTGCAGCGGCACAGGCACGGTCACGCGGCCTTCGTCGTCGCGAGCGATGCCGGGTACGTCTTCGAGCTCATCGGCCGAATCGCTCGGCTCCACGAGCGGACAGATCACGTAGGCTTGCTGCCCCTTATCGTGCGCCTCGCGAATGGCGCCATAGGCCAGGTCGCGACTCGACTCGGTGAGGACGCGCGTCGTCACGCCGGCACCCGGAACGGGACGATGGCGGATGATGCTCGTATCCAGGTCGCCGTACACCGAAAGCGCCAGCGTGCGCGGGATCGGCGTGGCAGTCATGACCAACAAGTCGGCACCCGGGCCTTTTGCGCGTAGAGCGTTACGCTGGCCCACGCCAAAGCGGTGCTGCTCGTCGATCACCACAAGCGACAAATGCTTGAACGTGACGTTCTCCGAAAGCACCGCATGGGTACCAAAGAGCACGTCGAGCTCGCCAGACTGGAGCCGCGCATGAATCTGTTCACGCTCGGCCGCCGGCGTGGCGCCCGTCAGGAGCGCCCAGGTTATGCCAGCCTGCGAGAGCAAGGGGCCGGTCTTATCGGCATATTGACGCGCCAACACGCCCGTGGGCGCCATAACGCAGGCTTGGGTGCCGCTATCGGCCGCAACCGCCAGTGCGCAGGCGGCAACGGCGGTCTTACCGGTACCGACGTCGCCCAGCAGCAGACGGTTCATCACGCGACCGCCATCGCACATGTCATGCAGGATGTCTTGAAATGCAGCCTCCTGCTCATCGCTCAGCGAAAACGGCAGGGCCTGTTTAAGCGCAGTCAAATGCTCGCCCGCGGCATGCGCATAAGGCACCACGTCGACCATACCGCCATCGTTGCGCAGACGCAGCGCGAGCTGCAAGTAGAGACACTCCTCGTAGGCAAGACGCCGGCGCGCGATGTCGCGCTCGGCCATGCTCGAGGGAAAGTGGATCGAGCGCAGCGCACGGGCATTGCTCATGAGCTTCCGCTTTGCGCGCAGCGGCGCGGGAATGGGATCGAACGGATTGGCGACCACTTCGAGCGCACCGCTCACGATACGGCGCATCCATGCCTGACTCACGCCGTCACTTACGTAGTGGACCGGCAGGATGGTGCCGGCGGCGCGCCCGTCCTCAAGCTTTTCAAAGTGGGGCGAGGCCATCTGCTTAAAGCCATAGGCAAATTCGACCTTGCCCATAACGGCCAGGCGGTCGCCCTGCTTGAACTGCTGGGCAATCCAGGGCTGACGAAAAAAGGCGACTTGCAGCACGCCCGTCTCGTCCACGAGCGAGACCTCAGTCACCTGCATACGCGGACGGGGCTGCTTTTGAACAATACGATCGACGGTGGCGATGATGGTGCACACGGTACCGATGGGCGCCATCTCGATGGACCACGAGCGAGTGAAGTCCAGGTAGCGATGAGGAATATGGAGGAGGAGGTCCCCCACCGTCCGAATTCCCAGACGGCGAAGGGCCTCCTCACGTTTACCCGAAACAAATTTGAGTCGCGCGATATCCTCGTCGAGCGCATTGCTCTGGGCAAAGCGCTCCGAGACGCGCGGCACGGAGCACAGCTCGGACATAGGCAGAGCCTACTCGATCGAGAAGATCACGGGATAGAGCGGCTGCTCGCCACGATGGGCATCGATCTCCAGATCGGGCTGAGCCTCCTCGATAGCGTCGACGATCTCCTGGAAGGCCTCATCGGACAGTTCCTCGCCGGCCAGAATCGTCAACGCGTCGCCCTCCTCTTCCTCCTGCATACGGTTGATGCAGTCGAGCGTGACCTGCTTCACGTCGGAGCCGACCACATCGATGGAGCCGGCGATGATGCCCATGACGTCACCGGAGTGAATCGGCGAGCCGTCAGAAGCGCTGGAGTCGCGAACGGCGCGGGTGACCTCGCCATCGCGGACCTCGCTGATGGCATCGACCATAGCGGCAACAGCATCCTCGAGCTCGGAATCGGGCAGGACCGCGAACAGTGCGGAGAAGGCCTGCGGGACGGTCTTGGTGGGAACGACGGCGACCTTCTTGTCGGTGCAGGCGGAGGCAGCAGCCTCGGCAGCCATGCGGATGTTGCCGTTATTGGGCAGGATGATGACCGAGGTCGCGTTGACCTGGTCGACGGCGCCCAGCAGGTCTGCGGTCGAGGGGTTCATGGTTTGGCCACCAGACACGATCACATCGACTCCGAGGGACTTGAGGATGTCGGCCTCGCCGGAACCGGCGGCAACGGCGACAAAGCCCAGGGCCTTCGCGGGCTCGGCGGCCTTCTCCTGGTCCTCGTGGATCTTGGCGGTACGGTCGTGGGCCTCCATCTCCATGTTGTGGATAAAGACCTCATAGATCTGACCAAGCTGAAGCATGTGCTCGAGCACCAGGTTGGGGGTGTTGGAGTGCACGTGGATCTTGTAGTCGGGGTAGGCGCCCACGAGCAGCTCACAGTCGCCCATAGAGCCCAGGAACTTCAGGCACTCGTCCTCGTCAAACGGGGCGTCGGCCTTAAAGAGGAACTCGTTGCAGTAGCGGAACTCCGAGCCCTCCCAGTCGTCGTTGGCCTCGATTTCAACGCGATCGAGGGCGGCGTCGCGGGCAGAGCCGGCGGAATCAAACGTAGCGGAGAAATCCTCGACAACGGTGCTGCGGCCAAGAGCGGCGGCAACAAAGTTCTCCAAGAAGATGGCAAAGCCAAAGGCGCCGGAGTCGACCACGCCGTTCTCCTTGAGGACGGGCAGCAGGTCGGGCGTGCGGGCGACGGACTGATAGGCCTCGACGACGATGGCGTCGAGCGCATCCTCGGCAGAGAATTTCTTCTTCTCGCACTCGTCTGCCTTGGTCGAAACATCACGCAGGACCGTGAGGATAGTACCCTCGATAGGCTTACGAACAGCCTGGAAGGCAACCTTGACGGCGCGACGGAAGGCGAAGGCGATATTGGCGGACGTAATGGGCTCATCGGCAGAGACAAGGCCCTCGGCCACGCCACGCAGAATCTGCGAGGTGATGACACCGGAGTTGCCGCGGGCGCCCATCAGGGAACCGTGGGTGATGGCGCCAGCAATGGCCTCCATGTCGGCATCGGCGGGAAGGGCGGAAAGCTCCTTGGTCACCGAGGCGAGCGTGAGCGACATGTTGGTGCCGGTGTCACCGTCGGGTACGGGGAAGACGTTGAGCTTGTTGATCTCCTCGGCCTTTTCGGAAACGGCAGCCGCAGCGATCGGAAAACAGGTGCGAATGGTCTTTGCAATCATGGGTAGTGAAATCTCCGTATTCGGATGCTAGTTCAGACGGCTCTTGAGCGCGTCGATGTGAATGCCGATCTTAAGGCTGGCGGGATCGATCTGGGCGATCTCCTGCAGGGTGAAGGCGACGGAGCTCGAAAGATTGTGGCAGACGGACTTCATGTTGACGCCGTTCTCGAGCACGACGTGAAGGTCGACCGTGAGGCCGTTCTCGTCGGCGGAAACAAGCACGCCCTTGCGGAGGCGCTGGCCGGCAAGCAAGCGCACGCTCTCGGCGCCCTGCAGCTGTTCGGCCATACCGACGACGCCGTAGCAGGTCATCGCGGCATAACCGGCAATATCGGCAATAACGTCGTTCGAGACGCTCAGGCTGCCGTTAATGGTCTCAGACACAAGAATCTCCTTATCTGGTGCTCGCGGCACCATCTCGTGGGAGCAATCATTGCAATATTCTACAACGAGCGCGCCATGTTGAGGTGGTGGGTCCCGGGATTACATCCTCGACACGAAATGTTGATACGGCAACGTTCGCGCCAGGCGATCGCGGCATGAAAAAACCCGCCGCATAAGCGACGGGTTTTACAACCTGGCTCCCCGGGTAGGACTCGAACCTACAACAGCGCGGTTAACAGCCGCGTGCTCTACCATTGAGCTACCGAGGAATTTAAAAGCCCAGCGGAATGGGCTGAGAAATTCTGGCTCCCCGGGTAGGACTCGAACCTACAACAGCGCGGTTAACAGCCGCGTGCTCTACCATTGAGCTACCGAGGAATAGGTACGTGCTCTCAAGCAACGAAGTTTATTATACGGACGAATCAGCTCAGGGCAAGAACTTTTTTGAGAATTTTTCCGACCTAGTCATTGAGGACGTCCCCAATGACTACATGAAAGCGCCCCCAAGCGGGTGTGCTTGAGGGCGCTTCTTGCTTGACTAGCTTTCGATGTAGTCCTTGAGCTTGCTACTACGGCTGGGGTGGCGGAGCTTGGCCAGGGTCTTGGACTCGATCTGGCGGATACGCTCGCGCGTGACGCCAAACTCGCGACCGACTTCCTCGAGCGTGCGGGGGTGTCCGTCGACGAGACCAAAGCGCAGCTCGATAACCTTGCGCTCACGATCGGCAAGCGAATCGAGCACCTGGGTGAGCTGCTCCTGCAGCATGGAGAAGCTGGCGGCATCGGGCGGAACGATAGCCTGGGAGTCCTCGATGAAGTCGCCCAGCTGGGAATCCTCTTCCTCACCGATCGGAGTCTCGAGCGACACGGGCTCCTGCGAAATCTTCTGGATCTCGCGGACGCGGTCGGCGCCCATGTCCATCTCAGCACCGATCTCCTCAGGGGTCGGGTCGCGACCCAGATCCTGGAGGAGCTGGCGTTGCACGCGGACGAGCTTGTTGATGGTCTCGACCATGTGCACGGGAATACGGATGGTACGGGCCTGGTCGGCAATAGCGCGCGTAATGGCCTGACGGATCCACCACGTGGCGTACGTGGAGAACTTAAAGCCCTTCTGGTAGTCGAACTTCTCGACGGCGCGGATCAGACCGAGGTTGCCCTCCTGGATCAGATCCAGGAACAGCATGCCACGGCCGACATAGCGCTTGGCGATCGAGACGACCAGACGCAGGTTTGCGCTGATGAGTGCCTGCTTGGCCTCAAGACCAACGTTCTCAATACGCGTAAGACGACGCATCTCGGCGCGAGTGAGCTCGATCTCGCCTGCATCGGCAGCCTCGAGCTTCTCGGTAGCCTCGAGACCGGCCTCGATCTTCATGGCCAGATCGACCTCTTCAGATGCGGTCAGCAGGTCGACCTTACCGATCTCCTTGAGGTACATACGAACCGGGTCGCCGGTCAGCATCACCGTGGAGGCATCGATGCCGCGCACGCGCGAACGCGAACGAGACGTGCGCACGGTGCGCTTCTTCTTGCTCTTGGAAGAGCCCATCTCGGCATCGGCCTGGCGGGCCATCTTAAGCTCGTGATCGTCAAGCGAGCCGGAATCGTGCTCGTCATCGTCGAAATCGTCGGTATCGTTATCGTCATCGTCGACGTCCATCGGGGCGTCGTCGTTTCCGCTCGCGGAGATAATCTGGATGCCGCTGTTGCGCAGCGCGGAATACACCGCGTTGAGCTGCTCATCGGAGACATCGATATCCTTCAGGGCGACCTGAATCTCGTCCTCGGTTACCGAAGTCCTGTTTGAGCCGTTGCCCATGAGCTTTGCAACGTAGGATTCCAGCCCAGTACCCGTGCTCTCAGTCTTTTTTGGCACAGATTCTCCCTTCGTAGTCCACAGGACTCAATACTTTAGCACACACGTAGACCTCTATACCCAAAATAAAGACAGGATATAGGCGAGAATACGCTGGTTGACCACAACATCTAGGCCTGATCGGCACCCGCGGTCTCCAAACCGATCAAACGGAACGGGTCGGCCACGCCTCCGATCGACTTTTGGAGCTCGCGCTGGCGCTGTGAATCTTGCACCGCCTGCACAGTCAGCACGCGACGGGCCTCATCGTCGAGCGAACGGTCCTGACGCAACTTTGCCTGCGCGGCTCGCATGCGACGCTTGATAGTGTAGAGCTCGAGCGT
Organism: uncultured Collinsella sp.; assembly: GCA_902470345.1. Classification (GTDB taxonomy): domain Bacteria; phylum Actinomycetota; class Coriobacteriia; order Coriobacteriales; family Coriobacteriaceae; genus Collinsella. The sequence goes on from CABRGB010000013.1 coordinate 32,811, forward strand.
ATCGAGCATAAAGACGATGTTCGTCTCGGTCGGGTGCTTGCTCGTCGCCGAGATGCGCCCGGCGCTGACAAGCGACGCCGCCTCGGGACACACCGCCCGCGCCGCATCCATGCATGCCACAGGATCGGTTCCCGGCGGCGTTGCCAGCACGGCCCACGCAATGGACTCATGACGTGGGTCGACCCACTCGATAGAACAAATGCGATCGGCATACGTGCGGAACAGATCGGGGTAGCTGGTGAGCATCGTCAGCAGCTCGCGCTCCCCCGCCAGGGATTTCCGTTCCAGATCGGTCAAAACAATCGGCATCGACGGAGCTGCCGCCGCGCTTGAACTATCGGCAACGGGCGCAGCGCTTTCCATCCCCGCTGGCACATCGATTGGCGGCAGATCCTCATTGACCTCCACCGGCGCGGCCTCATAGGCATCAAGCGGAACGTAGTCGTACGGGTCCTCCTCGACCGATGCGGACACCGGCGGCGTCACGCCCGCGGCCCAGGCACCGCGAGACGTCCCCTGCGAACCAGACGCCCGACCGCCCGCGCTGCCCGCGCGCTCAGCTTGCGCGCGTTGACGCTCGTAGTTCTGCTCACGCCGGCGCTCCGCATCCTCACGCTTGGCGACATCGCGAAACACACGGCCCGAGCTCGCGCGCACGGTCTCCAGGTCCAAACCCAACAGATCGGCAATCTGGATAAAGTACGTGTCGATCATATAGCTGTCACGTAGCGGATAGATGAGCGTCAGCGCGTCCTCGAGCGCCTTGGCGCGACCGCCCGGTGTGGTAATGTCGCTCGACTCCTGCAGCGAGCGGTAGACAAAGTCCATGAGGGGCTCGGCCACGTCAATGCGCGCCTGAAGCTCCTGGCCGCCATGCGCCGTGATGAACTCCATGGGGTCGTTGCCGTCGGGCAGCACCACGCAGCGAAGGTCCATTGAATCCTGCTCGATAAACTGAATCGCGCGACGCGCGGCCTTTTGACCGGCGGCGTCGCCATCGAACATATATACAATGCGCTTGGCAAAGCGGGTGAGCGTCTTAACGTGATGTTCCGTCAGCGCTGTGCCCAGCGTGGCGACGACGTTTTTGATCCCCGCCTCCCAGCAGGCGATGCAGTCGGTATAGCCCTCCACCACGATGGCGGTATCCTGCGCGACGATAAACTCCTTGGCCCAGTTAAAGCCATAGAGGTTTCGTTTTTTATGAAACACACTCGTCTCGGCCGTGTTGAGGTACTTTGGCTGACCATCGCCCATGATGCGCCCGCCAAAGGCGATATTGTGACCCTGCTCATCAAAGATGGGAAACATCACACGGTCGTAAAAACGGTCGGCAAGCTGTCCGCGCCCGCGGCTCACGGCCACGTTGGCGTCGATCATCTCCTGCGGGGTAAAGCCCGCTTGAGACAGATGCGAAACCAGCGCGTTGCGACCCGGCGCAAAGCCCAAGCAGTAGCGGCGACAGACATCTCCGCCCATGCCGCGGCTGGCAAAGTACTCGCGCGGACGGCTGTCCTTACCGCGCATAAGCATGGTGTGGTAGAACTGAGCCGTCTCGGCGCACAGGTCATAGATGCGGGCACGCTTGGTGCCGCGATCGCGCTGCGCACCGGTATCGTGCAGCTCAATGCCCGCACGATCAGCCAAATAGCGGATCGACTCGGGAAAACTCAGGTTCTCGCGCTTCATGATATAGGTAAAGACGTCGCCGCCCTCGCCGCAGCCAAAGCAGTGCCACACCTGCGTTGAAGGGATAATGTGAAACGAGGGGGTCTTTTCGCCATGAAACGGGCAGCAGCCCCAAAACTCATGGCCGCGGGGCTTGAGCTCAACCGTTTCCTGCACGATGGCAACCAGGTCCGACGCCGCGCGTACCTGATCTTTTTCCTCATCGCTAATCACGGATACTCACCCCCTGCTCACCCAAGTTATGACGGATATCGTCGATATTACCCTCGACGGTCGCGATCAACTCGTCCAGGGAATCGAACACGCGAGACGGCCGCAGCCAGCGCGTAAACGCCAGCGACACGGAAGCGCCATACAGGTCGCCCGCATAGCCGATCAAGTTGGCCTCGAGATGCGCCGAGGCGGCATCATCGGCATAGGTCGGCGGCAGGCCGACATTAACGGCAGCGGGCCATACGGTATCGTCGACCAGCACCAGACCCTCATAGACGCCATCGGCAGGCACTTGGATGCCGTCGGGCACCTGGATGTTTGCCGTGGGAAAGCCCATGTCGGAGCCCTCGTGACGGCCAGCCGCCACAACGCCGCGCAGCATATAGGGACGGCCGAGAAGCTCGGCAGCCAGCTCCACATGACCCTGACCCAGCTCATGGCGGACGCGCGTGGCGCAGACGGTCTGCCCGTTAACGCAGAGCAGGTCGTGACCGTAAACGTCAACCCCACGCTCAGTGCCCCAGGCGCGCATCTCGGCAACGCCCGAAGCGCCGCCGCGGCCGAGCCTAAAGTCGCTGCCGACACGAATGGAGCGAATGTCGACAACGCGCGACAAAAGCGCCAGAAACCCGACATGGTCGAGTGCCGCCACGGCAGACGTAAAGGGAACGGCCACCACCGCATCGACCCCGGTTTGGGCCAGGGCATGCAGGCGGTCAGCCGTCGTCATCAATTTTTGAGCGGGCGAAGGACTCACCACGACGTCCGGGTCAGGATCGAAAGTAATCACGACCGCTTTGCTGCCGTGATCATGCGCATCGCGAATAACCGCATCGATCAGCTCTTGGTGCCCACGATGTACGCCATCAAACACGCCAATGGCGATTGAAGCGGCACCCAAGAACTCGCACCCATCAAATGCATCGGCAGAAACGATAGGGGCCTCATCCAACTCACCCGCGAAAAAGATACGCGCGAGCTCGTGAGGCGCCAGCATCATCGAACACCGCCGATCGCCTGCGGAAAGACGTGCTCCATCACAAAGCGGCCGCCCTCGATACGAGCAAGCGCCTTCAATCCCCCATCGAGCACGAGCGCGAACGGCGCCTTCGCCATATCGAAATCCGCAAGCGCGCGTTCAACGGGAATGCGGCGACCACAAAGCAGGTCGTCTGCAAGATTACCCGGCAAATCGACACGCGTGGCACCAAGGGCGGCGATGGGATCCAGAGCGAAGCCGACAGCGGACTCGGCAGAGAGTTCCTCAACCGCATGACAGGCGCCAATGGAAACCACGCCGGAGGCCGTACGGCGCAGCGCGGAAATATGCGCAGCACTATCGCAGGCGCGACCCAGATCGCGAGCAAGCGCACGAATGTAGGTGCCTTTGCTTACCGAAAAGGCCACGGTCCAGACGCACGTTTCGCCCTCGCCGCTCACGGCGATCAGGTCGGCGGCATAGACCTCGACGGGGCGCGGAGGCAAGTCTACCGCATTGCCCTCGCGAGCACTCTTATAGGCACGAACGCCATTGACCGAGATGGCCGAAAAAGCTGGCGGCACCTGCAACTGCGGGCCAAGCATAGCGGCCAGCTGCTTACGGGCGTAAGCGAGATCGTGCAGCTCGGGGGCAACGGGCACCGTGCGAACGGCCTCGCCCTCCGCGTCATCGGTATTCGTCTCGACACCAAACGAAATGTCGGCGACATAACTTTTGGTATCGAGGGTTAGCATGCCCAGCAGACGGGTCGCCTGGCCCACGCCCACCACCATGACACCCGAGGCCATGGGGTCGAGCGTACCGGCATGGCCGATGCGTCGCTCATGGAGGGCGCGTCGGCACTGCGATACCACGTCGTGGGACGTGCAGCCCACCGGCTTATCGACGGCGAGCAGCATATTCAATTGAGAAGGCGTACGACGAGCCATGTACCATCCAAAATGTTAGAGCTCGACGGTCACCGAAGCGGGATCCTCCCCCACCAGCTCGGCCAGCATGGGAAGTGCCACGGCGAGCGTCTCGCGAATCGTTCCGTTGTTGGAAAAGCCGGCGGCGGCATGATGCCCGCCACCGCCAAAGTTGGCAGCGATCTCGGACACATCGAGGTCGCCCTTGGAGCGCAGGTTACCGCGTACCTTGGTATCGCCCTCAATGCCCTTCAGGAACAGGCAGACCTCCACGCCCATCACCGAACGCACCACATCGACCAGGCCGTCGCACTCATCCGAAGTGACGCCGCAGGCCTCGAGGTCGCTCTGGTACGCATAACTATATGCCACGCGACCGTGCGCCACTGTTTTGATGCGGCCCATAACGATGGACTTGAGATGCAAGAACTCCACGCGCATGCTCTGGTAGACCTCGAGCGCAACACGCGCCGGATCGGCACCGTGCGCAACCAGGCGCGAGGCGGCATGGAACGCAGCGGCATCGGCGTTTTGGTACTGAAAACGACCGGTATCGGTCACCAGGCCGCACAGCAGGCAGGTCGCGACACCATCGCGAGCCACAATGCCGCAATTGTCTAAAAAGCGGTCGATGATCATGGCGCAGGCCGCGGCGCCGACGCACCTCAGGCTCAGCTCGGCAAATTCCTCACGCGCCGGATGGTGATCGAAGCACACCACATGAGACGAGCGGCGGAGCACCTCAGCTGAGTTGTTCAGACGCTCGACGACCGGCACGTCCACCGAGATGAACAGGTCCGGATTGCCGGTATACG
>CABRGB010000014.1 GCA_902470345.1 uncultured Collinsella sp.
AGGTCTTTTTCATACCGCAGGTATTACCGGCGAGAACCTCGATTACGCGATCGGCGGGAGCGCCCTCGACCAGCCTGGAGATGGCCTTGAGGTTGCCATCGCAGCCGCCGGTAAACTCGACGCCCAGCACCTTGCTGCCATCGTCAGAGAGATTGAGGTGAATATTGCGAGAGCATACACCCTGAGGCTTGTAGTCAAAACTAATCATTGAGATCCCCTCTCAGAAAGAAATTTCAGACGTCTATTATCCCCGCCTGGACCGACTTATTATCGCAAGCACCGATTCAACATCCTACGATGCTTGGACTAGTGGGGGCAAGATTAGCAGTCCGCGCCCTGTACGTGGACCATGCGCTTCTCCCGATACATATTGTGGTCGGCGACGCGATATACATCGGCCAGCGTATTTCCAGCCGTCTCGACAGTCGCCACGCCAATCGATGCGCTGACCGTCAGGGTCTCATCGCTTACCGCGGCAAGACCGAGACGAAGATCCTGTTCCAGCCCGAGCGCAGACTCGTTGTCAGTATGGGGGCAAACCAGCAAAAACTCATCGCCGCCAACGCGCATCGGCAGGTAATCCGCACCAGCCACCCGCCGCAGCACGGACGCCGTCCGTCGCAGCAGTTCATCCCCCATCTCGTGACCATAAATGTCGTTGGTCCGTTTGAGATAATTACAGTCCACCATAATCACGCTCACTGGCAAGTCCTCGTTTACCAGGCTATCTCCACGCGATTCCAGATAGTTGCGGTTGCGAAGCCCCGTCAGTTTATCTTGGTATGACAGCTCCTCGGCATGCTTGGCCATCGAGATGTTGAGCGTCGCCACGACAACCGATTCCAGCCGCCCTTGCTCATCACGGTGTTGGGGAACAACCTGCAGCGAGTACCAAGCACCCCGGCAATCTCGCACCTCCGCAGTCAAGTACGGCACGCCCTCCATACGTTCTCGAAGCGTACTTATATCTACGAGTCCCACAACCGCTTCGCGGCTTTCGGGGCTCACGATATCCCGGCAGACCGTGTCCATAAAGTCATATGCCTCGTTGTGCTCGGCAAATATCTTCGCTATCGCTGGTGACATATTGATTCCCTCGATCTCGAGGGTGTCGAGATGCAAAAGGAAGGTCGAATCGTAGACGGCGCTTATGGCATTGATAATGCCGAGCTGTTTATCCTTTTCGACCAAATTGCGGTGGTCAACGATATTTCGAGCCAACAGTACCACGACCCAAAACGCAAGGCATGCCAAGACGCCGACGGCGACAAATGAAATCCTGTCAGACATGACCTCGGATTTGGGATACAGCGCAAACAGGCGGTAGTCCTTATATGCCGCACGCACGGCATATAAGGTAGTCCCCCGATATTCGATACGCGTTATGCCCTCGTCTTTCCAGTCAATTCCGCTATCGGCAAGAAGCCGGGCAAGGGTTATATCGACGGTCGAATCGTTTGAGGAAATGATTTGCGCATCGCGCATCACAAGCACCGTTGGACTCTGATGGAACGTGTTGTTCACAAGGACGTCGGCGATCGTGTACGAATAGTCATCGGCGGGCTCAGCTGCAAGGGATCGATATCCCAACGCCACCCCATCACCGTATGGAACGGCACTCACGGCAAAGTCGACACCGCGACGCTCAACGACAGTCGAGTAGGACACTTTGGAGCCTCGATACATGGATGCGACCGACGAACAGGCCAGCTCCTCTCGCCACAGCATGAGTGGATCGCGGCCGTCGATATCGTAATGGGCGACCATATGACCATCGGCGTCCATGACCAACATTCCCGAAAGGCTCTCGGTATGGACATATTCCTCGACCAGATCGTCGTTGACTTCAAATCGATCAGGCGGCAAGAACGTCGCAAACGACTCGAGCGCCGCATCCAAATTGTGCGTCGCCTCGGTTTTTCTTCCCTGTTCATATCGGTCATATTTTTCGCAGGCATTTTTTAAAAGCACCATGGTTTCCTGGCCGAACCCAAGCGTTTTATCAAGGCAGCGATGCGTGCCGACTATATAGAGCAGACTCAGTAGGGCAACGCTGGCCACGATGCCGATGACCACTGCGGCTAAACTCTTTCGGCGAAAGCGGCGCTCGTCATTTGTCATGATTCCGCTCCTTGCCCGCCTGTCGTCGCTCCTGCCTTGTAATTGTCCACAATGCGCTCTATCGTGCCGTCTCGATCCATATCGTACAGCGCGGTATTGAGGTTTTTGACGCACTCCCCCTCATAGCTATCATCAAACGCGACGCCCAGGTCAACCGTCATAACGTTGTCGGCGAACACACGATAAACGCCGGGATACTGGGCGACGAGTCGATCAAGCGACTGAACGTCCGCCATCCAACAGTCGACATACCCTTTGGCGAGGGCGGCTTTGCAGAGTTCGGCAGAACCATACGATTTGATTTGCACGTCCGGCGAGATTTCCAGATCCCCTGCGAGCAATCGGCGTTCGCTCACCGAGCCCGCAATCACCGCAACGGTCTTGCTTCCATCGAGATGCGCCAAGGACTTGATGCCACTCGTTTTCTTGGCGGCGACCGAAACCGTCAGGGTCAAATACGGCTCAGTCCAGTAATACTTATCCTCACGATAACAGGGAGAATAGTCACACCACAGGCAATCGATATCGCCGTTTTTGAGTAGGCGATCGCGGTCATTCCAAGATATGTCGATAAATTGCGGCTTGATCCCCGCACGCTTGCAGGCCTCGCGGGCGATGTCGATATCGATACCGGCGTAATCGCCCGTGGTATCGACATACACATAGGGGTCGTTATCCGTAACGCCGATTTTGAGCACCGGGAGGTCTTTGTCGGCTTCGTTCGGGGAGGAAGAACTGCTTCGAACGGTATACGTCAGGACGCCCGCACAGACGGCAACAAGAAGTATGAGCGTAAGCGAGACGATGGCGGCTCGCTTGATGCGTCCGGGCACGCGCCTCCCTTCATCGAAACAGCAGTCGGATTTCATTTTATACCCGGGGCTGAGCCGGCAATAAAAAAGCGCCTCACCCAAGATGGGCAAGGCGCCAAAGGTTGAAATGCATCCGCAAGCGGTCGAATTAGGCTAGCCCTACTCGAAGTTCAGCTGCTCCAGGCGGTCGAAGACCGTGTCGATACGGGTGAGGAAGTCCCACGGATCAAAGATCTCGTCGAGTTTTTCCTGGCTAACGGTGCAGCGCGGATCGGCCTCGAGACGCTCCTTAAAGGTGGGGCCGGAGACACAATCCTGCACCTCGTGCCAGGTGGCCATGGCGTTTTCTTGCACGATAACGTAGGCGTCCTCGCGGGTGATGCCCGTATCGACGAGGGCAAGCAGCACCTTAGAGGAAAAGATGAGGCCGCGGGTCTTGTTGAGGTTGGCCATCATGCGAGCAGGATACAGCTGCAGGCCGTCGATAACGCGAATGAGGCACTGGAACATGTGGTCGAGCGCGATGAAGCTATCGGCCTGGGCGACACGCTCGGCGGAAGAGTGCGAAATGTCGCGCTCGTGCCACAGGGCAACGTTGTCAAAGGCGACCTGAGCGTTGGACTTCACGACGCGCGACAGGCCGCAGACCTTCTCCATGGTGATGGGATTGCGCTTGTGCGGCATGGCGGAGCTGCCCTTTTGACCCTTGCGGAACGGCTCCTCGGCCTCGAGCGTATCGGTCTTCTGCAGGTTGCGGACCTCGGTCGCGATGCGCTCGCAGGTGGCCGCTGTAGTGGCAAGCACGCCGGCAAGGTAGGCGTGGTGATCGCGGCTGATGACCTGCGTGGACAGCGGATCGTGGACCAGGCCCAGGTGCTCACAGACATACTCCTCGACGAACGGCTCGATGGAGCTGTAGGTGCCGACGGCACCGGAGATGGCACCGAAGGCAACGTTCTTGCGAGCATCCTCAAGACGATCGAGATCGCGCTTGAGCTCCCATGCCCAAGAGCCAAACTTCATACCGAAGGTCATCGGCTCGGCATGGATGCCATGGGTGCGGCCGGCGCAGAGCGTATTGCGCTCCTCGAAGGCACGACGCTTGCAGATCACGCCGAGCTTCTTAACGTCCTCGATAATCAGGTCACACGCCTGAGTAAGCTGATAGCACAGAGCCGTATCACCCAGGTCAGAGCTGGTCATACCGTAGTGAACCCAGCGGCTAGGCTTGGGCTCGCCCTCGGGAACATCGGCGTCGATATATTCCTTCATGTTGGTCAGGAAGGCGATGACATCGTGGCGCGTGACCTCCTCGATCTCGTCAACCTTCGCCTTCTCGAAGTTGGCGTGGTCGCGAATCCACTGGGCCTCTTCTTTGGAAATACCGATCTTGCCGAGCTCCGCCTGAGCCTCGCAGGCCAGGACCTCAATCTCCTGCCAAATGGCGTACTTGTTCTCGAGGGAGAAGATGTGTCCCATCTCCGGGCGGGTATAGCGATCGATCATAGCGGCTCCTTTTTGGTTATTGGCACGTTGGTCGTAACCCAACCATTGTACCGTGCGTGGGCGCGAGTATGGGCAGCAGGCATTAACCTAACATTTTGAAACAGGAGCGGCCATGGGGACGTCCGCGTATTTGCTTCGCAAATACGCACCGGCTGCGGGCGATCCACTCGGATTCACGAAGCCGCGTGGGAAGACTTTGTTGAATTGGCCGTCCCCATGTCTCCCGTGCTCGGTGGAGCGGGCAACGGGACGTCCGCGTATTTGCTTCGCAAATACGCACCGGCTTCAGGCGCCTGCCGGCGCCTTCGCCTGCTCGCTACAAACGCTTCGCGTTTGCTTTACGCTCGCACCCTGGCGGGTTCGAATCCCGGCACTTGGTAGTAAAAAGCACGGCAGCGTAACGCTGCCGTGCTTGTGCTTTTTACTGGAGCGGGCAACGGGATTCGAACCCGCGAGTGTCAGCTTGGGAAGCTGATGCCTTACCACTTGGCGATGCCCGCATATGTGGGGGATAGTATAACGCGGTTGTCTTGTTCGATACAAGGGTGTCGATGCTTGTTTTAGCTGTGGAGAATCGTTTGAAAACCGCGCCAATTGTGGAGATGAGGACCTCTGTCGTTCTTTTCTTATCATCTTCTACCTGCGCTTTTATCTGATTGTTGTATTTGAGCTCGATTTGTCAGAAATCGGGCAAGCTTTTGGTCGGCTTCTGGTACTTACCCGCATGAACCATGGCGGTAGCCTCATCCCAAGCGCCGCGGCCTCCCCGTGCGGCGCACGAGGGATAAGGAGCAGCCATGTCCAACGCACCCACGCACTCTGTCCACAGCGCAATCGCAACAGGTCCGCTGCTCCTGCTCCTCTTTTTTCTGATCGGCTGTCTGGCCCCAGGGGCCGCATTCGCCGTCGACGGGAGTGACGCCCTTAATTTCCGCACCATAAGCGACGGTTGCGGCCCCTTCGGTGTCGGTAAATACGAGGCACAGGACACTTCGATTTCATACTGCATGAATCAAGACTGCCCCGGCCCCAGCAAGCCGGGAGGGCCATGGCGCACATACAACCAGGGCTGGACATGGCTCGATGACGAATTTGCCGCCATCGTCTGTCACGGATACCCCTCCAGCACATCCTTTGGCGGCCACAATCTGTCGCCCGATCTCGCCCGTGCCGCCACCCAGATTGCCGTGTGGATGCTCAAGGGAACCACACGCCCCGACGGCACCTATTCGTATACAAATAGCAAGGGAGTTGCCAGGAGCGGTAGGTTTTACGAAAACGCCGAGGCCGTAGCGGCTGCACGTTGGCTCTACGACAGCGCCAAGTCCGGATCCATTAAGGCAGCCCCACATCGAGCCAGGCGTTATCACGGCCCGGTCTCGGGCGAGGGTCGACACCAGGACATGCTCTATGTTCTGCCCGCCGTCTCCGTATCTTTCCAAAAACAATCGTCCCAGGCTGACATCACCGCCGGTAACGACACCTACAGACTCGGTGGCGCAACCTTCGATATCTTTGAAAGTGCGGGCGATGCACGTGTCGGCACTATCCAGATGGACGAAAACGGGCGTGCACAAGCAACACTTTTGCCCAATACGGCATATTACCTGGTCGAAACCAAAGCCCCGGCAGGCTATATCCCTCGAAGCGACCGAATAACCTTCACCACACAAAACAGCGGCGAACATGTCACTGTCAACGAGCAGCCCGGCACCATCACCTTGCGTATTGCAAAAATCGATGCCGCCACGGATGCCGGCGCCCAGGTTGGAGCGTTGCTTGCGGGCGCTGAATTCGCCTGCGTCTCGCAATCAACTCCCGGCTGGACTCGCACCCTTACGACCGACGAAAACGGACGGGCGATCCTCAATGACGTTCCTCTGGGCACCTTTACCATCTACGAATCGAAAGCGCCCGAGGGCTACCAGATTTCAAACGACAGCTGGAGCTACACCGTCGGTGCCGAGCAACTCGGAGATACGGGCATCGTTGAGCTCGAAAGCCGTATTCCCAACATCCCCATCGCCTTTGACCTTGAAATCTCGAAGTTTAAGGACCATGGCGACAACGATGAGTCCGGCCTTGAGCAGCCGGCGGAAGGCGTCGTCTTTGAAGTTGTCAGCAATAGCTCCCAACAAGTCGTCGGCACGTTGACCACAAACGTTTATGGCTTTGCCTCCACCAAAGACCAGCCCGAAGCATGGTTTGGCGCAGGCAAGCGACCTGCCGGCGCTCACGGTTCCATTCCCTACGACCGCGCGGGCTACACCGTTCGCGAGGTTGCAGAAACGGTACCAGAAGGATTTAAGCAAGCAGGGGAATGGACCATCACAGCAGAGCAGACCGCAGACGGCGCCGAGCTTCAGTACATCATTGACAACCATGCCCTATCGACACACCTTCAAATCGTAAAGCGCGATGCTCAGACCGGCGGCACCGTACCACTTGCCGGCTTTACGTTCCAGCTGCTCGATAGCCACCACGAGCCCGTCTCGCAAACATGTTGGTATCCGGCCCACAATGTAATGAATACCTTCACAACCGATGCAACCGGCGCCATCACGCTGCCCGAATCACTTCATCCCGGAACATACTACGTGCACGAGGCATCGGCCAAGGAACCGTATCTGCGCGGAGAAGACCTGGAGATAACGATTCCCGCCGACAGAAATCTGACACCGGTCGCCGTCGCCTCGTTCTATGACGACGCCGCAACCGGAAGCATCGAAATCATTAAGACGGATGCTGTAGATGGGCGCGCCCTCGCTGGGGCCACGTTTGACATCCGCGCTGACGGCGACATCGTGCGAACCGACGGCAGCATCGTCGCCCTGGATGGCGAAACCGTCGCCACCGTTACGACCGACGAACGGGGGCAAGCGCGAGTCGACCATCTTTCGCTGGGATGCGGTACCGCCACCTATGAGGTCGTCGAAGCACAAGCGCCCGAAGGTTACCTGCTCAACCCGACCCCACATACTGTGAAGTTGTCGTACGCTGACCAGCAAACGCCCGTGATCGAAGTGCGCCTTGACGTTTCCAACGACTACACCAAGATCGATGTCTCCAAAGTCGACGTTACCGGAAGTCAGGAAGTGACAGGCGCCGAGCTTGTCCTCTGCGACTCCAATGGCAACGAAATCGATTCTTGGACTTCATCCGGCAAACCGCACCACATTGAGCACCTTTCACCCGGCACCTACACCCTGCGCGAAACGATGTCTCCGCGTACCTACGACCTCGCCGAAGAGATAACGTTTGAAGTAAAAGCCACGGGAGAAGTTCAAACCGTACCCATGAAGGATACCCCCATCGAGATCAGGGGAAGCGTCGATAAGCGCCAAGAGATTGCACAGCCAGTCGTAAGCAAACTCGTTGCCAACGGCGACGGAAAAAACCGAGCCAATGCACGGGCCAATATGCAAGGCGCCTTCTCCTATACCATCGACGCCAAAAATGAGTCGAGCACCTGGGTCGACGAGTTAACCATCACCGACGACCTTGAGTGCGTCAAAGATGGTGCAGCGAAACTCGTTGCCGTTGAAACCCCCATTGCGGTCGGTGATCTAAACGGGCTGTGCAACGTGTGGTATCGAACGTCTCCGGCAGGAACAAGCGATACGGGCAGGCAGGTCAATGCAACGCTTGACGACAGGCACCACAATCCTTGGCTCGAAACGGAAGAGGTTGCAAAGCTGCTGGGCGACGATGTGCGTCTCGTCGATTACGACGGGTGGCACCTATGGAAAGCAGATATCCCGACGGACAAGTCCGTCACGCTCGATACGAAAGAGATTGATCTTACAGACGACGCCGTCATCACGGGCATCCGTTTTGAATACGGTGCGGTGGCCGCCGACTTTACAACCAGAAGTGAGGCGGACTCTTGGACCCGGGATGACCTTAAAGACGAACACGACGATCTTGACGATGCCAAGGCGGTCCTTAACTCGGATGCCCGAGGCGCAGTCGTGCATATGCAGGCAACGTCGTCCTATACGCCCCAAACCGCACTTGCCAACAGCGCGCGCGTCGATCTTTGCCGCAACGGCGGTGGCGATAAACTCGAGGCGCATGATGAGGACCGCGTCATCCAACGATGCACCCTGCCTCAGAACCTGCCGGCAACGGGATCTGTTCCCGTCGCCGCATGCATCACCGCACTCCTGATCTCGGGCGCTGCAGCCATATGGTTCGCTCGCCTTAGGTCAGCCACAAAGAGGCGCTAGTACGACGAAAAAGCGGGCGAGCCAGTCTCCCGGCTCGCCCGCCTTGGGCATAAACGATAAATCGGCTATTCAGCAGATGACGAACCGCCATCGATGGCTGCCTGATCGGACTCGGAAATACCGTCAGCACCCAAACTTTGCTCTTGCTCCACCTCTTCGTTCATTGTCGTCTCGGGCGTCGAGCCCTTAACGCCAACGACATACGCGGCCCCAAAACCCAATGCGACAGCGATCAGGGTCAAAATCAGATAGATGGGCCAATGGCGCTTGATGTACGAAAACACGCTGACTCCTTAGCGGGTCTGTCTACGAACGACGAATGACCTCGGTCACGACCTCGGACACCGTAGCGATATTGGTCGGATTGACGTTGTACGGCAGGTCATCCTCGGTGCGAGCGCAGGCAAGGCGCGGGCCGTCCACACCGGCGATCGTAAGGGCGCGACGGCTCGCCTCGAGCGCTGCGGATGCATCGGTTTTTGCATAGGGCATCTCGAACGCACCGCAATCGACGTGGAACGACTTACACACCTTGCTGACAAGATTCATGATGCGGCGATCGCCCTTAAACAGCTGCTGCTCGCCCTCGACCGTCACCACCGAAAGCCTACCGGCACCGATAGACTCGAGGTTGATGAAGAACACACCGCGGAGCTTGTCACGATGCGAGGCCAAAAACGCCCTCATGCCGGCGCCGTCGCAATCGGACGCGCCCGTTGCGACGAACCAGATATCATGGCCGAGCAGCTCATCGTCACCCATGGAGGCAACAGCCGAGAGCATATCCTCGGCAGAAGCACCATCGGAGGAGGTGGCGCCGCCCTTCCAACCGTCATCGTCATCCTCGAAGTTATCCCACGAGCCAATGCCGCGGCCAGACTTCTTGGCATCGTAATCGTCCTCGACGCCCAGCCAGTCGCTCATGCTGTCCTGCTCGTTCTTCTTTTTACGACCGAACAAGCCGCCCAGACCACGCTTCTGCGGCTTGGCGCCTGTCGAAGCAGGAGCCGAGATGGTCTCGAGCGGCTGCACGCCCGAGGAGATAGGCATGGGGGTCGCAACCGGTGCCGATGTGGGCTCGGGGCCCTGCGCCGTCGCAAAGGGATCATTTGTCTGTGCCGAAGGATCGGGAAGATCGAACAGCGACGTGCGGGACGCGACGTTGGCCTGTTGCATCGAAGGCAGCGACGGATCGGGGACCGAGGCCAGCGGCGACGAAGAGGGCGCAGGCGCGGAAGCCGGATCGGGGATATTCATTTGCTGGCGCGGAGGCACCTGAGACGAAATCTGCGCCATGAGGGAGTCAACTGTCTCGTCCTGCGTGGGAGCGACATTGGCCACCGTGGCACCGGGGTCGCTCGGCGCGGGCATGGTAAAGATCTGCGTAGAATAAGGCCTGGACTCATCCGTCTTGGGAGCCTCGTCGATCGCAGGGGACTCCTGCTCCATAGCAGGAGCCTCGGCCTGCTCGGGTGCGCTGGCCTCAACGGAATCGGCCTCGTCGACAACCGAATCATCGGCGGCATCCTGGGCATCATCGGAGATGGGAAGGGGCTCGGCAATTGCGGTGCCCTGCTTCTCAAACGTCATCGTGGCATCGAATGACATGGTGCCATCGACCGGCTGCTGCGCCTCAAAGGACGTCGTAGCCTCGGCAACGTCTGCGGATGTCGGCTGCGGAGCCTCGAAGGACGTCGTGGCGTCGGCGACATCGACAGGCTTCGGCTGCCCGGCCTCACTCTGCTCGAACTCCTGTGCCGCACGCTCACGCTCGGCCTCGGCGGCCTGCTGCTGGGCGATGGCCTCCCGCTCAGCGGCCTCGCGGGCAGCGGCGCGCTTTTCCTCAAAGTCGTCGACGAACTTCTTGCCCTTCGCAAGGGCGCCCTTAAAGAAGCTAGAAGCGCTGGCACCAATCGAGGAGAACGCGGAAGCGATATCGGCATGGGGCGTTGTCGAGGGAAGCTCGGCCGAGAAATCGGTGTCACTCTCATAGGACACGCGCTGCGGGTACTCGTCATAGTCTTCGTCGGCGGTCTCGGCTTCAACCTGTGCCGGAGCGGCAGGCGCCAGAATATCCAGACCGGCTGCAGAATCGAGCGCGGGCTTTGCGTCAGGCTCCGCGGCAGCAACAGGGGCAGCGACCGGCTCGGCGGGAGCAACAGCCGTATTGGCCGCGGGCGCAGGCTCCTGTGCAACGGGAGCAGGCTCCGGCTCAAACGTCGGCTCCTCGCCCTCTTCGTAATCGAGCGCGCAGGACTCGGGAAGCATGCCGAGCGCACGGATGGCATCCGAACCAAAGCGGATATTGCCGGCGGCATTGCGATAGAGCTTGGGCTTGGGCTCAGCGGCTTCGACCACCGCGGGCTCCTCCGCCGGCTCGTCGGCGGACGTTTCCTCGGTGGGTACTTCGGCCTGGGCGGTCTGGTCTTGAGCCTCGGGCGCGATAACGCCGATCAGCGTCTCGTCGGCAGAGGCACCCTCAAAACCATCGATCTGTCCATCAAAAGCCTCGTCCTGCTCGGGTGCGTCGACAGGCGCCACCGGCTGGCCAAACTCGTCCTCATCGTAGGAAGGTTCCTCATATTCAATGGTGTTGCCGTAGTCGTTTTGCTGCTGGGCCGCGGCATACTCGGCCGCCGCGCGCGCCATTTCCTCGGCGCGACGCTTCTGCTCGCCAAAATAGGTATCGAATGGAATGTCGTCGGGGAACTCGTTTTCGCCCTGATAGGGGGCGACGTTGTCCATGACACCGAGCATGGCGGCAACAGAGGACTTGTTGCACACCGCGCCAGACGTGTAGGGGAGCACAAAACGGTTGGAGATGATATTGGCGGCGTTGGCCAGTGCCACGAGGGAGGCCAAAATCGCGACAACCCACAACAGCACCTTGAGCACGCCGGGAAGCGGCAGGATGCGCAGGATGGCGACAGCCGCGGGCGCGATCGTGGCGACAGGCAGGAGCTTGGCGATGAGTGCGCGATACGGAGCGTAGGGCTCGCGAGCAAGGAGCTCGGCGCGGGGGGAATCATAGTGGGCCACCACGACGACCGGGCGGTTGCGCGGAGACGCAAGCGGGCCCGAGGCCTTGTGATAGGCGATGACATTTTGGCTCACACCGGTCTTTCCCAGGCGCGAAACCACGGGATGCCCCGTGCGCTCGAGCACGTAGAGCACGGCGCCGACAATGGCCAGCAAGGTGCCGACCAAGCCGATACCGCCGCCGATGCCCATTAGCAGGGCACCGGCAAACGCCAGAATACCGGTAACGGCAAACGCCAACCTGCTGGGCGCGGGAGCATTAAATTCCTGCACCTCGGGGTCAAAGCCGTGGTTGCGGAAAATCTGAGCGATATCCTCGGCAGCCAGGCGCTCTTCTTCACTGCACGCCGGCGTAATACCGGTGTTCTGCAGCAGGTGGTTAATATAGTTCTGGGTGTTCGCCATGTGCGCTCCACATCCATAATCCGACAAATAGGCCCAATGTATGCACATTAGAACCGTATATAGTCGAAAGTATACCCCGAGCGAGCGCAAACGACCGAATTCGGGCCATCTTAACGCCGCGAGCGGACAAGGATATAGCCTAATCTCCATATCGGACTAAAATCATGGCATCAAACGACCTTCTCATGCGAGGATTCTATGACGGCAAACGACGCGACCGCGACAATTAAAAAGGGGGCACCCGAGCCCGGTTTCGATAAAACGGCTCAGCGCATCCTCAACCTTTTCTTTGTACTCAACAGTTCTCCCGAACCGCTGACGACCGAGCAAATCGTCCTGGATTCCGATTTGGGGTACGGCTCGGGCAATATCGACTCAGACAAGCGCAAGTTCCGCCGCGATCGCGACAAGCTGCTCGAACGCGGCATCGTTATCAGGGAGGTTCGTGCTGCCGGAGCGCAGGAAACCGAGGAGAGCGCGTGGACGATCGACCGCGAGCACACGTTTGCCGCGGGCGGTCTCATCACCGCAGACGATGCCGACATCCTGCTCAATGCCATCGACCAGACACTCGCGGCAGGCTCATCCACCTTTACCGCACCGCTTGCCGACATTCGCTCCAAGATTGCCTACCTCACCGGCATGTCGACGACAGGAGAGGCACCGATCCGCCGCTCTCCCGCCGTCGATGCGGTATGGAGTGCCTTTGCCGAGCGTTGCGCGCTGCGCTTTTTGTACCAAAACGGACGCGGTGAACAACGCAAGCGGACCGTTTGCGTCTACGGCATGTTCGAACGCGAGGGTACGGCATACTTCTGCGGCCTCGACAATGCCACCGACAATATCAGAACATTCCGCTGCGACCGTATCATTCGCGCTTGGAGGCCTTCGAAAGCCTACGCCATTCCTGCGGATTTCAACCTCAACGATTACTTATTCTTTGAGTTCGATTTTGCCGACCGCCCACCCGTTGCGGCTACGTTCTCGTTCGCGCGTGAAGCGCAGGCCGATATGATCAGCGGTCTCACACGCGGACGAGGCGAACTCATGCGCACCGAAGCAGGTTGGACCTGGACCGTTGACGTGCGCGACTTTGAAGCCGCAGCCTCGTTTTGCATGGCCCATGCCATGGATGGCATGAGGCCCGTCGCCCCCGATGCTCTCAAGCAGGCGTGGAATCACCTCATCGAAAGGACGGTGCACGAGCATGCCCGTGCGTAAACTCACCAGCGAGCAAAGACTCTCGCGCGCCATCGACATCATGGAGGCCCTCTACGCCGCCGGCGAGAATGGCATGACACGAGACGAGCTTTGCAGCCGCTTTGATATCACGGGGGCATCGCTCGACGAGATTCTCGAGATCGTCTCGACGCTTGCGGACCGAGAATCGGGCGCACGCATTATCTGCGAACGCCGCGGCGAGTGCGTGGTCCTCACCGGTGACGCGGGGCGCGTGCTACCCCTGCGTCTGAGTGCCGCCGAGGGCGCTGTGCTCAACCATGAACTTGAATCATTGGGAATCGAACCCCAAGCTGCGGCTCGAATACGGCACGCCCTTCTTCCCGAAGAGCTCGGCTACAACCAGCGCGTCTTTGACACCGTCTCCCACGGATCGCACTGGCAGCAGCTGAGCTGCGCCATTCGGGACGGCGTTCGCTGCCGCATCTCGTATCGCTCGATGGATGACACACAAGCGCGCGAGCGCTTGGTCGACCCCTTGCGCATCACAACAAACGGCGACCAAACGTATCTGATTGCCTGGGATGTCGCGGTCGACGAGCAGCGTACCTATCGCATGGATAAAATCGAGGGCCTGGTCTTGACCGACGACTCCGTCGTGCGCCACGCACCGGAGCCCGCGACCCTCCACGACTCCCTCGCCCAGGCGGAGCGGAACGCGAAGCTTCTCATGCCGCGCGCCTTGGCAGAGCGCCTAGACTGGCCCGGCATCATGTCGATTGAACCCAATGGGGCGGACTGCTCAACAGTGAATGTGCGCTACGGCTCCGAACGCTGGCTGTTAAGCCAGGTAATCGCAGCGGGCGGGGCCATCCGCATCTTGGATGACCCCGCCCTGTCAGAACGTCTGTGCGATATGGCAAAATCCCTCGTCTGTCCGCTTTAGCGGCGCCGCTCGTGGCGTGCGCGCCACAGCTGTAGATAGTGCCCGATTTGTGCCGATTCGATGCGCTGATAGGAACTCGTGGGCAGCGACGTTAAGAATTTCTTGCCGTAGCCCTTCGTCACCAGGCGCGGGTCGGCCAAGATGAGTACGCCACAATCGGTCGACGAGCGAATGAGACGACCGGCTGCCTGCTTGACCTCGAGCACGGCCTCGGGCAGCGAATAGCGCGCCCAAGCGCGGTCTTCGCGCAGATTGCGCTCGCATGAGAGCGGGTCTGTGGGGCTCGAGAACGGCAGCTTGGGGATGATGACGCAGCGCAGCGTCTCGCCGCTGGCGTCAAACCCCTCCCAAAAGGCCTTGAGCGCAAAGAGCGACGAAGTCGGTTCGTTGATAAAGCGATCGCGCAGACGGCGAGGAGACGAGTTGCGCTGCTGGCAGTTGAGTTCCAGACCCGCACGAGCCATCTTGGGCTCGACGCGAGCGTACAGCTCCTCCATGTCACGCCTATTGGTGAACAGCGTGAGCACCGAGCCGCCCATGGCAAGATGAGCGTCGACCAGCACACGCTCGAGCGCCGAAAGATAGCTCTCACGATCGCGCGGATCGGGGATATCGCCCGCAACGACTACAGCCATGTTCGAATCGAAGTCGTAGCTCGAGTCCAAGTGCAGCGACGATGATGTCGAGGCGCCGATGCGATCGAGGCCGACGGCGTGGTTAAAGTGCTCAAAGCTCTTGGAAACCGTCATGGTCGCCGATGCAAAGATAGCCGTGTGGACCTCGGGCAGCCACTCGGTTGCTAAGGCCTCGCCAATATCGATGCGCTCCGCAGTCATCGACTCGCCGCCGGCACGCAGCCTGCGATTGACCTGCAACGAGTACACGTAGTGTTCGTCGGTACCGTCAATGATGAGCTTGAGGTTCTCGGCCAGCTCGTGTAGGCGACGCGAGATATCACCCAGGTCGACAACAACCTCGGGCTTGTCGGCGGCGACGGCTTGTACCAGCGCGTCGACGCTCTTGTCAGCTTGTTCCAATGCGTCAATAGCGGTGTAGGCCGACTGTAAGAAATCATGCCAGTCGTCAGATTCGCGCAGCTCGGGGCCAATCCATAGGTTCGCATTGTCATAGCCCCCACGGGCACGGCGGCCGAGCTCGCGAACGCCATCAAACACGTCGGCGATTGCCATGCTCGCGCGCGCAACCGTCGACGTCGCCTTGGCGGTAAGGCCCAGGTAGAGCGTAGAGCCCTCCGAGGTTGCCAAATCGCGGGAAACCTGGCTCAGCGCACCGGTGCTCGAGCCACCCAGGCGCTCAAACAGAACGCGCGATTCATCCGCCGACACTACGCGCGCCCATTGACGGCGTGCCTCGCGCTCGATGGAGTGGGCCTCATCGATCACCCAGTGACGAATCGGAGGCAAGATTCTGCCCTCGGCCGCAACATTGCGGAACAGCAGGGAATGGTTGGTGACCACCACATCGGCATGTGCCGCGCGACGGCGGGCGCCGTGGACCAGGCATTTATCGGGGAAAAACGGGCATAGGCGACGGGCGCACTCGCGCGACGCCGTCGTAAAGTCGGGACGGTTGACGCTGCGCCAGCGAATGCCGAGCGAGTCGAGGTCGCCATCGGCCGACTGACACACGTACGCCATGATGACCGCGACTGCCGTAAGCGTGTCGGCGGGATCACGCTTAGTCGTAATTTCGACTTGGCCGCGGCTCATGCGCTCAAGCTTGCGCAAGCATGGATAGTGGTCATAGCCCTTGAGGGCGCAAAACGATAGGCCTCCGTCCAGCTGCTCGGCAAGTTTGGGCAGCTCATGATACATGAGCTGGTCGGCAAGATTATTCGATTTAGTCGCGATACCAACCGTGATGTTGTTGCGGCGCGCGGCCTCGGCAAAAGGCACCAGGTAAGCCATCGATTTGCCGACGCCCGTGCCCGCCTCAATCACGCGATGCGTTCCCGTAACGAGTGCATCACGGACCTCGAGCGCCATCGCGATCTGCTCATCGCGCGGCTCGTACGTGGGATACATGCGATTAACCAGGCCGCCCGGGGCATAGTCCGCCTCGATTTCCTCGCGGCTCGGCATCTTAAGGACCGGCAGCTCGTCCGCATCAACGCGATCATCGGCCCGATCGGCCTTGAGTACGTCGGCGCGGGCGGCACTGAGAGAGAAGATGGAACCCGGGTTCTGTCCCGCCAAGAACGAAAAGATGGGACGATAGGACCAGGGCACGTCGGGGTGCATGTCGGCCAGGCGCGCCATTAAGCCCTGAGGCAAGTCGGTGAGTGCCACGAGCAACACGCGCCATACGCCACACAGGGCGTCGACATCGGCGTTGGCGCGGTGCGACACCGAGTCGCAGCCAAACAGGTCGGCCATGATAGACAGCTTATGCGATGCCAGGCGCGGAAGCGCGATGCGCGACAGTGCCAGCGAATCAATCCAGATGTCGCTGACGTTGACACCGCCCTTGACCGACTCGATAAACGAACGGTCGAAGGTGGCGTTATGCGCAATCACCGGGCAGCCGCCGACAAAATCGGCGAGAGCGGCCACGGCCTCGACGGCCGATGGAGCATCTGCCACATCGGCGTTTGTAATGCTCGTGAGCTCGGTAATCTCGGCGGGAATCAGCTGTTTGGGATGCACAAAGGTATCGAAGCGGTCGACGATCTCGCGGCCCGAAAGACGGGCAGCCGATATCTCGATAAGCTCGTTGTCCTGCACCGAAAGACCCGTGGTCTCGGTATCGAGGACGATAACATCTTCCTCGATGAGACCAAACGATTGGGTTTTGGCGCGCTCGGCAAGCGTGGCATAGGAATCGATGACAAACTGCGGCGTTCCCGTCGAAACAGCGTCCTCGATTAGCATGCAACGCCCGCTCGACGAAGCCCCATACGAATCAGACTGTCACAGACCTGCGGGAACGTCATGTCATCGGTGCGGCGAATCTCATCCGGATACAGCGACGTATCGGTCATGCCGGGAATCGTGTTGGTCTCGAGGATGACGGGGCCATCCTCGCTCACGATAAAGTCACTGCGCGAGATACCCAGGCAGCCGAGTGCCTCATGGGCAGCACAGGCGAGCTCCTGGGCACGAGCGTAGTTCTCGGGCGAAATCTGTGCCGGAATGCGATGGATGTCCGTAGGGTCGACATACTTCACGTCCAGATCGTAGAACTCGCAGTTCTCGGGCTTACGGATCTCAACGATCGGCAGGGCGCGCACGTCATCCTCGCCGTATACGCCGACGGTGATCTCGGTACCCTCGATGCACTTCTCGACCAGCACTTTGTCGCCGTACTCAAACGCCTTGGCGATTGCCGCAGGTAGCTCGGAGGGCTCATGGACCAGGGAAATGCCATAGCTGGAACCGTTTACGGCCGGCTTCACAAAGCAGCGCTCGCCACAAATCTCGACGATATGATCGATATCGACTTCATCGCCCACTTCGAGCGCCAGGCCGGGGGCAATGGGAATGCCCGCCTTGGCGTATAGGAGCTTCGAGACCTCCTTGTCGGCACCGCAGGCGCTCGCCAGCACACCCGACGCCGTGTAGGGGATACCCAGGGTCTCCATGGCACCCTGCATGGCACCATCCTCGCCGCCGGCACCGTGCATGGCGATAAACGCCACGTCAAAGCCGCCGGTCGCCATGGTTACCATAAAATCATCGGCAGCCGTGTCGAGCAGCTCCACCGAAGTGTAGCCAGCCTCCTTCAAGGCCACCACGACGTTCTTTCCCGAATTGAGCGAAATCTCGCGCTCGGCGGAATGACCGCCCGCCAAGACCGCTACGTGCATGTTCTCTAGGCTTTTACCCGGCATGGGCAGACTCCTCCTCTATAATTTCTGCAGCTGATACCATATTGTAGCGATACCCTCTACGTTTCCCCAAAATCGAAAGGCTTCCATGAATCCCAGGACTAAATCTCAGGACATTCGCGACTTGAGCCAAAACGATATTCGCGAGCTTGTGGCCGAACTCGGCCAGCCCGCCTTCCGCGCGAAGCAGCTCATCGAATGGGTCTTTGAGAAGAACGTTTGTTCGTTTGACGATATGACCAACCTTCCCAAGGCTTTCCGCGAGCAGCTTAAAGAGGCCTTTGCCTTCGACACGCCGACCGAGCTCACCAAGCAGGTTTCCAAGGACGGCTCTCGCAAATATCTACTCGAGTATCATGACGGCATTTCCGTCGAGACTGTCGGTATGCCCCGTCGTAACAAGCTTTCCGTCTGCGTTTCCACCCAGGCAGGATGTGGCATGGGCTGCGCCTTTTGCGCCACCGGTCTCAACGGCCTCAAGCGCTCTCTGACCGCTCAAGAGATCGTCGACCAGGTGTTGCACGTCTCGAATGATTTTGGCGAGCGTGCTACAAGCGTCGTTTTCATGGGCCAGGGCGAGCCCTTTGCTAACTACGACGAGGTTCTCAAGGCTCTGCGCATCCTTAACGATCCCGACGGTATCGGTATTGGAGCCCGTCACCTTACTGTCTCTACCAGCGGTGTTATTCCCGGTATTCGCAAGTTTGCCGACATTCCCGAGCAGTTTACGCTCGCTGTGTCGCTGCACTCCGCTATCCAGTCCACGCGCAACAAGATTATGCCTGGCGTTAAGAAGTACACGCTACTTCGCCTTCACGAGGCGCTTCAGCTCTACACCGAGAAGACCGGACGCCGACCGACCTATGAGTATGCCATGATCGAGGGCGTCAATGACACAAACCCCGAGATGCAGGCGCTCTGCGACTTCTGTGAGGGAACGCTGTGCCACGTCAACCTGATTCAGCTTAACGACATTGAGGGCAGCCCGCTCAAGCCGTCTCCGATTCATAAGGTTGAGGATCTTCAGCGCCGCCTTGAGTCTCGTGGCATCGAGACCACGATCCGTAATTCGCGCGGCAATGATATTGATGCCGCCTGCGGTCAGCTGAAGCAACGTTTCAAGGTCCAGAAGAACGCATAGGGGAGTCTGTGCCCCATAACGTTTCATGTGAAACATCCGACAGCCCTGGTTGCAAATAATGCAACCAGGGCTGTTTCATTTTCTTTTATACTATTGGATCGATTTACGCAATCTTAGTTTTATAGCCAAAATAAGGGGTCCTTGTCTTATGAATCAGACTAGGACCCCTTCAAAACAGGCAAGTAATTGTTAGGTACCTAATAACCAACATTTTCCCACTGATGGTTAACCCAGTCTTGGTTAATCTTGGGATTCTTAGTCACCTGAGCAGTGCGCATAGCGACATCTTCGGTCATCACATCCATTTTCTTCTTAGATGTATCGACGATATCCTGAGCTCCACGCAGAAGTCGACCGCGCAGTTCATCATCTGTCGCAAGCTTATAGCCTGCAAAAGCACCAGCAGCGACAGTGGTTGCCAACGCAATGGCCGCGAGAACCTTATTCTTCATCCTGATCCTCCTGCCCGAATTGAATCATTTCGCCAAGGATACGAGAGAGCTCCTCTTCGTCTTTAAACTCGATTTCAATCTTGTTCTTGCCACGCGAGCTCTTCACGCGCACATTCGTGTTAAATACTTGACGAAGGACTCGAGCGGCCTTTTTGAATGACTGAGGTGTTGCTGGCCTAGGCGTCTTAGGTGTTTCTCCGGCAGAAAATAACGGAGCAAGATTTTCTGTCGCTCTGACGGAAAGGCCTTCTGCAACAACCTTCTCAGCAAGTCGAATCCTCGCATCTTCATATGGAACTGCAAGAATCGCTCTTGCATGTCCTGCAGTAAGCTTGCCCTCGAAAATCATCTGCTGTACGACTTCCGGAAGATCAAGCAAACGAAGTGAATTTGTAATCGCGGAACGAGACTTACTGACAGCCTTTGATAACGCCTCTTGCGTCATGCCGCTGGCATCAATGAGCTGACGATAACCCTTCGCCTCTTCGACGGGATTCAAATCAGAACGCTGAAGATTCTCGATAAGTGCAAGAGCGAGCATTTCCTCATCATTAACTTCTTTAATTATGACAGGCAGTTCCTCAAGACCAGCAAGCTTTGACGCCTGGTAACGACGCTCACCTGCAATAATCTCATAGCCATTTCCATGCTTGCGAACCAACAATGGCTGCAAAACGCCATGTTCTTGGATTGACTCGCTCAACTCGCGAAGTTCAGTTTCGTTAAAGTGAATTCGCGGCTGATTTGGGTTGGGAACGATATCCTCAATAGGCAGTTTTGTTTCAGATGCAGCATTTGAAGCCGATGCAGCCGAACCACCGGTCTCATACTCGGCCTCTGAGACCAAAGCATTGAGTCCGCGTCCCAATCCGCCACGTTTCTTTGCACTAGGCACGCTTAATCACCTCTTTTGCCAGGTTCATATACGCTTTTGCACCCTTATTTTGAGGTGCATAGGTAATTACCGGCTCTCCAAAAGACGGAGCCTCAGAGATTTTTACGGTACGAGGAATTAAGGTCTTAAAAGCCTTATCGCCAAAGTACGACTGAACTTCCTCAACAACCTGATTCGACAGAGAAGTACGCGAGTCATACATGGTCATAAGCACACCATAGGTGTCTAAGCCCTTATTCAGACGTGATTTGACCATCTTCATTGACTCAAGCAGCTTCGTAACGCCCTCGAGTGCGTAATACTCGCACTGTATCGGAATCAAAACGCTATCTGCTGCGGTCAAAGCATTGATGGTAAGCAGGCCAAGCGAAGGAGGACAGTCGATGAATATAAAATCGAACTCATCCTGAATCGGCTCAAGCAAATCTTTAAGGCGGGTTTCACGAGCAATTGCGCTTACGAGCTCAATTTCGGCACCTGCAAGCTGAATTGTCGCTGGAATAACGAATACCTTTTTGCAATTTGTATCAAGAACAAGCGATTCAGCCGGCACGTCATTCAGCAATGCATCATAGATGCATTGATCAAGGTCTTCTTTTTCAATTCCGAATCCACTGGTGCTGTTTCCCTGCGGATCAAAATCGACAATCAGTGTCTTGCGACCCTGCTCCCCTAGTGCTGCTGCAAGGTTTACAGCCGTCGTTGACTTACCGACGCCGCCTTTTTGATTGATGATTGCAATAATACGCGTGTCTTTTGCGCTCTTAGAACGCTTAACGTCGCGAAATCCCACGGTCCCTCCTGGTGTGTTTTAAGCTGTTAAACGGAGGATGTTTCACGTGAAACATTCCGATTCAATATCAACATCAATGTTTCACGTGAAACACTGCAAGTTGTTAGTATCCATTATGTTTCACGTGAAACATCTAGGCAAGCGGATTCTTCTTTGCCATGCCATTTGCACGAGGCAATGAAACGGATGCTGGATGACTCTTCTTAAGAACAATGAACTCCCTGTGACCCAAGCCCTCAGGCAAATCAATTGCGTCATTCAGAAGCAAGGTGAAGCCGCAGATCTTAGACGCTGACATGCCGGAAGCAAGCTCCTCATCCGTAGGATTGCCCTTCGTGATAACAAATAGCCCACCATCCTTGAGGTACGGAGCGGCATACTCAACAAGAATCGGTAGAGGGGCCAATGCGCGGGCGGTTACAACAGAGAACTGCTTCTTATGGCTTCGAGCATATTCTTCAAGGCGATCATGAACTGCATGACCATTTTTCAATCCAAGAGCATGAACAAATGTATTGACAGCGTCAACCTTCTTGCCAACAGAGTCAATATAAGTAGCCTTACGATGCGTGGTGATTGTTAATGGAATACCAGGGAAGCCAGCACCAGTTCCCATATCGAGCAAAGCTCCCTCTGGAGCCTTATTGACATAAGGGAGCAAAACAAGTGAGTCGAGGATATGAAGTACCGCAGCATCTTCTACGTTAAGAATACGGGTGAGATTGGTTGTCTTATTTGTTTCAAGAACCAAATCCAAATGCTGAATACATTTCCTCAGCTCAGTATCAGTTACACTCAGGGAATACTCTTTGCAATAGGAAGACAGACGACTGAGCATCTCGTCAGCCTGCTGATCTGTAAGCACAAACAACAGAAGCTCCTTTCTGACAAAAATCAGTGTATCGAGAACTTTTGACAAAAAAAGGGGACGTGGAAACCACGCCCCCTTAGCATAAGCTCGAGTAGATTATCGAGCAACAATCACCACATGGCGATCAGGGTCAGAACCCTCAGAATGGGTATCGACAGCATCATTGCCACGAAGTGCAATATGAACCAGTCGGCGCTCATAGGCATTCATGGGCGGAAGCGAAACACTCTTATGAGTGCGGATGGCACGCTCTGCGGCAGACTGAGCCATAGAGGCAACCTTGTCCTGACGACGGCTCTTGTAGCCCTCAACGTCAACCACAACCGGATACCTAAAGCCAAGCTTGCGGCTCACCAGCAAAGAGAACATGACCTGAAGAGCATCAAGGGTACGACCATGACGGCCAATGAGAACAGCAAGATCAGGAGCGGTAACATCCAAAATCAGCTCGCCCTCGTCGCCCTCGTACTCATCAATAGGAGAGTTGGCGGCATCGAAGTGCGAAAGGATGGAACGCAGAATGGAAATCGCAACATCGGCAATGGTGTCGAGCTCCTCATCGGTCAGCTCTTCACCAGCCTTGTAGCGCTGTGCAATCTCGGGATAATCGCCCGCGACCTGCGGGGCAACCTCCTCAAGCATATCCTCGATGATCTCTTCAGACATAACGTACTCCAAAAGTTAGGTACCTAAATAAGATTGATATCCCACTACTTCTTCTTGTGCGGGCGCGGCTTCTTCTCGCGACGAGTGACCTCAACCTGCAGCGGAGCGTTCTTAAGACGCTCCTCCTCATCGGCCTTCGCCTTGTCGATGACCTTCTGCGTCACAAAAATCTGCTGGATAACCTGCCAAGCAGACGAGACGTCGTAGTACAGCAGAACACCAACGGGAAGGCTCCAGCCCATCCAAAGCATCATGACCGTCATGACAACGGCCATCATACGCATGCTCTGAGCCTGCTGGCCGGTCTGGTTGCGCGACATATAGAGCTGCGGAATCAGGGTCAGGACGGCAAACAGGATCAGGCAAACCAGCGCAGGCAGTGCAACCATAAAGCCATCGGCAAAGGAAGCGCTCGGCGTGGTGGTCAGGTCGGGCAGGATGTTGAAGAACGAGAACGTGCCGTCGTTAAAGTACTGCGGCAGGTTGCGCAGCAATGTAAACAGGGCGAACAGGATAGGCATCTGAATCAGCAGCGGCAGACAGCCAGCCATGGGGTTGAACTTGTTCTCGCTGTAGAACTTCTGCATCTCCTCGGCCTGACGCTGGGGATCGTCGGCATAGCGCTCCTGGATCTCGAGCATCTTGGGCTGCAGCACCTGCATGCGAGCCGTCGACTTGGTCGACTTGAGCATAAGCGGCGTCAGCAGCAGACGGATGATGACCACCAGGATGATGATGGACAGGCCCCAGTCGACCGCAAAGGTCTGGATGAGCTTGAGCAGCTCGAAAAGGATGTTAACGATCCAATCCCACATGTAAGTTTTCCTCCGATAGCGAGTGCCCGCTAGGGCACAGGGTCATAACCGCCGACGTGCAGGGGATTGCAGCGAGCGATGCGCCTCACGGCAAGCCAGCAGCCTCTCAAAACACCGTGCTTCTCAATCGCCTGGATGGCGTATTGCGAGCACGTTGGGTAATAAATGCAGGCGTCAGGCAATAAGGGCGAAATAACCTGTTGATATATGCGAATAGGAGCGATGGCAACACGTCGCAAAACGTGATTGCTCATCGCTCCTCCCCGGCAACGCCGGCGCGCTTCATAAGCGAACGCAACGCCTTGTCCATCTCCTGCGGCGAGGAAACCCTCGTCTTGGGAGTTGCAAACAAGATGATGTCATAACCCGCAACGGGAAATCCGCAGCTGCGGGCGGCCTCGCGCATCACACGCTTAGATCGGTTGCGCACGACGGCACAACCGAGTCGCTTAGCACCAACGAAGGCGACCCTTCCGGAGTCGCCTTCGCCAACCGATTCACATATGGTCATTCGAATCAGAGGGTGATTGAAACGACGCCCCTGACTGAACACATGCTCGAAATCTTGCCGAGACTTAATAGTCTTCATGCGAGATGTGTGTATCGCTGCTAGACAGTGAGACGCTTGCGGCCCTTGGCGCGACGACGGGCGAGCACGGCACGACCACCCTTAGTGGCCATACGGGCACGGAAGCCATGGGTCTTGGCACGCTTACGCTTATTAGGCTGATACGTACGCTTCATCTTAAGTTCCTCCTGCTGCATTTCGAGTGTCCGCGGGGACGCGGACGCAGATATAGACACGTGAGCTTGAAGATTGTAGGGAAATCAATGTTCAAATGTCAAGAAATCAAAGGTAAAAGGTTGCGCAGTTCACACGGTTCCCCCATAAGCACAACCGAAATTTGCGCCTCATGGCAACCTTTCACGATATTTCATCGAGTTTTCAACAGGTCATGTTGGCAATGTTGAGAACTTTTCACCCGTTTTCCAAAGTTTTCAACAAGTTTTGAAAAGTTGTCGAAAGATGAGAAACGTTGCACGGTGAGCTACTATTTGTTCGAAACCTTTTGAAAGATTGCGAGCGGCATGTCTGACGACTTTTACACCATGGTCGATTCCGGAGACCCGGCACCCGACAACGAGCACATCACCGGCGTGCGCGAAGAGCGTGCGGAAGGCGAGCAGACGACCACGCAGGCGCCAAAAGCCATGTACGCCGCGCGCATCGCCGTCTATGACGACATGCTGTCGACACCGCGGGTGATCGTCATTGATCCGCAAGATGTCCGCACGTATTTGGAAGAGACGACCAACACCGTCTACCAGTGCATGAAAGAACAAGGTGGCCATATCTCGCTCATGGTCATCCGCGAGATTGTCGAAAACTTTATCCACGCACACTTTGCCGAGCCCATCATCTCGATTCTGGACGGCGGAGACACCATCCGCTTTGCTGACCAAGGACCCGGCATCGACGACAAGGAACGTGCTTTCGACTTTGGCGTTACCAGCGCAAACAGCAAGATGAAGCGCTATATCCGTGGAACCGGAGCAGGGTTTCCCATGGTGCAGGAGTATTTGGAAAACGCCGGCGGCGCCGTCTCCATCGAGGACAACATGGGCAACGGCACCGTCGTGACGGTAAGTCTGAACCCCAAGCGCGTGCAGGAAATCGAACGTGCTGGCGGGCGCGGGGCAGCCGTGCGACCCGAAACAGAGCAGCAGGTATATCCCATGCCGGGCGCCTTCACGCAGCAACCCGCAGCGATGCAACAGGTGCAACAGCAAATGCCTCCCATGCAGCAGCCTGGCCTGGCCCCCATGCAAGAGCCCCAGGCACCCTCGGGCGCGATTACCCAGAACATACCCGATGCAAAGCCAGCGATGGGCCAGGACGTGGGAACCTTGCAGCAGATGGCGGGCGCATCAGCCGCACAGCAGATGTCCTATCAACCGAACCCGCAAGGGTATCCGGCTCAATACGCGCCGCAAACGGGGTATGCGCAGGCATACCCCCAGCAATACCCGCTGAGATACCAGCAGCCGTACCAACAGATGCCCCAGGCGCAGTACAACCCATGGGCCCAGCAGATGCCTTTGCAGCCTTACCAACAGTGGCCGCAAAGTTTTCAACAGCAGCCGATGCCCATACAGAGTTCTCAACAACCAGCAGCTCAAATGATGTATCCTAATGCGGCGAATCAATATGCACAGCCGCAGCAAAACGTATTTGTGAGCGAGCGCGGCGAAGCGGCGCTGGGCTATCTGGCTCAAAACCAGGAGTGTGGCGCAACCGACCTGGCACGAGCGTTTGGAAACTCAGCGCCCACGTGGTCGCGAACGCTCAACGACTTGGCACAGGCCGGCTTGATAATCAAACATGGCCAGAAATATCATCTGACCGAGATAGGTAGCGCTCGCGTGCGAGCCCAAAGTTAAGGAACGGGAGAAACAGTGGACGAGGAAGCAAGCATCATCCTGGGGGATGCCATCGCCTTTTGTCAGCGCGACGGCCAAGATGCACGCCTCATCAATATGCTGGGACAATCGCGCGCCGTGAGTTTAACCGAGGACACTCTGACGATTGAGGCCCCTTCACGCTTTGCCATCGCTCAGCTCAAAAAGCATCAGCCGACCATCGAGGCGTACCTAGAAGAGATCGCCTTTGCACCGATTGCGCTCAATATCGTGGCACCGCAAGGCGCCTCGGCAAATACGGCCCCGGTCACTCACCCGGTAGCGACCGACGCTGCAGCGGCAACGCCGGTGCCCGAGCCTCGACGCGACGATGTTTCCCGTGAAACCATGGCACCGCAGCCGACCGCTTCGGTCGCACCGGCGGTAGAGCCGGCCCCCTCGCCCATCCCGACCGCCACGCACATGCCCGTCGCACACGAGGCGACACCCGGGGAGGAATCGGGCATTGCAATCAAAAACACGTTGTCCGCCGACGATTTCCGCCGCATGATGACCCAAATGAATGGCAGGCCGCCGGCGAAAAGTGCGAGTTCGTCCGCAGCGCCGGCAGCACCTTCGGCAGCGGCGCCGGCGGCAGTCGAGAAAAACGCAGACGGGGCGCCCCTCGCGGCGAATTCGAAATTCACGTTTGAGAACTTCGTCTTCGGACCGGAGAACAGCCTTGCCTACCGATCGGCGCTCAAATTCGCCATGCTTGCAGACACGCCCGGTACCTGCACGTCGCTGTTCATCTACGGCAAATCGGGCCTGGGCAAGACGCACCTGCTGCTCGCCATCAAAAACGAGTTGGCAGAGAAATCGCCCGAGGTCAAGGTGAAGTACGCCAACTCGCAGGCATATCTGGACGACTTGATGACGGAATTCGACCGCCAAAAGAAGAGCAACGCCCCCATTATGCAGGCGTACCACGGCGTCGACGTGCTTATCATCGATGACATCCAGAACATCATTGGCAAGCGCGCGAGCGTGGATTACTTCTTCCAGTTAATGGACGAATTTATCCGCAACAACAAGAAGGTCGTGATCGCCGCCGACCGCGCTCCCAAGGACCTTAATATGGACGAGCGCCTGACCAGTCGCTTTAATGCCGGTCTGCTGTGTCTGGTGGCGGAGCCGAGCTACGAGATGAAGTACAAGATTTTGCAGCGTTATTACGAGAACACGATCGCCGCCGCGCCCGAGGCGGGCAACGACTCGCTGCTGGCGGCCTACGGGGGCGACGGCGGACATCTGACCGACGCGCACTTTAAACACATGGCCGAGGTCTCGGGCACCAACATCCGCGAGCTCGAGAGCTTTTGCGAGCGTTGTGCCGGCGAAGCGGGCGATCGCGAGCGCGAGGGCGGGGAGCTCACCTTTGACGACATCGACGCCATCGCCAACCAGTACTTCGACACATCGGCCAAGAAGATCAATGTGCAGACGGTCCAGTCCGTCATCGAGGAGCAATACGGTGTGACGCACGAGGAACTCATCGGGCCTCGCCGCAACGCCAATATCGCCAAGGCGCGCCATATCGCTATCTACCTGGCGATCGAGATGTGCGAGATGACGACGACGGCCGTGGGCGCCGAGTTTGGCAACCGAAACCACTCGA
The DNA here is from genome assembly GCA_902470345.1 of uncultured Collinsella sp. Taxonomy (GTDB): domain Bacteria; phylum Actinomycetota; class Coriobacteriia; order Coriobacteriales; family Coriobacteriaceae; genus Collinsella. The sequence goes on from CABRGB010000014.1 coordinate 27,796, forward strand.
CCGTCAGCACGAGCTATAAAAAGGTTCAGAAGATGATTCAGGAAGACCGGACTGTTACCGAAGACCTCAAATCGCTGCGCGATAAAATTACACTGCGCTCGTAGGTAAATGGACACACCTGTTGAAAACTTGTCGAAACGGCGGCTATAAGGTGTCAAAAACTCGAGCCGCGGTGATGAAAAGTTTTGCGCAGGTTTTGAACGTGGAAAACATACCCGGTTGCACACAGGTTCCTGTCGATTCTCTTTTTAGGGTTGACCTGCACTTTTAGGAGTAATCAACAGTTTCGTCAGTACTATTACTATTATTAAGATATTTATATCTATAGAAAGGTATTAAAAGATGAAGTTCACCGTCAGCCAGAGCTCGCTTACGCAAGCCATCGGCGTCGTTATGAAAGGCGTCGCTTCGGCATCCACCCTTCCCATTCTGTCGGGCGTGCTCGTTAAGGCACAAGACGGCATCTTGGAATTCCAGACCTCCAATTACACCATCTCGATTCGTCACCGCATTGCGGCTCATGTCGAAGAAGAGGGCGAGATGGTGATTCCCTGCAAGATGCTCTCCAACATCACCAAGACCCTTCCCGATGCCCCGGTCACCTTTGAGCTGTCCGAGCGTCAGGTTTTGATTGGCTGCGAGAAGAGCTCCTTCCGCCTCAACACGCTCGATGCCAACGACTTTCCCGAGTTCCCGGCATACGCCATCGAGAGCGCCGTCGAGCTGCCGACCGATATCCTGTCCGAAATGGTAAGCCGCGTATGGCGCGTCACATCGACTGACAAGGCCCGCCCCATCCTGGGTGGCGTGCACATGAAGGTCGAGAACAACACCGTGCGCCTGGTCGCGACCGACTCCTTCCGACTGGCCGTGTGCGATACGCAGGTCGAGACCTCGACCCTCGAAGGTTCCTTTGAACTCAACGTGCCTGCCGACGCCTTCAACGACGCGTTGAGCATCATGGCCAGCCAGGCCACCATCATGATCGGCGCAACCGACACCCAGGTTGTCTTCGAGGCCGGCAACACCACCTACGTGTCGCGCCGCATCGAGGGCGTATATCCCAATTACAAGCAGCTCATCCCCGATTCGTGCGTGACGAGCGTTAAGATCGACGTAGCCGCCTTTAACGCCGCCCTTAAACGTGTGGCGGTCATCGCGAGCGCCAACCCCGCTGTCAAGTTTGAGATTGACGTCGAGAACGGCCAGATGGGCCTGTCCTCCATTTCCAACGATCAGGATCTGGCGCAGGAGACGATCGATGTCGAGGCCGAGGGCGAGTCGGGCACCATCGCCTTCAACTACCACTACATCTTTGGCTGCCTCAATGCACTGTCCAAGGAAAAGGAGATCACGCTGGAGCTCAAGAGCTATTCGCAGGCTGGCATCTTCAAGTCCTACGACAAGATCAACTACCTGTACCTGGTCATGCCGGTACGCATCTAGCACTGCCCATGACCATGTTCGCACGCGATCTTTCCGTTGCGCGCTATCGCAGCTTCGACAGTTACCGCCTTGTCCTGAGCGACGGTGTGACAGTGCTCGCAGGTCCCAACGCGGCGGGAAAGACCAACCTCATAGAGGCGCTGCAGCTGCTGACGAGTGGCGCCTCGTTTAGGCATCCGACCGCTGCCGAGCTCGTGCACGACGGCGTGGGCCCATGCAAGGTCGAGCTGAGGCTCGAAGGTGATGGGCGCGTGCTGGACATGGGACTGAGTGTGGAAGATGGCAAGCGTTCGTTTAGCCGCAACGGCAAGCGCTGCGCTGCGTCCGGTGTGCGCGGGGTACTGCCGAGCGTTCTGTTTTGCCCGGACCACCTGGATATGGTCAAGCGGGGTGCCAGCGTGCGCCGCGCCGCACTTGACGACTTTGGCGTTCAGCTGAGTGCGCGCTATGCCGATCTGGCTAGTGCCTACGGGCGCTGCGTGACCCAGCGCAATGCCCTGCTCAAGGAGACCTGGTGCTGCCGCGAGATGCTCGGCGCCTGGAACGAATCTATTGCCCGCGCCGGTTCGGCCCTGCTCGTGCATCGTCTGGCCCTGCTTGACCGGCTGTCGGGCCATATGCGCGACGCCTATGGCCGCGTGGCATCCGGCGAGCCCGCCGGCGTGTCCTATGTGTCCACGCTTGGCGACCTGCCTCGCACCGAGGATCGCGATGAGCTCAGGGGCTGGGCGTATGAGCACATGCTTTCGGCGCTCGATGAGCGCGCCGACGAGGAGATCCGCCGCGGCGTGACGCTCGTGGGTCCGCATCGCGACGAGATTGAGTTTTCCGTCGCGGGTCGATCGGCCCGTTCATTTGCCAGCCAGGGCCAGCAGCGAACGCTGGTGCTTGCCTGGAAGGTGGCAGAAGTGGCCGTGGCGCGCGATATCCTGGGCACCGCACCGCTGCTGCTTTTGGACGACGTGATGAGCGAGCTCGACGCCGGGCGCCGAGGCGCTTTTCTGCAGCTGATCGGTGATGATATCCAGACAGTCATAACCACCACCAATCTGGGGTATTTTACCGATGACTTGCTTGATCGAGCCAAGGTGGTGAGCATGGGTGAGACGTGCTAATTACGAGCGCGAGAACGGAATGGTTGCCTTTGGCGGCTTTTTGGATGCCGAGCGTCAGCGCATCCTGGCGGCCGCGGCACCTGAGCGCCGCGCGCAGATGGAGGCTGCAGAGGAATCTCGTGCGGTCTATCACGCCTGGAATGCAGTGTGCTCGGGCACGCGCGAGGGACGCCATGTGACGGGCCTGCGCTACCTGCCCGAGTCCAACGAACTGCTGGTGTACCTCGATTCGCCCTCATGGACGCAGGAGATGACACTTTTGCGCGAGATTATCCGCGCGCGCATGGAGCGCGCCGGCGCGCACGTCGACGGCCTGGTGTTCAAGACGACCGCCCCCGGCCACACACCGCCCGCTGCCAAAGAGCGTCTGCGTCCGGCCGTGGCCGAGCGCCCGCCGGCTCCGCAGGCCGACCTAAGCGATGCCGAGCGTGCCGAGATCGAGCACCAAGTGGCACCCATCGAGGACCAAAAACTGCGCGAGGCCCTCGAGAACGCCATGAGAGCCAGTGCCGAGTGGGCCAAGGGCGTGCAGAGCAAAAAAGAGCCTTAAATCGCATCTGGTGGCCTTGTAGAGCCAAATACCCTCGTTCCCGAGGGTATTTTTTTACGATAAACTAGTAAGGCTATACACATTTTCTTAACTGAAGGAGGACGTGTGGCAAACGAAAACGATTACGATGGCGGCGAGATTAAGATTCTCGAAGGTCTCGAGGCCGTTCGTAAGCGCCCGGGCATGTACATTGGCTCGACGAGCGCCAGCGGTCTTCATCACCTGGTGTGGGAGATCGTTGACAACTCCGTCGACGAGGCCATGGCCGGTTTCTGCACCGAGATTCAGGTGACGGTCCACGCCGACAACTCCATCACGGTCGTCGATAACGGGCGTGGCATCCCCGTCGACGAGCATCCTATCAAAAAGATCCCGACGCTCGAGGTCGTCATGACGATCCTGCACGCCGGCGGTAAGTTCGATAACTCGGCCTACAAGGTCTCGGGCGGCCTGCACGGCGTGGGCATCTCTGTTGTCAACGCCCTGTCCAAGCGTGTGGTCGTACAGGTATGCCGCGATGGCAACATCTACGAGATGGAGTTTTCGCGCGGCAAGACCGTCAAGAAGATGGAGGTCGTGGGCACTTCGGAGGCGACGGGCACCACTGTCAGCTTCTGGCCCGACGACGAGATCTTCGAGACCTGCATCTACGATTTCGACACGCTGCACAACCGTCTACAGGAGACGGCATTCCTCAACAAGAACCTCAAGATCGTGCTGACCGACGAGCGCGAGGCGACTCCTCATGTGGAGGAGTTTTGCTATGCCGGCGGCATCATCGACTTCGTCAAGTTCCTCAACGAGGGCAAGGACGTCCCCGAGGCCTTTAAGGAGCCCATCTACATTGAGGGCAAATCGGATCCGGATGCGCCCGTGACCAAGATGGGCGAGGTCGAGGTATCCTTGCAGTGGAATAGCGGCTATGGCGAGAACGTCATGTCGTTTGCCAACGACATCTACACCCCCGAGGGCGGCATGCACCTCGAGGGCTTCCGTACCGCACTCACCCGCGTGATTAACGACTACGCCCGCAAGCAGAACCTGCTCAAGGAAAAAGACGCCAACCTGACCGGCGACGATGTTCGCGAGGGCCTATCGGCTGTTATCTCGGTCAAGCTGCCCGATCCGCAGTTTGAGGGCCAGACCAAGGCCAAGCTCGGCAGCTCCTATATGCGCGCGCTGACGCTCAAGATCGTGACCGACGGGCTTGCCGATTACCTCGAGGAGCATCCCAAGCCCGCTCGCGAGATCGTCAAGAAAGCCCAACAGGCCTGCAAGGCGCGCAACGCCGCCCGTAAGGCGCGCGAGGCGACCCGCCGCAAGAGCCTGCTCGAGACGGCGTCGCTGCCCGGCAAGCTCGCCGACTGTTCGGTGCGCGACGCCGAGTTGACTGAGCTCTTTATCGTAGAGGGCGACTCGGCAGGCGGCTCGGCCAAGGACGGCCGTCGCCGAGACATCCAGGCGATCCTGCCCCTGCGCGGCAAGATTTTGAACGTCGAGCGCGTGGGCGATCATCGTGCGTTCTCGAGCGACACCATCCAGTCACTCATCACTGCGATCGGCTGCGGCGTCACGACGAGCGCCGGCGACGGCGGCGACTTTGATATCACCAAGGCGCGCTACCACAAGATCATTATCATGACCGATGCAGACGTCGACGGTGCGCATATCCGCATCCTGCTGCTGACGTTCTTCTACAAGTACATGCGCCCGTTGATTGATGCCGGCTACGTTTACGTCGCGTGCCCGCCCATCTTTGGCATCAAGGTGCGCAACAAGATTCACTACGTGTATCCCAACGGCCGCCAGCCCGAAGACGAGATCCTGCGCGACACCATCCAGAGCCTGGGACTGAACCCCGACGACAACGACGAGGACGGCAAGGCCAAGGACGGCAAGATCACTAAGAAGCGCAAGGGCTACACCGTCCAGCGTTATAAGGGCCTGGGCGAGATGGACCCCAAGCAGCTTGCCTCGACGACGATGGACCCCAAGACCCGCATTCTGCAGCGCGTGTCGATCGAGGACGCCGTGGTGGCGGACCGCGCCGTGCGCGAACTGATGGGCTCCGAGGTCGGCTATCGCCGCGAGTACATCGAGAAGCACGCCCACGACGCACGCTTCTTGGACGCCTAGCTTTCCCAGGCACCCCATATTGCCCTTCAGGATTTCGGGCGCCGCACGCAAGGCGTGCGCCCTCATCCTTCAGGGCAACCTGGGGCACCTGGAAAACCTAGGAGGGTTATCCGGTGTTCCCGGTAATCCGTCTCCGTGGTAGGGAACTAATGGACCACGCAAACCATGAGGAGGTAACGTGGCAGACGATATCAACAATAACGAGGGTATGGACGAGGCCGGCGATGCCGGCATGCCCGACGATCTGAAGCGCCTGCTTGCCCGCGCCGAGCAGGGCGAGGACGGCGATCCGGACGCCTATAACCCCGATGCCGATGATGATGAGGAAGAGGACGACGACGCCGAGCTCGAGGAGAGTTTTGGCGAAGTCGACCGTGGCGCCTCGGCCGGCGAGGATATCAACGGCGGCCAGCTCCAGATTTCGGAGTTTGGCCGCGAGATGAAGCAGTCGTTCATCGAGTACTCGATGTCGGTCATCACGGCGCGCGCCCTACCGGACGTGCGCGATGGCTTAAAGCCGGTGCACCGTCGCATCCTGTACGCAATGAACGAGAGCGGCATCTACCCCAACCGTCCGCACAAGAAGTCGGCCTGGACGGTCGGCGAAGTTATCGGTAAGTACCATCCGCACGGCGACTCCGCGGTCTATGAGGCAATGGTCCGCCTGGCACAGTGGTTCTCCATGCGCACGCCGCTCATTGACGGTCACGGCAACTTCGGCAATATCGACGGCGACGGCGCCGCCGCCATGCGTTACACCGAGAGCCGCCTGGCAAAGCCCGCCATGGAGCTCCTGCGTGACCTGCAGAAGGACACCGTCGACTGGCAGCCCAACTACGACGAATCGCTCGCCGAGCCCCAGGCGCTGCCTGCGCGTTTCCCCAACCTGCTGGTCAACGGCAGCCAGGGCATCGCCGTCGGCATGGCCACCAACATCGCCCCGCACAACCTCACCGAGGCAATCGAGGTCACGTGCTACCTGATCGACAATCCCGACGCCACCGTCGACGAGCTCATGCAGATCATGCCCGGTCCGGACTTCCCCACCGGTGCCATCATCATGGGCAGTGCCGGCATCAAGCAGAGCTACGAGACCGGACGCGGCTCCATCACCGTGCGCGCCAAGGCTCATGTGGAGTCCACCAAGACCGGCCGCAGCCGCCTGGTCTTTACCGAGATCCCCTACATGGTCAACAAGGGTACCCTGCAGGAGAAGATCGCCCAGCTCGTCAACGACAAGCGCATCGAGGGCATCTCGGACATGCGCGATGAGTCCAACCAGAAGGGCATCCGCCTGGTCATCGAGCTCAAGAAGGGCGTCATCCCGCAGGTCGTGCTCAACAACCTGTACAAGTACACCTCGCTGCAGACGACCTTTGGTGCCAACAACCTGGCGCTTGTCAACGGAGTTCCCAAATGCCTGAGCCTGCGCGAGATGCTGCAGCACTACATCGACCACCAGGTCGACGTCGTCACCCGCCGCACCCGCTTTGACCTTAAGAAGGCCCAGGCGCGCGCCCATATCCTCGAGGGCTACCTGATGGCTCTCGACCATATCGACGAGGTCATCAGCATCATCCGCTCCTCGCAGACCGATTCCGAGGCCAGCAGCCGCCTGCTCGGGCGCTTTGGCTTTACGCCCGAGCAGACTACGGCCATCCTCGAGATGAAGCTGCGCCGCCTGACCGGCCTGGAGCGCGACAAGATTCAGGAAGAGCTGGACGGCTTGCGCCGTGCTATCGCCTACTACGAGGACCTGTTGGCGCACGAGGAGAAGATTCTGGGCGTCATCAAGGAAGAGATGCGCGAGATTTCCAAGAAGTTCGGCGACAAGCGCCGCACCGAGATCAGCCATGTCGAGAAGGACCTGGACGTCGAAGATCTGATTGCCGACGAGGACATGGTCGTGACCATCACCCACACCGGCTACGTCAAGCGCATCCCGGTGGCTGCCTATCGCGCCCAAAAGCGCGGCGGCAAGGGCGTGTCGGGCGTCAACCTCAAAGAGGACGACGTTATCGACGAGATGTTTATCGCATCCACGCACGAGTACGTGCTGTTCTTCTCGAGCAAGGGCAAGGTCTATCGCCTGAAGGTACACGAGCTGCCGGTTGGCACGCGCCAGGCGCGCGGCACCGCGATCGTCAACTTGCTGCCTTTCGAGGAGGGCGAGAAGATCGCGAGCGTCATCAGCTGCCGCGAGTTCCCCGCCGACGAGTACCTGATGTTTGCCACCAAGAGCGGCATGGTCAAGAAGACCGTGATGAGCGCCTACGACCGCAGCCGCCGCGACGGCCTAATCGCCATCAACCTGAGGGACGACGACGCGCTGCTCGCTGTACGTCGCGTGCGCGAGGGTGACAAGATCATCATGGCAACCACCGCGGGCAAGGCGATTATGTTCCCCGAGGACCAGGTGCGCGCCACCGGTCGCGATACCAGCGGCGTCCGTGGCATTAGCATGAAGGAAGGCGTGAGCGTTCTTGGTATGGAGATTACCAACGGTAGCGGCGACCTGTTCGTCATTACCGAGCGCGGCTACGGCAAACGCACGCCGGTCTCAGATTACCCGGAGCAGAACCGCGGCGGTCAGGGTGTCTATACCATCCAGATGACCGAGCGCAAGGGCAACCTCGCAGCCATGAAGACGGTGGGCCCGCAGCATGAGCTGTTCATCGTGACGGAGGGCGCGACGGTCATTCGTGTCAAGACCGATGAGATCAGCCAAACCGGTCGCGCCACCCAGGGCGTCAAGATGATGGCCGTCGACGACAACGACCGCATCTGCGCCGTAGCCCGCATGACGGCCGCCAAAGAGAAGCCCGAAGGCGAAGCCACCGAGGCCGCAGCCGACGCCGAAGAAGCCCCAGTCGACCTGGGCGACGGCAACGACATGCCAGAGGATCTCCTCGACGAGTAAGAGGAACTAGCTGGTAAAAATCATCAGACCCCATATATCGGCGGTCGGCGCACTGCGCGCCGACCGCTTTTTGACAACCTTGGACCCCGTGCCCGCCGAGCGGGCGAGATGGGTTGGGTTTGTCGCGAGTTCCGCACGCAAAGAAGGCCACTTAATGTGGCCTTCGTCTTGCGCAGG
>CABRGB010000015.1 GCA_902470345.1 uncultured Collinsella sp.
CATCAGACGGAGCCGGGCCTTAGTTGTGCGGAAAAACCACCACAAAGGTGCCTGTCCCCTTTGTGGTGGTTTTGGCAGGTTAGCGGAGCTTGCTGGTCTCGAAGTACTTGGGATATTGGTCCAGGACCTCGGTCTGGTTGCGGAACATCATATGCAGGTGCTTGCTGACCAAAAAGCTCGCCTCGATGGGGTCGCGGCCGGCGATGGCGCGGCGGATTTGCTTGTGCTCGTTAACAATCTCCTGATTATCGAGCGTCTGCGTGGCGGCGCGCAGCCAGCGGAAGCGCTCCAGGTCGGCATTGGTCTCTTCGAGCCACGACCACACGGTGCTGCGGCACGCGATGCTAAAGATCATGCGGTGCATGAGGTTGTCGCTTAAAAAGAAGCCGATGCGATCCTCCTCGGCCATGGTCTTTTCCTGCAGCGCGATGGCTCGGTCGAGCTGCTCGATGCCTGCCGAGGTGGCACGGGCGCAGCACTCCACAATCACCTGCTTTTCCAGGTGCTCGCGAATATAGCAGGCGCTTTCGGCAAGGGTGAGGTTGATGGGTGAGACATAGGTGCCGCTTTGGGGCACGGTACGCACCAGGCCCTCTTGCGCCAGACGCACCAGCGCCTCGCGCACAGGGGTGCGCCCCATATCCAGGTCGTCGCAAAGCTGCTTGACGCCCAACTTTTCGCCCGGCTTGTAGTCCAGGTAGACGATTTTGCGTCGAATGGTGTGGTAGGACTGATCCTGTAGGCTCATTTCCTGCTCGCCGACGTGCATCGATTCTTCCATAGTGCCTCACAACCGTTCTATCACACTCATATATCAGCTGTTAATTATGCCGCGAATCAGCTTTCCGCGGTGGGTAATTCGGCTGCCGTCCGAGAACTATTGCGGCATCTTAGCCTTTGTTTGCGCAGGGCTGTGCTCAATATTGCCGTATCATAAGCCGTCGCAAACGTGAAATAGAAAGAAGGAATCCCATATGCAACTGGCGAATATCGTACGCGAGCGCTGGAAGGGCGTCTTGTTCTGCCTGATCGTCGCCATCCCCGCGACGTTGCTCGGCAAACAGGTTGAGGTGGTCGGCGGGCCGGTGTTTGCCATCCTCTTTGGCATGGTCCTGGCGCTCGTCTTTCCCAAGAATCGTCGCGAACAGCTCGCCGCCGGTGTCACCTATACGTCTAAAAAAGTCTTGCAGTACGCGGTAATCTTGCTTGGCTTTGGCATGAACCTCTCGCAGATTCTGTCCAAAGGCGCTCAGTCGCTGCCGATTATCGTGGCGACGATCTCGACTTCGCTTGTCATCGCCTTCGTGCTCTGCCGCGTTATGAACGTGCCGGGCAAGATCGCGACGCTTGTGGGTGTGGGTTCGTCGATTTGCGGCGGTTCTGCCATCGCCGCGACCGCACCCGTCATCGACGCCGACGATCGCGAGATTGCCCAGGCTATTTCGGTCATCTTCCTGTTTAACGTTATCGCGGCGCTCGTGTTTCCGACGCTCGGCGGCATGCTCGGGCTGACCAACGAGGGCTTTGGCCTGTTTGCCGGCACCGCCATCAACGACACCTCGTCGGTAACGGCTGCGGCGAGCGCCTGGGACAGCATGCATCCCGGCGCCAATGTGCTCGAAAGCGCCACGGTGGTCAAGCTCACCAGGACGCTGGCCATTATTCCCATTACGTTGGTTCTCGCATGCTGGCAGATGCATCTGGCACGCAAGGCCGGCGGCGATGCCAAAAGCACGTTCTCGCTTAAACGCGCGTTTCCCATGTTCGTGCTGTTCTTTGTGCTGGCGAGCGTAATTACCACGGTGCTTCAGCTTCCTGCATCCATTACGGCACCCATCAAGGAACTGTCGAAGTTCTTTATCGTGATGGCCATGGCGGCTATTGGCTTTAATACCGATATCGTCGAGCTGGTCAAAAAGGGTGGCAAGCCCATCGCATTGGGCTTTTGCTGCTGGATTGGCATTGCGTGCATGAGTTTGGGAATGCAGCACGTGCTGGGAATCTGGTAGAGAAGTAGCTTATTTGCGTGCTGCGTGCTGGCGAGCGCATCCTCGCGGTGGAGCGATAGGAGCTCTTGCGGGTATGGCTTGTCCGCAGGTTGATAGGTCCCGAAGAGCTCTTATCGCCCCGCCAGGATGGCGATGCGGGGCAACTCATATACTCGCAGGACGGCGTCTTCTGCCCTATAGTGTTTGGTGAGCAATATCGTTCAATTTTGAAACACTCGGTCGTGCGACCGTCGGTGGCGGCGTGGCACCGAGGACGGGGCGCAATATGAACAGTAACGCCAAGCTACAAATCTTGATCGAGGCCTTGGCTGCTGCCGGGGTCTCGGCGTTGGCAATCGATGGGCATGGACACGTGGCGATTTCGACCATGGACGATGTCGCGCTCGAGCAAGATGTCGCGGCATTTGTCGCCGAGCGCCTGGGGCGCGTGGGCAACGGCACGCGCCTGGTGATGGGGCATGCGGGAGGGCGCTTGAGCCTCACGGTGCGTCCGGTCGCCAAGGAATACGGCGCGCTGTGGGTGGTCGTGGTCCGCGAGGTGCACGGTGTGGCGGCGCACGCGGGTATTGAGTGGCTTAACGCAGATGAGGTCGAGGCGCGCTACGAGGCAAGCGCGTACGGCATTGTCGAGGGTGCCGCTGCGGTCGCTGGCCCCGTCTGCGAAAGCTATGCCCGCGGTGTGCCCCTCATGTTGGAGGGCGAACTGGGTGCTGGCCAGTCAGAGATTGCAAAACGCCTCTATCTGGATGGGCCTTATGCTGACGAACCCTTTGTGTCCGTGGTACTTGACGAGCTCACAGATCGCGGCTGGCGCCATCTACTCAAAAGCTCGGAATCGCCGCTGTTCCAGGCAAGGCTGACCCTTTGTATTGGCGGCTGGCATGCACTTTCGCCGCAGCGTCTGCGCGAGCTTGTCTCTACGATGACCGACACGGCGCTGGCCGCGCGTTGCCATGTGGTTCTGACGGCAAACGATATGCCGGGCGGTGGCGAAAGCGATCAGGCCGCTTTTGTAACCGAGCGCTTGGCGTGTGCAGTAAGTATGGCGCCTGCGATTGCCGAGCAGGGTGGCGCATCGAAAAAGGTTGCGCAGTATTTGACATATCTGTCAGATGTCTTTGGAACTGCCGCTCCGAGTATGTCCGAGGAGGCTGCCTCGACGTTCAACGGCTATCGCTGGCCACGCAACTATCTGCAGCTTCGCGAGGTCTCGGAACGACTCTATATATTAGTAGGGTCGGGTGTGGCGGAGCGCGCGGTGGCAGAGGAGGTGCTCGCCCAGGAGGACGTCATCAAAACCGCAACCTTTGGCGCTCCGACGCTCGACAGCGACCTGTATATCCTGCGTCCACTGGCCGATACCGAACGGGACATCGCGCGGCTGGTCGTAGGCCACCTTCAGGGCAACCGGACCCGCGCTGCCGAGGTGCTGGGGATAAGCCGCACGACCCTGTGGCGCTTGCTGAAGGACGACGACCGCTGAGCGAGGCGCCCGTGACCGCGTGCGGCGCGTGTGCTACAGTCCAAAGCAGTAATGTTTCGATTGCGTTACAGCGTGCGGGGGCGTATGGCGGAGACTTCAAAACCAAACCGGAATAGACGAAGCGCGGCTCCAGTTAACCGCCGCACGACGTCCCGGACGTGGGGCAAGCACGCGTCGGGGTTCGACGGTTCGTTCAAACGCACCAAATACGGCTATCCTTCGACAAGCGCTCGCTTGGCTATGCAGGCCGAGTCGACGCTGTGGGGGCGCAAGCGCGTGGTGGGCTCTAAGCTCAAGCACGACGGAACGCTGGGCTATATCAGCCGCGGTGCGGCTCGCCGCAGTGGGCTCAATCCCGCTGGGTGGCATCGCTATGTGCCGATTGCAGTCGTTGTTGCGGTGGTTGTGATCGCACTTGCCGCACTCGGCTACGCTGGCGGCGGCGTCGACCTGAGTGCGATGTTCAAGTCTGCTGAGCTCGCGCATGCCGGCACGGAGCTTGTCGAGGGCGCTCAGGCCCAGACGGGCGTGGCGCCTCAGCGCGGTATTGTTGCCGCTGCCGCAACGATCGCCGACGCCCAAAAGGGCGAGGATGCGGACAGCGAGGATAGCGAAACCGGTGCAAACGGCGCGGGTTCGCAGGTCACGCCCGTGACACAAGGCCAATAAGTCACAGAACCATCACACTAAGTCGCCGTTTGGGGCCAATGAGTGAGCAAAAAAGCAGCAATGTTGTTTCATATAGAACTCATTAGTCACAATTTACAAAAAAGGGCTACACTACTAGGCACTTAAAAGTCCACAAGCTGCAAGTTGAGGAGTACCTAACATGAAGAAGAGATTCATGGCAGCACTGAGCGTTCTCGCTCTTGCCCTGGCTCTGCCCGTGGCTGCTTTCGCCGCCCCGAGCCCTGCCAACACCACCGCCACCGGCGCCAACAACGTGACCGCCAGCGTTAACAACGCTAACGTCAAGGTTGTTTCCACCACCAAGAACGCCGAGGGCACCCCTGCCGGCGCCAACGTGGTCGCTTCCTTCGAGATCACCGAGACCGTCGAGGGTACCGTTTCTGAGTCCAACCCGCTGACCGTCACCTTCACCCTTGGCAAGGCCTACGCCAACGCCAAGGTTACCGTCTATGTCCAGCACAACGACGGTAGCAAGGAGACCCTGAACCTCACTGCCGACAACAACGGCAATGTTACCTTTAAGGTCACCAAGCTCTCCACCTACACCATCGTGGCTGAGAAGACCGCTGCTGGCGCTGCTACCACCGACAACGGTGCTAAGTCCCCGGCTACCGGTGTGAACACCACCGCTGTTGCCGCTGTGGCTGCTGTTGCCGCTGCTGGCGCTGCCTGCGCTTTTGTTGCTCTTCGCAAGAACAACTAGCACACACACGGTTTCAACCGTAAGATTTGAGGACCCGTACTTGTGCGGGTCCTTTTTTTGGCCGATTTACAGGGTAAGGGAACACCATGGCACAGCAGCCGCAGGGCAAGCATATGGAAGTTAAGCATATGGGCGACTCGGACAAAAAGCGTCGCGCCACGATACTCAAGGGCGTTTTCGTAGTGTTGTTGCTGGTCGCAGTCGGCTGCGGCGGCTACGTGCTCTATATGAATCATCTAGAGCAGCAGCGCGCCGAGGAGATGAGTGCAACAGGCAAGCCCGCCACGAAGGTCGAATCAAAGGGCAAGGAGCTGCCGGACAACCCCATCGACTTTGCACCGCTCATTCAAGAGAATGCCGATATCTATGCGTGGCTCTACATTCCGGGTGCGGATATCAACACGCCCTTGCTGCAGAGCACGACGGACGACCTGTTTTATCTGGACCACGACAAGGACGGCAAGTACGACCCCTACGGCACGGCGTTTAGTCAGATGGCAAACGCGCGCGACTTTAGCGATCCCGTCACCGTGATCTACGGCCATGTGAACGGCGGTGTGTTCCACAACTTGCATAACTTTGAGGACGCGGACTTCTTTAACGAGAACACCGAGTTCTATATCTACACGCCGGGTCATATTCTGAAGTACAAGATTGTCTCGGCCTATCAATATGACGACCGTCACATTCTCAACTCGTTTAACTTTGCCGATCCTGCCGTGCGCCAGGACTACTTTAATTCGGTCTGTAATCCGGACGCATTGCTCAAAAATGTACGTGACGGCGTGACACTTGATGCAGATAGTAAGATTGTGCAGTTGAGCACCTGCATGCTCGATAGCTCGCAGGGCAACTCGCGCTATATTGTGAGCGGTGTGTTAACAAGCGACCAGGAGACAAAATAGTCATGAACCCCCGTGGCAAGCACTTTATCGATGCGGTGGATCCCGACGAAAATCAAGTAAACAATTCCGAGCGGCAGGTTCAGGATGAGGCGGAGCCTGTCGAGCCCCAATGGGAGACCAAAGGCACTCCGACGCCTCAACCTGACGAAAAATCCCAGAGCAAGGCCGAGGCCCCGTCCGACGCATCGGCAAAGACCGATGAAGCTGCGGCGCAGCCTGTTGATGAGGCAGAGTGGCCTTCGCTTGATGAGGCGGCACCTCAGCGTCGTCGACGCTCCAAAGAGTCGATTAAGCGCATCAAGCGCCGTCGCCGTATCCGCACGCTGCTGATCGTGCTGCTCGTGATTGGTGCGGTTGCTGCTGCGGGCTGGGGCTTTGTGAATCACAGTGTGAACCAAGGCAAAAAGAAGATTGAGGAAAAGACCGAAAAGGTCATTAAGGCCAAGGGCGACACCATTACCTATAACGGGAAGAAGTATGCGCTCAACAAGCATATGGCCACGGTGGCGTTTATCGGCTTTGATGGCCGTAATAACGATGACGGCACCCAGAAGGGCCAGTCCGATACCGTGATGGTCGTAGCGCTTAATACTGACACGGGCGAGGCCCGCGGCATTATCATCCCGCGTGACAGTATGGTTGCCGTAGATACGTATTCCAACGGTTCGTTTGCCGGCCAGGTGACCGAGCAGCTGTGCTTGCAGTTTGCCTATGGCACCGATGGCGACAACTCATCGGCGCTGACGGCCGCCGCTGCCTCGCGCGTGCTCGATAACATTCCGGTCGACTATTACTACACGCTCAACATTGAGGGCGTAGCACCCATTAACGATTCTATCGGCGGCGTGACGCTGGTGCCTACGCAGACTGTGCCGGGCACGTCGGTTGTCGAGGGCCAGGAGACCACGCTGTTTGGTACAACGGCGGAAAAGTATGTGCAGTGGCGCGACACGACGAATCTGACGTCTTCGCTGGATCGTACAGCGCGCCAGGTGAGCTACGTGCAGGCGTTTGCATCGAAGGTGCTCAGCAGTGCCAAGAGCAACCCCGCCATGCTCATCAGCCTGTATCAGGCCATGGGCGACTATACGTGGACCAATTTGGGTCTCGATGAGTTCAGCTATCTGGCGACCACGATGCTCGAGCACGGCCTGACTTCGTTTGATGTCGTGACGTTGCAGGGCACCATGCAGCAGGGCGACACCTTCGCCGAGTTCTATCTGGACCAGGACAACGTAAAGCAAACGGTCGTCGACACCTTCTACCACCCCGTAGACTAATTGGTTCCGCCGTTCGTTAGAACGGCGGAACATACACCACGTTGTCGCGGCGCGGCTTTGCATCGGGGAGTGTGTCCTCGGCGTAGCCCAGAATGCAATTGCCTACACCGCGCAGACTTCCGTCGGCGGGCAGACCCCACTTGGCCAGCAGTTCCAGTCCCTCGGGTGAGTCAAAGACCTCGTGCGCGCGGTGGATCCAACACGAATCGACGCCCAGCGCATAGGCTGCGTTGAGCAGGTTGCCCATGGCGAGCGAGCCGTCTTCCAGGTGCGTGGGCACGCTGCGGTCGACGAGCACCACCACAACGGTCTTGGCGCCGTAGAAGGGATCTCCCTCGCTGCCCATAACTTGGGCGTTGAGCTGCGAGAGACGCTCGACGGTTGCGGGGTCGGTGACGGCGACGAACGTGACCGGCTGGCGTCCCATGCCGCTCGGCGCGTACTGGCCGGCTTCGATAATGCGTGCGAGCTTCTCGGCCTCGACAGGGCGATCGCTGTATTTGCGGCAGCTGCGGCGGTGGATGAGCGCTTCGATGGTCTCCATGGGTCCTCCTGACGTTGGTTTCGATGCCTCGTTCTTACCCGCCGAACCAAAACCGTAATCGCGCAGTCGGCCCCAAACAATGCAAGCTACCAAGTGGAGAAGTTGGTTTGCATAAAACTTCAGCCAGAATGTGACAAACCGGTGGGATGGTTAAACGTTTTATCCCGTCTACCCTGCGGTTTTTTACCACTTGCCTAAATGATGCGCGCATAAGCTCTGATAAAGGTTTTACTAAAGGAGCACCAACGTTTATCAACGCGCCATGGTGGCGCCGGGCCAGGAGGTAACATCATGTTCCAGGCTGGAGATGTCGTCGAGACCGACTTCGAAGGATTTCTGAAGCTGCTGCGTTCCAAGACGCGCGCTTTCGTGTCGATCAACGATCACGAGTACTACATCACGCACACCGATGGCTATTGGCGTGTCCAGGATTGCGAGGCCCTCAACGATAAGGGCCACTTTACTGACTGCTCCGAGCTGGTCAACACGGTCTGCGAGGTCGTCGAACTGCCGTGGATCTGCGGCAAGAGCCTGCACGACAGCTTCTCGGGCGCCACGGTCTACGAGGCCGTCGCTGCTTAACAGCCAACAATCGATATTCTCTCGCAACCGCCGGCGCCGTCCCCGCGCCGGCGGTCTTTTTTGTCGATATGCTTATGTGGAGCCGATCATAAGCAACGAGCTTATTGACGATAGTCAAAACTCGGACTAATGTAGAGATATGAATTGGTCAAAACTCGGACTATCGAATGGCGGGAGAGATGAATAGTACAGTTAGCCCGGTCGATTTCGACCGGATGCTCAACGGGCTTGACCGTATCTATTCGGAGCTCGCGCGCACTTGCGGTCTTTCGGACTGCGCCTACTGGATGCTCGTCGACACGAGCGCGGCGGGCGGAAGCGTTGCCGTGAGTCGGCTGACGAGTGAATGGTTCTACAGCAAACAGACCATCAATTCGGCGATTAAGACGCTTAGGGCGCGAGGGCTTGCGACGTTGGAGCTTGCCGAGGGCGGTCGTAAGAACAAGGTTGTGCGACTGACCGAAGAAGGCGTGCAGTTTGCCAAGCGTTACGCGTTGCCGGCGCAAAAAGCCGAGCAACAGGCATTCGAGGCACTCGAGCCGTGGGAACAGCGCGAGATCATGCGCTTGGTCGGTAAGTTCTCCCATGTTCTGAACGAAGAGTGCGAGGCATTTAAACGGCAAGTGGCCGCCGAGAACGAGGCTGACGATAAGGGCGAGGGGGACACATGCGACTCTTAATGAGGTTTATGAGGCCGTACCGCGGTCTGATTGCGGTGACGCTGTTTGCGGTGCTGATAGATAACGTCGGTACGCTGTTGGTTCCCACGATGCTGGCGAACATGGTCAACACCGGTATTACCACGGGCGATGTCGACTATATTTTACGCAACGGCCTGTACATGCTTATCGCGACCGGCATGGCCAGCGGCGGCACGGTGCTGGGCTGCTATCTTTCGGCGCGCCTGGCCGCCAACGTGGCCTGCGATATCCGCAATGCCGTGTACGACAAGTCGCTCGAGCTGTCCGCCAGCGACTTTGAGCGCTTTGGCACGGGTTCGATGATCACGCGCTCGCTCAACGACATCAACGTGATTCAGCAAGCTGTCCTTCAGACGATTCAGCTGGTGCTGCCGGTACCGTTCTTGGCCGTGGCGGGCATCATCTTTGCCTGGTTTATCGATCCTGCCATGGGCACGCTGCTGGGTGTGGTCGTTGCGATCGTGCTGGTGGCGGCGGTCTTTACCGTTGCTAACGCCGCGCCGATCTTTATGCGCCTGCAGAGCTTTATCGACCGCATGAACGTGGTGCTGCGCGAGAACATCGTGGGCGTGCGCGTCATCCGCGCATTTAACAAGGAGCGCCACGAGGAGCAGCGCCTGGACGAGGTGTTTAGCGATTACGCGGCCAATGCCATCAAGGTCAACCACCTGTTTGTGGGTCTCGACAGCTCCAGCTTCTTTTTGATGAACATCGCCGAGGTGGCGGTGCTGTGGGTGGGCGGCAACCGCGTGGGCGTCCACGCCATGCAAATCGGTAGCATTTCGGCCGTGCTGGAGTACGCGATCCTGATCCTGTTCTTTGTGATGATGGCGCAGATGGTGATTCTGACGCTCCCACGCGCCGCCGCATGCCTGAACCGTGCGCAGCAGGTGTTGGAGATTGAGCCGAGCATCGTGGACGGCAAGCGCACGCTGGACACGTGCGCAGCGGAGCCTGTTGACGGTGCCGATGCGGTGGCCGTGTTCGACCATATGTCGTTCCGTTTTGACGATGCCGACGAGGATACCCTGTGCGACCTGAGCTTTGCCTGTCGCCGTGGCCAGACCACGGCGATTGTAGGCTCGACGGGTTCGGGCAAGTCGACGGTGGCCAAGCTCTTGTTGCGTTTCCACGATGCCACGAAGGGCGCCATTCGCCTGAACGGTGTTGACCTGCGCGACCTTTCGCAAGGTGAGATTCGCGGGCATATCGCTTATGTGCCGCAGAAGGCGTGGCTGTTCTCGGGCACCGTTGCAAGCAACCTGCGCTTTGGCAACGAGGGCGCGACCGAGGCTGACATGCTCCATGCGCTGGAGGTTGCCCAGAGCACCTTTGTGCTCGATCAGCCCCAGGGGCTCGATACACCGGTATCCCAGGGCGGCACGAACTTTTCGGGCGGCCAGCGCCAACGCCTGGCCATTGCCCGCGCACTCATGAAGCGCGCCGATCTATATATCTTCGACGACAGTTTTTCAGCCCTGGACTTTAAGACCGATGCGGCGCTGCGCCATGCGCTGCAGGACGAGACGCGCGATGCCGCGGTGCTCATTATCGCCCAGCGCATCTCGACTATTTTGCATGCCGATCAGATTGTGGTGCTCAAAGACGGCGAGATCGTGGGCCTAGGCACGCACGACGAGCTCATGGAAACCTGCGAGGTGTACCGTGCTATTGCGGAATCGCAGATGAAGGGAGGTGAGTAGCATGACCGAGGAGTTCAAAAAGCAGGGCATCGCCGATGGCGCCGCGGTTGCAGAGACAGTCGAGGAGACGGGCGTCGCGCCCGACCTGGACGAAGCCGCCAAGGCGGCGGAGCGCGAGGCTCGCCGCCAGGCACTCTACGAGGAAAACGAGCGCGCCGAGGACGAGCGCGCCCGCGCCGAGGCGGAGCGCATGCGCGACGTTGACGACGAGGACGAGGACGAGACGCCCCGCGACACCTGGGCGACAGTGCGCCGCCTGTGGAGCGAGGCCGCCGGCGACCATTGGCGCTTCTATATCGTGTTCGCGAGCATCATGTTCTATGTCATCTTTAACACCGCGGCGCCGGCTTACAGCGCCCGCGTGATCGATGAGCTGTGGGGGCACATGAAGCTGGCGTTTGCCAACAACGCTACCTTCAGCATTACCTGGGAGAACTGCGGCAGGACCATCTTTATCTACTTTATGATCTGGACCGCCGCCGCCTCGTTCTACGCGCTTCAGAGCTTTTTGATGTCGAGCGTTGCCGAGCGCCTCAACCTGCGCCTACGCAACCGCATCGCTCAAAAGCTCAACCGTCTGCCGCTTGCCTACTTTGATGCGCATCGTCCCGGCGAGGTCGTCAGCCGTGCGACCAACGACTTGGACAAGATGTCCGAGAGCATGCAGCGCGGCTTGCTGCAGCTTCTGGTGTCGATCGGTACCGTGGTGGGCGCCGTGAGCGTGATGTTCGTGTTTAGCGTGCCGCTCACGCTCGTCTTTTTGTTCTTTACGGCGCTTTCGCTGCTGGTGACGAAGGTCGTTTCGCGCCGCACGCACGATGTAACGGGCGAGCGCCAGGAGTGGGTGTCCAAGATTACGAGCGCGGTCGAGGAAGGCTACTCGGGCCGTCTGGTGATCCGTGCGTTTAACCGCGAGCTCCAGAGCTCTGCCGAGGTGCACGAGGCTTCGAAGGAGCTGGCACGCGTGAGCACCAAGGCCGACTTTATGATTAACGCCGTCGGTCCCGCGGTGCGCTTTATTGGCCGCTTGGCGCAAATCGTGATTGCGCTTGTGGGCTGCAGCATGTTGGTTGCCGGGCATATGACCGTCGGCGTGTTCCAGGCGTTCTTCCAGTTTATCTATGAGGCGTCCGAGCCCATGACGCAGCTGTCGTTTACCTTTAACTCGCTGCAGAGCGCGCTGGCGAGCGCCGAGCGCGTGTTCGACCTGCTCGACGAGTCCGAGATGGAAGCCGATCCGTTGCCGGCGGCCGCCGCCAAGCTGCCGGGCAAGGTGGAGGGCCGTGTCGCTTTTGAGCACGTGCGCTTTGGATATTCGCCCGACAAGCCGCTTATGCGCGACGTGTCGTTTACCGCCGAGCCGGGTCAGAAGATCGCGGTGGTGGGAACCACGGGTGCGGGTAAGACCACGCTCATCAATCTGCTCATGCGCTTCTACGAGATCGACGGTGGTCGCATTGCCCTCGACGGTGTGGACACGAGCCGCATGGACCGCGGCGAGCTGCGCCAGCAGTTTGGCATGGTGTTGCAGGACGCCTGGCTGTTCGATGGCACCATTGCCGAGAACATCGCCTATGGCTGTCCCGAGGCGACGCGCGAGGAGATTGTCGCGGCTGCACGTGCCGCTCAGGTCGACTTCTTTGTGCGCACCATGCCGCAGGGCTACGACACGCGTGTGGCTAACGATGCCGAGAGCATCAGCCAGGGCCAACGTCAGCTGCTGACCATCGCGCGCGTGCTGCTCAACAACCCGGCGATCCTCATCCTGGACGAGGCGACGTCGAGCGTGGACACGCGCACCGAGCTCGCCATCGGCCGTGCTATGGACGCGCTCATGCGCGGGCGCACGAGCTTTGTGATCGCGCACCGTCTGTCGACAATCGTCGATGCCGACCTCATCCTGGTCATGGATCACGGCAATATCATCGAGCAGGGTACGCACAAGGAGCTGCTGGCTGCCGAGGGTGCTTATGCCGACCTCTACCTAAGCCAGTTCGCATAAGGAGACAAAGGGGCAGCCCCGCATATCACATCGAAAAGAAGGCGCGCCGGGGGCGGATTCCCTGGCGCGCCTTTTGTGTTGGCGTCAATGTTGTCGGTGGCCGTCCGCTTCTAGCGCTCGTCCACGAGCTTGGCGACGAGGGCTTTGAGCTCGGCCACCTCTTGCTCGAGTTCCTTGACGCGACGGGCGTTTTCGGTGATGCCCTGACGGTTGAGGGCGCTCTGCTCGGCGGCATCGTCGGGCATGTACTCGCGATGCTGCTTGGCGTCGAAGCTCTCCTCGAACACGCGGCAGCCGTTGCGCTTGATGATGCGCCCGGGCACGCCCACGACGGTGCAGTTGTCGGGCACGTCCTTGACGACGACCGAGTTGCCGCCGATTTTGACGTTGTTGCCGATGTGGATGTTGCCAAGCACCTTGGCGCCCGTGCCCACCGTGACATTGTTGCCCAGGGTGGGGTGACGCTTGCCGGTCTCGTTGCCGGTGCCGCCGAGCGTGACGCCCTGGTAGAGCACACAGTCGTCGCCCACGATGGCGGTCTCGCCAATAACGACGCCCATGGCGTGGTCGATAAAGAAGTGCTTGCCAATCTGCGCGGCGGGATGAATCTCGACGCCGGTGATGTGGCGGGTTAACTGCGAGAGCACACGGGCAAGCGATCGATGGCCGTGTTCCCACAGCCAGTGCTCGGGCACGTGATTCCACTTGGCGTGCAGGCCAGGATAGGAAAGGAAGATGACCAGACCGTTTTGCGCGGCGGGGTCTTGCGCCTGGACGGTCTTGATGTCCTCTCGAATGGTGTTGATAAAGCTCACCGGCCGCCCTCCCTTAGCACCGTGACAATGCGATTCAATAAAGTATAGCGATTCGCTAGGGATTAGGAAGGGCGATCTTGCTTTGCTTTGGGCGACAAGTGTCAGTTATGCAAACTTGCTGGTAATGAAGTAAGACTTTTGAGGGGTTTGGCCCGCGCCCGCGCCGCAACCGTATACTGGTCAACTTGGACGTGTCCGCGCCCACAACTGAGAGGTTTTACTTCATGGGTTTCATCAATTTTATCGCCGAGCTGCTTAAGGACCCGCGCGCCGCGATCGCCAGCTGGATCGCCGCCGGCCCGCTTATGGCCTACGGCTGCGTGTTCCTGATCATCTTCATTGAGACAGGCGTGGTGTTCTTCCCGTTCCTTCCCGGCGACTCGCTGCTGTTTGCCTCGGGCTTCTTTGCTCATAACGGCGGCTTTAACATCGTGGCGCTTCTGGCCACCGCATGGGCCGCGGCCATCCTGGGCGATCAGTGCAACTTTATGATCGGCCACTTCTTTGGCCGCAAGATCATCGCTTCGGGCAAGGTAAAGGCCATGACGCCCGAGCGCATCAAAAAGTCCGAGGATTTCCTGGATAAGTGGGGCCATCTGGCCATCTTCCTCGGCCGCTTCTTCCCGTTCATCCGCACCTTTGTGCCTTTTATCGCCGGCATGGGCGGCATGCACTGGCGCAACTTTGTCGTCTTTAACGTGTTGGGTGGCATTACCTGGTCGACGGTCTTTACGCTGCTGGGTTACTTCTTTGGTGGCATTCCGTTTGTGCAGGAGCACTTTGAGCTGCTGATCGTCGGCATCGTCGCCGTGTCGATCATTCCGACCGTGGTCGGTCTGGTTAAGGCTAAGCTCGGTAAAAAGAACGCCTAGTCCGAGCTTGTTTTCGGACGTTAATTCCAAGGCCCGTCATCGGATTCGATGGCGGGCCTTTTGTGTTGAAGGCAAATGAAAATACTTTACTTAGTTAAAGAAAAAGCGTTTTATCCAAGGCGTGCGGGGAGTACAATCACCTGCATGCGAATCGACGCGCCATCGGCTTTGATGCTGCCCGCGTGTCCTGCCCGGCTCTACGCTTCCGGGTATGCGACGTTGCGACGCGGCCGGCTTCGGTCCTTGCGTGCGGGTTCGCGAGTATGCAACCGTGTATGTAAGGAGCGACATATGACTGTCGAGAAGAAGGATATCGATTGGGGTAGCCTCGGCTTTGGCTACATGAAGACCGATTACAGCTACGAGGCTCATTGGAAGGACGGCGAGTGGGACGAGGGCGGCCTGACCACCGACCACACCCTGCATGTCTCCGAGTGCGGCGGCATCTTCCACTACTGTCAGGAGGTCTTTGAGGGCCTGAAGGCCTACACCGCCGAGGACGGCAGCATTGTCTGCTTCCGTCCCGACATGAACGCCGAGCGCATGTATAACTCCGCCCAGCGCCTCGAGATGCCCCCGTTCCCCAAGGACAAGTTCGTTGAGGCCGTCAAGCAGGTCGTCTCTGCCAACGCCGCATGGGTTCCGCCCTTCGGCTCTGGCGCAACTCTGTATGTGCGTCCGTTTATGATCGGCTCCGGTGACGTGATCGGCGTGGCTCCCGCTCCTGAGTACACGTTCCGCATTCTCGTGACCCCGGTCGGTCCGTACTTTAAGGGTGGCCTCAAGCCTGTCAAGCTGCGCGTTTCCGAGTACGACCGCGCCGCACCGCACGGCACCGGCAACATCAAGGCCGGCCTCAACTACGCCATGTCCCTTAAGCCCACGATGGAGGCTCACCGCGAGGGCTATGCCGAGAACCTGTATCTCGACTCCGAGTCCCGCACCTATGTCGAGGAGACCGGTGGCGCCAACGTCCTGTTCGTGAAGGAGGACGGCACGCTTGTCGTCCCGCAGTCGCACACCGACTCCATCCTGCCCTCCATCACCCGCCGTTCGCTCGTTCAGGTCGCTGAGGACCTGGGCATGACCGTCGATCAGCGACCCGTCGAGTGGGCCGAGGTCAAGGCCGGCACCTTTGTTGAGTGCGGTCTGTGCGGCACCGCTGCCGTTATCTCCCCGGTCGGCGAGATCGACAACAAGGTCTACGGTGCCGACGAGACTGTGACCTTCCCGGCTGGCTACACCGAGATCGGTCCTGTGATGAAGAAGCTCCGCGAGACTCTGACGGGCATCCAGTCTGGTGCTGTTGAGGATAAGCACAACTGGGTTTACACCGTCGCGTAAGCTGTCTTGTATGTCCGGCCCGAGGGCGACCTTCCTTTCCGGCGCGTCCTCGGACATGAAAGAACCCCCGCTGCGCACTACGTGCGGCGGGGGTTCTTTCGTCCTGCGGAGTGCGCCGGAAAGGAAGGTCGCCCCCGGGCCTGCGTTACCTCGGCGCAGTCGTTACGGGCAATATAGATCTGAATAGAGATGGCGCGCGGCCTTTTGCCGCGCTTTTGTTTTGGTTCGCGCCATGTGGGGGTGGTGGCGACGTGCATTTTTGCGAGTATTCTGCAATCGAAGGCCCCTGCATACCGATCTCGGGCGAAAAATCGGGATTTCTCGATGTTTTCTACGAATGATGGGTGGGGTTATGGGGTGACAGCGTTTGATTTGCAGGGATATTCGCGGTCTTTGGCATTTATCGTGGCGCCCGAAGCCCTTGGTTATGTTGAATACTCCCAAAAATGCACGGCGCCTTGAGGGGGACCTTCGCGACAAAGGAAACCGCCCCGCCGAAGTATGCATTCGACGAGGCGGTTTATGCATATACCCGATTAAGGATACGCTGCGGATCTGTTAGAACTTGACGGTCGGTGCCTGGCGGGCAGCTTCGGCGGCCTCGAAGCCCTGGCGCTCCTTAAACTGGAAGATGCCGGCAAAGATGACGGCCGGGAAGGTCTGGATAGCGTTGTTGTAGCTAAGCACGCAGTCGTTGTAGCTCTGACGCGCGTAGCTCACCTTGTTCTCGGTGTCCTCGAGCGTGGCTTGGAGCTGCGTAAAGTTGGTGTTCGCCTTAAGATCGGGGTAAGCCTCGGCCACGGCGAAGAGCTGGCGCAGCGCACCGGTCAGCACGTTGTCCGCTTCCATCTTGGCCTCGGGTGTGGTGGCGCTCACGGCGGCGTTGCGCGCGTTGACCACGGCGGCAAGCGTGTCCTGCTCGTGTTTGGCGTAGCCCTTGACGGTTTCGACCAGGTTAGGGATCAGGTCGTTGCGGCGCTGCAGCTGCGTGTCGATGTTCTGCCAGGCGTTATCAATGCGATTGCGCTTGGTGACCATGTTGTTGTAGATGCCGGCGATGGCGCAGACAATCACAACGACAACAACGATACCGATGATGACGGGAATCATGGTGTCTCCGTTTCGAATGGCCGCGGCGTCTTCCGCCGGCTGCCGTTGGTGTAACGCTACTAGTATACCCGCAACCTTTGGCGATACCGAACTTTCCGGTAAGCGTTATGTTTCCACCAAGGTAAGGCCATTCGCCAGGGGGCGGGCGATACAGGTGTAAGATATGCGACAGATTAGTGAGTGCTGTCTTTTCCTTGAGGAGGGCGATACGTATGGACCTTCGCATCAAGAAAACCTATCGGGCCCTGTTCGAGGCCTTTACTGAGTTGCTCGAAGAGCATCGGTTTGAGGACGTGACGGTTGCCATGCTGTGCGACCGCGCTATGATTCGTCGGACGACGTTCTACAAGCACTTCCGCGACAAAAACGATTACTTTGCCTTCTATATCGATGAGCTCATGTCGGGCCTGCCGCAAAAACGGGCCGATGCGGATGGCGCGGAGGACGCCGAGGACGTACGCGCGCTTCGCCACGAAGTGTTCGCCGATGCCATGGATCTGATTCTGGCGCATGAGCAGCTCATGGATAACATTTTGGCGAGCAGCATGTCGGGTATGCTGACCAGCATGATTTGCGACCGCATCGCGCGCTCCATACGCGGGCGCGTGATGATCGCGCTTGACGAGGACGCGCTCGCGCCCGTATCGCTCGAGACAACGTCTGAGTTTGTCGCCGGCGGTATTATTCGACTCTTTACCATGTGGTGGGAATCGGGCCACGTACTAGAGCGCCGATCCGAAATCGCCGACGTGGTCGATGCGCTGTTCGAGCGGACCATGACGCCGGTGAGTCACTAAGAGTGGCGGAGAGAGGGGGATTCGAACCCCCGGAACGCTCTCGCGCTCAACGGTTTTCAAGACCGCCGCATTCAACCGCTCTGCCATCTCTCCGTGAGTCGTAATGATAGCATCGTTTTGGGTTTGCAACAGGGAAGGCGAACGATGACGAGCACTGGAATCGATGAGAAGTTCATGCGCGAGGCGCTGGCGGAGGCGCGCGCCGCCGCTGCGGTGGGCGAGGTGCCGATTGGTGCCGTGGTAGTGCGCGCGGGTGAGATCGTCGCGCGGGCGCATAATCGCCGCGAACTCGACCAGGACCCTTCGGCGCATGCCGAGTTTTCGGCCCTGTGTGCCGCCGCGCAGTCGCTCGGTCGTTGGCGCCTTTCCGATTGTACGGTCTACGTGACGCTCGAGCCTTGCTGCATGTGTGCGGGGCTTATGGTCAACGCGCGCGTGGGGCGCTGCGTGTATGGCGCGGCCGATGCCAAGGCCGGCGCGCTGGGTTCGCTGTATGACCTGAATGCCGATTCGCGCCTGAATCATCGGTTTAACGTACATGCCGGCGTGCTGGCGGATGAGTGTTGTGAGGTGTTGAGCGGCTATTTTAGTGGGCTGCGTGACACCGATGGTGCTGTCTGCGGCTGTGGGGCCAATCTTGAGGCACATGCCGCCCACGCCGAGGCGCTTGCGGGGGTTGGGGATCTCGCTGGCGAGACGCTCGACTTTGGCCCCGTACAGCGCCGGTCCCGCCGCGTGCTGTTGGCGATCGACTCCTTTAAAGGCAGCGTGTCGAGCTCGCAGGCGGAGGGTGCCGTTGCCGAAGGTGTGCGCCGTGTGTGGCCTGATGCCCAGGTAAGCGCGTTGCCGCTGGCGGATGGCGGCGAGGGAACGCTCGATGCCGTTGCCGCGTGCGGCGGTGAGGTCGTGGCATGTGAAGTCGCAGGCCCCTTGGGCGACCGCGTGTCTGCTCGGATGCTGGTGGACGGCGAGCACGAGTCGGCTGTAATTGAGATGGCCGAGGCAGCGGGTATTGGGCATTCGCCTTGCATAGAGCCGGCGGCGTTGGCCGCTACGACCTATGGCGTGGGCGAGCTCATGCTTCGCGCGGTCCGTGCTGGGGCAAAGACTATCTATATTGGTCTGGGCGGCAGTGCCACCAACGACGGTGGCGCCGGCATGCTGCAGGCGCTGGGCGCCCACCTTGTCGATGAGTGTGGCTGCAATATCGCCCCCGGCCTCGCGGGCCTTGAACGCGTGGCGAATATTGATTTGGCACCGGCGCTTCGGGCATTAAATGGCGCGCGTGTCGTGGTGCTTTCCGATGTCGAGAATCCGCTCGTGGGGCGTCGGGGCGCACTGGCGGTGTTTGGCGGGCAAAAGGGCCTGCCGACGAATGATGCCGACGCATTGTGTAGATACGACAGCTGGATGGTCGGCTATGGCCGCCTGCTCGATGCGGCGATTACCGGGGTGCGGGCTCAGGGGTTGTTGCGCGCGCCCGAGGGCGTGCGGACATTTGGCTCGGTGCTCGGTGTGCCCGGTGCCGGCGCCGCCGGCGGCCTAGGCGCCGCGCTGTTAGCGCTCGGTGCGGAGCTACGCTCAGGCGTGGAGACGGTGCTCGATCTGATTGGGTTTGACGAACGCGTGCGCGATGTCGACCTGGTCATTACAGGCGAGGGCAACATGGACGAGCAATCCGCTGCCGGCAAGGCGCCGGTGGGCGTGGCCCGCCGTGCCAATCGCTATGGCAAGCCGGTAGTCGCCGTCGTGGGCGGTCGTGCTGACAACCTGGATACGGTGTATGGGCAGGGTATTGACTTGGTTTTGCCGATCTGTCGCAAGCCCATGGACCTGGAGCAGGCGCTCGATCCCCAGGAAGCCACAACCAACCTCATCTGCGCCGGTGAAGCAGCCGCCCAAGCCTACGACCTCGGCCGCATCTAAAAGCAGTCAAAAAAGCCCCGTTCCAAATTAGCTGTCTTGCCCCATCGGGCGGGAGCGGGTAATATATATCGAACGCCTAGCGCGTTCGATGGGTTCGGATGACGACATGTTCCGAATCTGGTCAGGTCCGGAAGGAAGCAGCCATAAGGAGCCTCTGTCGGGCATCCGGATCCATCGAGCGCGCTTTTTTGCGCGGTTTTTACCGCCATCCAAGATTCTTCTGTAACGAGTTGCTTACGTATCTTCAGGGCTCTCCGTACTATCATGAATCAGATTGAAGAGAGATGATGATAGGGAGCGCCTATACATGATTGAGCTGCTCAGGCGTTTTGGCGGTAAGTATCGTCGGTATATGGTGATTGGTCCTGCGTGCAAGTTGATCGAAGTGATCTTTGACCTGCTTACGCCGCTCGTGATTGCCCAGATGATTGATAAAGGTATCGGTGCACACGACGTGAGTGCCGTCGTCCACTACGGCATGGTGCTCGCCGCCATGGCCGTGATCGGCATCTCGTTTACGCTCGTCTGCCAAAAGATGGCGGCGCTCACCTCGCAGGGCATGGGTACTGACATTCGCGGCGCACTCTACCAGCACATCAACAAGCTGAGCTATGCCGAACTTGACCGCTTTGGCACGCCGTCGCTCATCACGCGCATTACCAACGACGTCAACCAGGTGCAGCTTGCTGTGGCGCTGGGCGTGCGCATGCTCATCCGCTGGCCCTTCTTGGCGGTGGGTTCCATGGTCGCGGCCCTTGCCATCGACCTTAAGCTCGGCATCATCTTTTTGATTTGCACGCCCGCCATCGGCCTGGTGTTTTGGTTTGTCATGGCGCGCTGCATCCCGTACTACAAGCAGCTGCAGGCAAAGCTCGACCGCATCGCGCTCATTTGCCGCGAGGGGCTTTCGGGCGCCCGCGTGGTCCGGGCGTTTGTGCGCGAGGGTCACGAACGTGAGCGTTTTGCCCAGGCGGCCGATGACCAGGCGCGTGTCGCAATCGCGGTGGGCAAGCTCTCGTCGATCCTCAACCCCGTCACGTTTTTGGTGATGAACCTGGGCGTGTGCGCCATCCTGTGGGTGGGCGGCATCCAGGTCAATGTGGGTGAGCTCACGCAGGGCCAGGTCATGGCGTTTGTGAACTACATGACGCAGACCCTGACCTCCATCGTGTACGTCGCCAACCTGGTCGTGGTCTTTACCAAGGCGAGCGCCAGTGCGTTACGTATCAACGAGGTGCTCAATTGCGTGCCGAGCATCACCGACGAGGGCAACCAGCTGGTTGCGCTGCCCGAGCCGGGCAATGTCGCTCCCGTTCCTGCGCTGAGCTTGAACCATGCGAGCTTCTCCTTTGGCGCTGGCGCCGCCAACGTCGTCAATGACGTGACCCTGGAGCTGCCGCTGGGCAAAACGCTCGGCATTATCGGCGGCACGGGCAGCGGTAAGTCGACGCTCGTCTCGCTCATCCCGCGCCTGTACGATGCGAGCACCGGCAGCGTGAGCGTGATGGGCTCCGACGTGCGTGCCTGGCAGCTCGACCAGCTGCGCTATGTGGTCGCGACCGTACCGCAGCGCGCGTCGCTCGTGAGCGGCACCATCCGCAGCAACCTAACCTGGCGCGACGAGTCGGCAACCGATGAGGAGCTGTGGGCGGCGCTCGATATAGCGCAGGCCAGCGAGTTCGTGCGCAACAAGCCGCAGGGGCTCGACGCCCCGGTCGAGGCGGGCGGCAAGAACTTCAGCGGAGGTCAGCGCCAGCGCCTGACCATTGCGCGTGCCCTGGTGGGCTCGCCGCAAATTCTGATTATGGATGACTCCGCCTCGGCGCTCGACTTTAAGACCGATGCAGCGCTTCGCCACGCCATCCGCGAGCGCAGCGTACGCGGTGCCGCCGCGGGCGGACTCCCGCTAACCACGGTGATCGTGAGCCAGCGCGTCTCGACCGTGCGCGATGCCGACATGATCTGCGTGCTCGACCACGGCTCGGTCGCGGGCCTGGGTACGCACGACGAGCTGTACGCAAGCTGCCAACTCTATCGCGAGATTTGCCAGTCGCAGCTTCGTCGCGAGGAGCTCGAGGGTCAGCAGGGGAGCACGACGCCCGCGTCCGCCCCGGCTGCCCCGGCATCCACTTGCGCAAAGGAGGGCTGCTAAATGAATCCGTATACTTCTTCCGGTTCGGTCGCCACGATGACGGCCAACGTGTCCGGCAACGATAACCTTAACGACCTGGGCGACGGCCCGCGTCAGCCCGGCGACCCCGAGCGCTATCCCGCTGGTGCGGTGACCCGCCGCCTGCTGGGCTATGTTCGCCCGCACCGCGTCTCGTTTGCGGCGTCGTTTGTGAGCGCCGCCATCTCGGTGGTCTTGCAACTCTATACGCCCATCCTCATCGGCGAAGGCATCGACCTTATCGTCGCCGCCGGGCAGGTGGACTTCGACGCGCTACTGCCGCTTGTCACCAAGCTCGCGATTGTCGTCGTAGGTACCGCGGCTTTCCAGTGGCTGCAGGGCTATTGCGTCAACCGCCTGTCCTACGAGACGGTGCGCGACATGCGCGTGGAGGCGAGCGACAAGCTCAGCCGCATGCCGCTCAGCTTTATCGACAGCCACGCCCACGGCGACCTTATGAGCCGCGTGGTCAACGACGTCGACCAGGTGGGCGACGGTCTGCTACAGGGCTTTACCCAGCTTTTCACCGGCGTTATCACCATCGTTGGCACGCTCGCGTTTATGCTCTCCATTAACCTGACCATGACGCTTGTGGTGGTGCTCGTCACGCCGCTTTCCATTTTTGCCGCTGGCGCCATCGCCAAGCTTTCCAACAAGAGCTTTACGGCCCAGCAGCGTATTCAGGGTCAGCTCGGTGGTCATATCGAGGAGTATGTGGGCGAGCAAAAGCTGGTTGATGCGTTTGCCTACGGCCCGAACGCCCAAGCGCGCTTTGACGCGCTCAACGCCGAGCTCTATACGGCAGGTGAGCGTGCACAGTTTATGGGTTCGCTCTCTAACCCCGGTACGCGCTTTATCAACAACATCATCTATGCCGTGGTCGCCGTGATCGGCTGCGTGGGCGTGATCACGGGCGTGCCGGCGGCGCTTACGGTGGGTGGCGTGCAGATTTTCCTGTCCTACGCCAACCAGTACACCAAGCCGTTCAACGAGGTCACCAACGTCATTACGCAGATCCAGACCGCGTATGCCTCGGCGCGTCGCATGTTTGCGCTGCTCGATGCGCGCGAGCAGGAGCCCGATGCGGCGGATGCCGTGGAACTTACCGCCCCGCAGGGTGAGGTGACCTTTGAGCATGTGGACTTTAGCTACGTGTCCGACCGCAAGCTGCTGCAGGATATCTGTATTGAGGCCAAACCCGGCATGCGCTTTGCCCTGGTCGGCCCCACGGGTTGCGGCAAGACGACGCTCATCAACTTGCTGCTGCGGTTTTACGATATCGATGCCGGACGCATCATGGTCGATGGCCGGTCTTCGCGTGACTACACGCGCGCAAGCCTGCGCCGCGCCTTTGGCATGGTGCTGCAGGACACCTGGCTGTTCGAGGGCACGGTAGCCGAAAACATTGCCTACGGTTGCCCCGATGCCACGCGCGAGCAGATTGTCGAGGCGGCCAAGCGCGCGCATGCGCACAAGTTTATCGTGCAGCTGCCAGGCGGCTACGATACGGTGATCGGCGAGGATGGCGGCACGTTTAGCCAGGGCCAAAAACAGCTGCTGTGCATCGCGCGCGTCATGCTCACCGATCCGGCGATTTTATTGCTGGACGAGGCTACGTCGAGCATCGATACGCGTACCGAGCTGCAGGTGCAGGCGGCATTCGACGAGCTCATGGCTGGCCGCACGAGCTTTGTCGTGGCACACCGCCTGTCGACGATTCGCAACGCCGATTGCATCCTGGTAATGCGCGATGGCGAGATTATCGAGCGCGGTACGCACGACGAGCTGCTGGCGGCAGGCGGCTTCTACGCCGAACTCTACCGCAGCCAATTCGCCCAGTGAGCAAGCCCGTGGGGCAAATTAATCAGGTTTGTTTGTCCCATAGAGCGATCTTGTTATATAGCGTTTTACCAGCGCGTGAAACATTTTGACGATACTCCGTGACACAATTTGACGGCGTTTTGTGAAACAGTTTTTCGGCCATTCGTGAAACGCTCTGCGGCGGTTTCAATCCGAAGTACATACTGTTCGAAATCTGTCCAAAGATGTCGTCTGCATCGCCAATCGACAGACGGTGGTTTACATCTGTCACGTTAGTACTAAGATATTCATCTAATAAATTGCATTAGTGGCTTTAGTTTTGGGGGAAACGAGGCAACGTGACTATGACGTGCTCTTTGGTGGTCAACAGCAAGAGCGGTAATACCAGGATGGTTTCGGGCGCGATCAAGCGCGCTCTGCAGGCTGCGGGCGTTGAGTTTGTCCATGCCGCGGCGTTGAGCGACGATGCGGATGCAGATCAGGTTGCGCTCGAGGCGCAGGGCGCCTGCGCGGCCGACACGGTGCTCGTCGGTTTTTGGTGCGACAAGGGCGCGTGCACGCCTTCGGTTGCCGCGCTGCTCTCCGCCTTGCACGGCAAGCGCGTCTTCCTGTTTGGCACCTGCGGTTTTGGCGCCGACCAGAGCTATTACCAGCAGATTATTGATCGCGTAACTTCTAATTTGGCTGGGGATGCCGAGCTTGCGGGCTGGGCGATGTGCCAGGGCAAGATGGGCCCCGCGGTCAAGCAGCGCTACGAGGCCATGCTCGAGCAAGATCCCGACAACGCCCGATTTAAGATGCTGCTCGACAACTGGGTTGCCGCGAAGGACCATCCCACCAAGGAAGATCTGGACAACATGGCTGCAGCCGCCAAAAAGGCCGTGCTGGGGGAGTAGCTCCCATCGCTGACGGCGGTCGGTCCATCTTTCTAAATGAAACGTCCTCCCGGGCGTCGGGGCACGAAGTTCCCTGCTCTACAGTCCTGCGCAAGACGAAGGCCACATTAAGTGGCCTTCTTTGCGTGCGGAACTCGCGATGAACTTCGTGCCCCGCCGTCCGGGAGGACGCCTCTTTATTGATGGGAGGCCTGATAGGTCGATGGTTCCGTGCCCGGATGCGTCCAAAGTGGGACGGGCTTTCCGGATGGGCAGGCTTTCGAAAAATGCGTCCCGGAATTTGCCTTTGGAATGGGACGTAGTTTCCCGTTGAGGTGCTTTGCGGAAAGTGCATCCCACTCTGGGCGGTCGAAGTGGGACACACTTTCCCAAAGGCGCTCCAACGGGAAATTGCGTCCCATTATTCGGTCAAGAAACGGGATGCATTTTCCCAATGAGAGCAAAACCGGAAAATGCATCCCACAATTAGCCCTCAAAGTGGGACGCCGTTTCCCAATGAGGCTCAAGCGGAAAATGCATCCCGGAATTTGCGCTCAAAGTGGGATGCGGTTTCCGGTTGAGGGTCTAAGGGGAAAATGCGTCCCAGAATCGACGCTTGAAATGGGATGCAGTTTCCCGATGAGGCACTCGACGGAAAATACATCCCAGAAATGGCCTTTGAGCTGGGATAAGATTTCCGCGGCATCTCGGATTCTCAAAAATGAGACACGCCGTTGGCGAAAATGAGACACGTGATATCGGGCATCGGATGTATCATTTGCAAAAATGAGTCCACTCCACTCGAATAAAGCGAGGTCCCTCATGTACGTTCCACACCCCCGTATCCGTAGGCTGTCGAAAATCCCGCTTGTTGGGACGGCGGCGCTTGCTGCGTTGATCGCCACGAGCGTCGCCTGCTTCACGGCCACGCCCCAGGTTGCCCAGGCGGCAGACGCGCCCGCAATCACCGATATGACCGAGCAGGATTATCAAGCCCTGGGTCTGGGCACGAGCGAGGACATTCCGGCCGATACCGTTGGCCCCTATTCCACTGATACCCCCACGACGTTTGCCACGCGCAGCGAGGTCTATATGGCAGCTAACGGTAGCCATGGCAATCGCTACACTCTGCGCGACAAGCTCGAGAACGTCGAGCGCGGTGACATTGGCGGCAGCAGCAAACTCACCGATGGCTATGGAAGTGTGTGGGGCGCCGCAAAGTTCTGGCAAAACGTCAACAACTTCGATACGAACAGCGATCTCTACAAGCATAGCGACTACGGTGGCGGCACCTGGTCGTACCTAAGCAACAATGAGTCCTCAACAGTACTCGCCAACGACAACAACGGTTTCTCGGGCATTCACGCCACGAGTGTTGAGTTCTGCAGCGACGCCAGCACGGGCAAAAAGAGCCGCGTTGCCGAGCTCCGTGCCTACGGCCAGTTCCTCCACGACGATTGACGGCAAGTCATACGCCGGAAAGGTTGAGCTGGTCCTCTACTCGTTTAGCAACGGGCGTACGCGCACTCTCGACACACACCTGCCGGTGACGGTCAACACTAATATGATGTACGAAGGCCGTTTTAAGTACCTGGATGCCGGTTACCTGCAAGAGCACGACGCCGTCTTTGATGTCGAGGCGGGCGATGTCGATGGCGACGGCGTCGACGAGCTTTTTGTCTACGCGGGCTGCTATGTCGACGAGAACGGCGTGCGCAAGGCTGTAGTCGACATGTATGACTTGGAGGGCGGCAACTGGAAGCAAAGCGTCGTCAAGATCGATGCCGGTAACGCCGCGGACTACACCACGCACAACAAGGGCGGGAACGACTCCTGGACGCAGCTTCAGTCAGCTCCTGTCGTTTCGCTAGCGGCCGGCGACCTCGATCGCGATTTTTGCGATGACCTCGCCATCGTGGTCTCGGCACCCTACGGCAAGAAGAATATTGATAAGTCGACGCATTGCGAGCTGTTTTCGTGGGACGCATCCAAGGGTGCGCTCGTCCATGTCGATGCTCTGGGCGACGCGGGCGCAATCTCCCTCTCCGCGAACGGCAAGACCATGGTCGCTGCGAATGCGACGTTCGGCACGTTTGCCGCCTACGATGAAGAAGGAAAGAAGACGGGTGAAACCGTCACGGGCCTTATTCTTGCGGGCTATGACTGGCAACGCAGCGCTTTTGATTACGGCGCTTCTGACGGCAGCAAGGGGCTGTACGGCGCGCTGTACCGCTACGCGTATTTTGACTCGGAGTCTGGCGAGTTCAAGCTTTCCGATTGTAAGGAATACAGAGACGGGCTCCTCGCCTCCTATGGGCTGATGCATGTGCCCAACAGCGCATGGAAGGATAGCGCTCAGGATAAGCGCTATCCGTGCACCTTGGCGCCTATTGCCCTTGCCACTGCCAACCTTGACGGCCTGTCCGAGCAGCTGGCGGTCGACGAGGTGCTCGTGGGCGGCGATGTGTTCCGCGACTTTGCCTGCAACACGGCACAGAGCGGGGCTCAGGGCTTGGGGTCCATGGTCGGAACCATGAGCATGAGCGGTCAGCAATACAACAGCAGCAACAAGCATGACCACAAGGGTATAGAGCAGGTGTGGATCAGCGACGTCAAGGCGGGCAGCGTCTCGGGTTCGGACCGCTATAACGAGAGCTTTATCGCCGTGGTGGGCAAGCACCGCGACGAGGACCTGCGCAAGAACGATGACTACTATTGGATGACCGCCTCGCATTTTTCGCTCGACGAGAACGGAAAGGTGCGCCGCGGCGAGGAGCAGGTGATTAGCGAGAGCAACCGTCGCGGCACTACCTACGGCACATTTATCTCGCTCGCGCTGCCCGATGTCGACAACGACAGCGTCAAGATCACGTACAAGGACCGCTACAAGGTCTATACCAACCCGCGCATGCTTGCCGTGCTGCAGGATGCGCCCTATGTTGAGGATCTGGAGCAGGCATACGGCTATCTGGTGTTGGGCGGCACGTCATACGGAGAGGAAAAGGGCACGGGGACATCCCAGGGCTATACCATTGGCGCCGAGTTGGGCGTTGCCGTCGAGGTGCAGACCGGTCCGCCCCTGGTCGCGATGAATGCTTCAGTCGATTTTGCCGCCGAGGGATGCTATGACTACCGGAGCGAGCGCACGGTCAGCGCAAGCGTAAGCTATGAGTCGCATGCCGGCGAGGGTGACAAGGCCGTGCTCTACACGATTCCGATGGTCTATTACGAGTATGAGATCGAAAATGAGGAAACTGGTGGCAAGGGCGTGATGGCGGCGCCCGTGTCGCTCGGCGCGCAGACCTCGGTCGTTAATGTCGAGGCCTATGACCGCATTGCCAAACAGCACAATATGACGCCGCTCAGCTACTTTTTGACCAACCGGTCGGGAGAACCCGGAACCTATCAAACGACGCTCAACGGCGAGACTCCCGTTGGGGATTCCTTTGGCCTGGGCAAGCCTGGCGTAACGCGCGCCTACACGCACGATGGGTTTAACGGCGCCGCCGCGCAGTCGGGGGCGAGCATTGAGCAGACCATCGAAGTCGAGGAGGGCAAGGAGCAGGAGCTCGAGCTCGGCTTGACGCTGAACGGCAGCGTTGTCATGGGCGCGAAGCTCGCAAAGCACGAGTTGTTTGGCGGCCTGTGCTTTGGTGCCAACGCCGGCTTTACTACGGGTAACTCCTCGAGTGAATCGACCGAATACGGCGGCACCGTCGACAACCTGCCCGAGGCCGCGCAGGGCAAGTACGGTTTTGTGTGGCGTCTGGGCGTCAACGCGGTGGATGTCGACAAGTTCGAGGCAGACTCGGGCGACAAGCTCGGCACCAAGGACACCGACCAGTTCTGGATCGTGGGCTATGACGTTAAGGACGTCGAGATGCCCGACGCGCCGGCTGTGACGGGCTTTACGGCAAACGCCGTCGATTCGACCAGCGTTACGTTTAGCTGGGACGATGTACTCGCAAACAAGAGTGGCTTTAGCTACGGCGTGGGCATGCTGCAGAGCAATGCGGCGGATGCGGTCGTCAATAGCTGGAAGATTGCCGACAACACGCAGACCTCGCTTAAGTGGGATGGGCTGTTGCCGAATACGGAGTATCGATTCGCCATCGCCGCCGTTAAGAATGATTCAACGGCCGAAACGGGTATTCGCTCGGCGATCATCACGGTCAAGACCATGCCCGATGGCATGACGATGACCGTGAGCGGACCTGCGGCGGATACAGCGGAGAGGTCGGCCCTCGAGTATGACTCTTCGGTCGAGTGCTCGGCGGGAGACAAGCTGACACTCTCGGCGATCGGCCATGTGACGCAGCGCAATGCCGACGGCAGTGAAACGGAGCTGGCGCCGTCATATATCTGGTACCGCAAGGGCCGTGGCGAGACCGCGTTCCAGCGCGTGGGTGCCGATGGCAACCTCCCAGCCGGAACGGCCTCAACGCTTGAGCTTGACCTGACTACAAACGATGACGGCGCGCAGTACTACTGCCACGTGGGATACAACAACGTCGGCCTCGATACCGGTGTGACACTGGTGAACATCGCGGCCGAGGAGAAGGCTCCTGAGACGGTGAACGCCGCTCCGATCCGCACACGCCGCCTGTTCTCGCAGGCAAGCGCGGGCGCCAAGAAGTTCCTGGACCATACCCTGGTGAACACCGCCGGCCCAACCGATTCCGAAGGCTCAAAGGACCCCGAGACTCCTGAGACCCCGACGAACCCGGACAAGCCCAAGTCCGACAACGGAGCTAAGACCGACACCAAGGTCAAGACTACGACCACAGCGAAGAACCTCGCAAACACCGGCGACCAAACATTCGCCCTAGTCGCCACCGCAGCAGCAGCGGGAGCAACGCTCGTAGTGATAGCCCTCATCATGCTGATCAAGCGCCGCGAGACCCACTAGTAGCCAGTCGAACATATCGACAACCCAAAAACCCGGGTAGCCAAAAAACAGGCCACCCGGGTTTTCTGTTGAGTGGAGACTCCGCAAGCGGAAACTGCATCCCACAATTAGCGCCCGGAACGGGACACATTTTCCGTCAAGCCCTCATCCGGAAAATCCATCCCAGTTTGAGCGCCCAGACCGGGACGCACTTTCCCAAAGGGTCCTCAACGGGAAACTGCGTCCCATAATTAGGCCGAGAAATGGGATGAACTTTCCCAATGAGAGCCAACCGGAAACCACGTCCCAGAATCAGCCCCCAAAGTGGGACGCACTTTCCCAATCGGGTCCCAAGCGGAAACTGCATCCCATTCCAGACAAGAATTCCGGGACACACTTTCCGCAAACAAAGAAGGCCACATAGCGTGGCCTTCAACTTATATATGTTCGGCGATACACCCAAGACAAGCCACGCCCCAACATCAGGGCGTCTGTCCAGGCGGAGGCATATAAGGTTCATCGCGAGTTCCGCACGCAAAGAAGGCCACTTAATGTGGCCTTCGTCTTGCGCAGGACTGTCCGAGCAGGGAACCTTATATGCCTCCGCCTGGACAGACGTTTCAGTTGTGGCTCAGCAGCTAGCAGCTACTTAATCTTGGTCGTGCCCGGTGCCAGGTTGGGGTCGGTCTCGTTGGCCTCGGTCTGGAAGTGCTCGGTGTACACGTTCTTGCCGTCGCGGAACATCTCGTAGTACTGCATCTTGGCGTAATCCTCGCGCGCCTTGGTGGCGGCTGCTGCGGCGGCGTCGTCACCGGTGACGTTGGAGGAGAGCGCCCAGCGCAGGCTGGCGTCCTCGTAGCCGACCGAGTTGATGGCGGGCAGCGACTCGCGAAGCGTCATGTGCGCTTTCTGGTAGTCGGTCAGCGGTGCACCGATCAGCTGCATCAGCTGGGTGGACAGATAGTTGGTGGACAGGTCGTCGACCTCGCTCGTCTGGTCGCAGCCGGCAACGTCGTAGTTGGCCCAGATGATGTAGTCGGTCTGCCACAGACGCTCCTGATGCGTGGCGTCGTCCTCGCCGGTAAACCACTTATCGTTGAACTTGGACGGGAAGAACGGCTGGTGGTCGCCCCAGAACACCACGACCACCTTGCGGTCGAGTTTGCTCAAGGCGTTGAGGAAGTAACGCAGCGCCTGGTCGGACTGCTCAATGCACGAGACGTACTCGTCAACATCGGAGAGCGTGCCGTCCTCGACGGTCTTGGCGTCCAGATCGGTCGTGTCGATATTCAGGTGCATCTGCTTGTCGACCGGCAGCAGGCCCGTGTCGTAGCCCGAGTGGTTCTGCATGGTCACGTCGAAGATAAACTGCGGATCGGCGTTCTGGTCGAGCAGCTCAAGAATCTTGTCGTAGGTCGCCTGGTCGGTCACCATACCGCGCAGGGTGTCGGCTCCCTGGAAGTCGTTGATGGACAGGAACTGGTCAAAGCCAAAGTCCTTGTACACGTTCTCGCGGTTCCAGTTGGTCGCGTGGTTGGGGTGCATGGCGGTGGTGGAATATCCGAGCGACTTGAACTGCTCTGCCAGGTTCCCGGTCGTTTCCATGTTGTAGATGGTGTAGGGGTACACGCCCGAGCCCAGGTTGGCCATGGAGTTGCCGGTCATAAACTCAAACTCGGTATTGGCGGTACCGCCGCCGTAGGCGCTCACATAGAGCTTGCCGCGGCTGAGGCAGTCGGACAGGTTCTTAAAGTACTGCGGACCCTCGTAGCCGGCGCGCATGTTCTGGTAGATCGACAGATCCGAGAACGTCTCGTTCATGATGGCGATGACCGTGGGCTTCTCGCTGTCGAACTGCTCCTTTGCGGCGGTGCGCTCGTCACTCTTGGCAGCGTCGGACTTGTCGTAGGTCTTGGCGTACTTTTTGAGCGTGGCCTTGGCATCGTCGACGGAGTAGTCGGCGGGTTTGGGCGGCTTGATGGACTGTGCCGCACTAATAAAGGCAGGCAGGTAGCCCTCGCGCCAGTAGCTCTCGAGCGGACGCCAGGTGTAGACGGTGATGCCGAGAGTGTTGTAGTAGTCGATGAGCGTAACATGCGCGGTCACACCGCCCAGGCACAGCACGGCCACGAGCAGGTTGGTGAGCAGCATGCGCTTGGCGTTGGCGGCGCCCTTCTGACGGTGCGGTGCCACCAGGCCGGCGTACTCGCACAGCAGCATGGCGATGGCGGTAAAGCCCATGGACAGCACGCAGAACAGTGAGATCGAGAAGGTGTAGCCGGTGCCGGCGACCGCGGCGGCGGTGGAGATGGCCGAAAGGTCGCCCGGCTGGATGGGCATGGACTTAAACGTGATAACGAAGAACTCGGCAATGCCCAGGATAAAGAGGGCAAAGGCCAGGACCGCGGGGGCTGCGCCGTGGCGCTGGAATAGGAAGAACAAGCCGACCATGAGCGTGGTGATGATGGCCCACTCGAGCAGGATGCACAGGGGGTAGACCCAGGTAAAGTCGTGGTTGGACGATACCTCCATGCCCAGCAGCGCAAAGACGCCGGCGAGCAGCAGGCACAGGACGGCGGCGACGAGCGGTTTGCCCACAAAGGCGCCGCGCAAACGAGCGAGCTTGCCGGTGGGGGCGGGCGCATCGGCCGAGGCGAACGCAAAGACGCGCGGGGCGATGCGGTCGCGGGCGATACTGGCCCAGGCGCAGCCGGTGAGGATGGCATTGGTCAGGATGAGCATCACAAAGGCGAGCGGCTCGTTTTGGGCGACGAGGCCAATGGCGCCCCAGACGGTCAAAAAGACCTGGAACAGGCCGAAGGCGACGCTCCACCCAAGAGCGCTTTTGGCAACGGTGCCCGACTGAGCGCGAATGGCCTTGGCCTCGCGCAAGACAAGGTAGACGGTCGCCGCAAGACCGACGAGCGAGATGGCGGCAGCGAACATGCTGAGACTCCTCACAAACTAAAACGTACGAAAGCGGGGGTTTACCCGATTGTTACCTAAATATGCGCTGCATTTGGGGGCTGCGCACAACAACCAGCCATATTAACGCGCATGTGCGGCGGTGTGGCGCAATGTAGTGGCGGCGTGCGCGATAATGGACGGGAATTACACGGAAACGTAAAGGCTTCTTAAAGAATTGGCGAGGATAGAGCTATGGGCGAGCAGGTTTGTATGACGGGCGCCGAGTACTGCGGCGGAGCTGCGGGCGTGGATGCGAACGGTTATCCGGTCGAGACTACGGGCAATGCGGTGCTGGACATCTTGGAGCATCGCTCGTCTACGCGTGCCTTCGCGCGTGATGACGACGACCGTCCCGTGGCGGTGACCGACGAGCAGCGGACGGCGATTCTGCATGCGGCGAGTCGTGCGCCGTCGGCGGGCGCCATGATGATGTATTCCATCGTGAGCATCCGCGAGCAGGCAACGCTCGACCGCCTGGCCGACCTGTGCGACCACCAGCCCATGATCGCCAAGGCGCCCTGGGCACTTATATTTGTGGTCGATTATGCCAAGTGGATCGATCTGTTTGAGCACGTGGGCTGCTTTGAGCCCGAGTTTGTCGAGCACACGGGCAAGTCGCCCCGTCGTGCACCGGGTTTGGGCGACTTTGCCATCGCGGCCCAGGACGCCGTGATCGCCGCGCAAAACGCCGTGGTTGCCGCCGAGGCCCTGGGCCTGGGGAGCTGCTACATCGGCGATGTTATCGAGAATGCCGAGGAAGTTGCCGAGCTGCTCGATCTGCCGCCCTATACCATGCCGCTGTCGATGCTTATCATCGGCACGCCCCGTATGGAGCGCCCGGCAATCGCGCACCCCGTGGTGAACCTGGTGCACGAGGAGCGCTACTGCCGCGCCGATGCTGCGACCATGGACGCGCAGGTGGCCGAGATGGACGCGATGTTCCGTCCGCATGCCCGCGAGGTGGGGGAGCGCGTCGTGGACATCTACACCCGCAAGCACACGAGTCCCTTTATGGCCGAGATGAGCCGCTCCATGGAGTGGTGGTTCAAAAACTGGCTCGGAAAATGACGAATGTGACAAAGGGACAGTCCCTTTGTCACATTCCGTATCGCCGTGGTGGCCTAAAGGCCGTATAAATGTTTATCTAGCTGGGAAAACGGTGCCGTGCAAGTGCAGGCCGATTACCTATAATCCCTTCGAACATTAAAGTTGGGAGGAAACCGGCTTATGGAACAAAAGGCCAAGGAGGCAGCCTCGCACGCTGCGATTCCTGTGAGCATCTCGGCGATGCTCGTCACGCTGGGCGTGGTGTACGGCGATATCGGCACCAGTCCTATGTATGTAACCAAGGCGCTCGTTGCCGGCAACGGCGGCATCGGAAGCGTCACGGAGGAGTTCGTGCTCGGCGCGCTCTCCCTTGTCGTGTGGACGGTCACGTTGCTGACCACCATCAAGTATGTGCTCATCTCGCTGCGCGCCGATAACCATGGTGAGGGCGGCATCTTTGCCCTGTACAGCCTGGTCAAGCGCTGCGGCAAGTGGCTTATCATCCCCGCCATGCTGGGTGGCGCCGCGCTGCTCGCCGACGGCATCCTGACGCCGGCCGTTACCGTTACCACGGCCATCGAGGGCCTGCGCACCATCCCGGCGGTCCATGCCGTGCTGGGCGATGACCAGGGCCGCGTCGTCGCCATTACGCTCGCCATCATCATCGTGCTCTTCTTGGTACAGCGCATCGGTACGGCCAAGATCGGTCACGCCTTTGGCCCCATCATGACGCTGTGGTTCCTGTTCCTGGGCGGCACGGGTCTGTTCTTTGTCTTCCAGCACCCCGCCGTGCTGCTGTGCCTCAACCCGGTGCGCGGCATCGCCTTTTTGCTGAGCCCCAACAACCACGCGGGCATCATGATTCTGGGCAGCTGCTTCCTCGCCACCACCGGTGCCGAGGCGCTCTACTCCGACATGGGCCACGTCGGCCGCGGCAACATCTACGCTACCTGGCCGTTCGTTAAGTGCTGCCTGCTG
The DNA here is from genome assembly GCA_902470345.1 of uncultured Collinsella sp. GTDB lineage: Bacteria > Actinomycetota > Coriobacteriia > Coriobacteriales > Coriobacteriaceae > Collinsella. Next base: position 34,213 of record CABRGB010000015.1, read on the forward strand.
CTTTCCTATATGGGCCAGGGCGCTTGGCTTATGAACAACGCTGCCAACCCCGAGCTCATGGGCATTGCCGACCTCAACCCGTTCTACCAGATGCTCGCCCCGGGCCTGCGCCCGTTTGCCGTCGGCCTTTCCACCGTCGCGGCCATCATTGCCTCGCAGGCGCTCATCACCGGCGCATTCTCGCTGGTGTCCGAGGCCAGCCGTCTGGATCTCATGCCGCACATGCAGGTCTTCTACCCTGCCGAGACCAAGGGCCAGCTCTACATCCCCATGGTCAACAACGTCATGCTTGTCGGCTGCGTCATCGTGGTACTGCTGTTCCAGAACTCGGCGCATATGGAAGCCGCCTACGGCCTTGCCATTACGCTGACAATGATGTGCACCACGCTGCTGCTCTTCTTCTACCTGCACGAGGAGCGCAAGCTCAAGGTTGCTCCGTGGATCTTCGCAGCCTTCTTCCTTTTGCTCGAAGGCTTCTTCTTCGTGAGCTCGCTCACCAAGTTCTTCCACGGCGGCTACTTCACCATCCTCATGGCTGCACTCATCATGGGCATCATGGTGTGCTGGTACAACGGCACGGCGGTCGAGCAGCGCCAGTTTACGCTGCTGCCGCTGCGCAGCTACCTGCCGCAGCTCAAGCGCCTGCGCGATGACGATCGCTACGAGCGCCTGAGCGACAACGTCGTGTACCTGACCAAGGACACCCATACCGACTACATCGACCGTGATATCGTCTACTCGATCTTGGACAAGCATCCCAAGCGCGCCCGCGCCTGGTGGTTTGTGAATGTCGAGACCATGGACGAGCCGCATACCTTTGCCTATTCGGTCGAGACGTTCGGCACCGACTACGTGTTCCGCGTGCACCTGTACCTGGGCTACAAGATCAATCAGCGCGTCAATGCCTACCTGCGTCAGGTTGTTCAGGACCTGGCTGCCACCGGCGAGCTGCCGCCGCAGACGCATGACTACTCGGTCTACAAGGATCCGGGTAACATCGGCACGTTCAAGTTCGTCCTGATCCGTAAGCTTCTGGCGCCCGAAAGCGATGTGGAGCCCAGCGAGCGTACGGCCATCACGCTCAAGTACATCATCCGTCGCGCCGCCGGCACGCCTGCGCGTTGGTACGGCCTGGAGAACTCCAACGTGAGCTTTGAGTACGTGCCGCTGTTCACCAAGTTCAAGGCCGTGAACAAGATGCAGCGCCTGGC
>CABRGB010000016.1 GCA_902470345.1 uncultured Collinsella sp.
TATCTTAACGCACTTTGACTGCTACAATGCATGATTTAAGAAGAGCACACGAGGGCTTGACGCAGGCTTTGCGTTTGCCCAGCAAACACTTTAGCGGGGAGACGTGGAGCGTATGGAGTACAAGACGACGGCAAAGTTGGTCATTCAAGCGTGCGACAAAGATCTACCGGGCGTGTTTGGTCACGGCTGCGTCTTGCTGCTGCAGGGTATTGCCCGCGAGCACTCGCTGAACCGAGCCGCCAAGAGCATGGGCATGGCGTATTCCAAGGCTTGGCGCATTGTGAACGAAGCCGAAGGTCAGCTGGGCTGCAAACTCATCGAGCGCGACGGAGCCCGCGGATCCACCCTCACCCCCGCCGGCGAACGAGCCATCGAAGTCTACGAGGAGCTGCAGGCCGACATCAACAACGTCATCGCCACCAAAGCCAACGCCCTCATCGCCAGCATCAAAAAGTAGACAATTTAGGACGGGGCTTTATAGCTACACAACCCCCTCTCATAAGTTGCGGTGAAATAGGGACTGTTTATGCGGTTAAAGCCGTAAATCAATCCATATTTCACCGCAACTTATGGATTCGAGGATGATTTAGCTAGTTGCGGAGGGCGTTGTCTAGGGAGGACGCTACGACCAGGGGGTCGTCGGTACCGGCGAAGAGGCGGATGGTGCTCCCCTGCTTGCCGCGTGGAGCCGAAAGGCGCGTTGTTGCGCCGCCGGCGGGCGATGTGCGGAATTCGTCTGGCAGTATGCTGAAGAATTCGCACGCGGTGCAGTCAATCAGGTCAAACTCAACTGCCGGGCCAAAGCCGTGCTCGAGGATTCCCGTTGCAGCCGCATGGTCGGGATGCGAACTCAACCCGGGATAGCGAACGTTGCGCACCATCTCGTTGGCGGCCAGATACTCGGCCAGCGCACGGGCGCGGTCGAAATGCGCCTGCATGCGAGCGTCGAGCGTGTTGAGCCCGTGCTCTAGAACCTCGGCCTCATCGGAGGACAAGTCGAGCGCGGCCAATCCGCACCCCTCAAGCAGCGCATGCGCGCACTCGGCAGCGGCATCCACACGATGGCGCTTGAGCTGCGAGCGCGCCACCGAAGCGGCAACGAGCTTGCGCGGTGCCTTACCAGCACACACGCGGTCGAGTGCCTCGAGCGACAGCACGGCACCCAAGCGCAACGGATCGCACCCAAAGACACCAGCCACGGTATTATCCACCACGAGCAGCGCATGCGTCTCGCGAGCCGTGCGGCCCAAAGCGCGAAGGTCGGGCACACGCAGGCCAAACCCACCGATTGAGTTCACAAACCACCACAGGTGCGGCCCCTCGGCATCAAACGAAGCATCGAAGCCCTCGGACGCGGCAGCAAACGCATCGGCGGACGGTGAGCCCACCAGCACAACATCGCAGCCATCAAAGCCGCGCGCAAACGCTTCAGCAAAATCATCCGCAAAGACCACCAGGCGGTCACCGGGACGCACGATACCCAGCAGCGACAGCGCCGCCGGCACATGCGAAGCCGCAACAAGACGCGCCTCACGCGCGCCGGCTTTCAAAGCCCAGGCATCTTCTAGCTGCTGCACGCCCATACGGTACCGTCCCTTCAAAACAAAAACCCACGATGCGGGTGTTTCCCGCATCGTGGGCAACGGCTGCAGTATAGCGCCGATATGCGACGAATCGACTAGATGTTGAGCGTGTGATAGATCACGCTCGCACCCGGAGCGTCAACGGACAAGCCATAAGTCTCGGGATAGATGCGCGTCGAAAACACGAGCGCACCATCGTTCACAAACACCTCGACCGACGAGACATCGCCAACAATGCGCACGTTGCGCACCTCGTCGACGGGCTCCCAGCGCACGGTACGACCGCAACCGGCAGAAGCGCGACCCTCATCGGTAAATCGCATCTCAAAGCGCGAAGGCAGTTCGCCCTCGGCGGGCATAAACGCCAGCTTCAGCTCGACATCAACGGTCGCGGCAAACGCGCCGTCGACACCGTCAACAACAACGTCAAAGCAGGTATCGCCGGCAACCTCCAACGAGCCCTCCCCCACACGCACCGAGGCATAATGTCGCTCGATCTCGCGCGCCGGCTGCTGAAGCACCACGCCGCCAGCACCGGCTGTAAGCTCGCGCGGCACCGTCATGCAGTGCTGCCAGCCGCACGCCACGGTGGGTGCGTTGCCATAGGTCGGCTCGTCGGGCATGCCCATCCAGCCGATCAAAATGTGGCGACCATCCTCAGACGTAAACTCCTGCGGAGCATAGAAGTCAAAACCGGCGTCCCACAGGCGGAACTCGCCCAGCTCATAGGCACCGTCACCACCGGTAATGTCGCCCGATACAGGCATGTAGCCAGCGGCATACACATTGCCGCGGTCCCAACGACCGCCCTCAAGACCTTGGGGCGAGAAGGACAGCCACTTCGCCGGTACGCCGCCATCCGCCTCAAGCTCAAGGTATCCCGGACACTCCCACATAAACCCAAAGCGCTCGGGCGTACACACGCGGGTCTCGAGCCCCCAACTAAGCATGTCAGCCGAGCCGTACACCAAGATCTCGCCCACATCGCGACCGGCACCCTCGCCGTGCATCGCACAAAAACGGCTCTCGATATGCGGCCCGTCAACGCGACGACGCGCGCCCAGCACCATGTGATAGCGACCTGCCTCATCGCGCCACACCTTGGGGTCACGCACGTGGCACGTCAGGTCCTCGGGATAGTCCTCCGAAGCCAGCACGACGCGCTTTTGGCTAAACGTCTGTCCATCGGCGCTCTCGACATACACGGTATCGGCGCGACGGCCGGTGTTGACGTAGTCGTACGTGCCGTCTGCATCGGAAAGCTTAACGTTGCCCGTGTACAACACGCGAATGCGACCGTCCTCGGCAAGCGCGGAGCCCGAATACACGCCATGGCAATCGAACGGCTCGTCGGGCAGCAGCGGGACGCCAATATATTCCCATTTCATAAGGTCGCGGCTGGTGGCATGGCCCCACATCTTGACGCCGCCGTTTACATCAAACGGGGCATACTGAAAGTACGCGTGAAACACGCCATCGGCCTGGCAAAGCCCGTTGGGGTCGTTGAGCCAGCCCGTGGGCGGCATAATATGAAAATGCTGAGCATAGGGCCCGTGACCGCGCTCGGCGGCCGCTGCATCCATGTTGGCAACGAGCTTGGCAAGATCGCGCTGAAGTGCGTTAGACATGTCGGTATCCAATCGAATTAAATCAACGAACGCTCAAATCAAGGGTTCCAGATAAAGAAAACGCCCACAGGATGGAGCCTGCGGGCGTTATGTTTACGCGAATCCTACGCCTGCTCGGAAGCCTTGGGCTCGTCCCTGTACAGGACAAACGAGACGGCAAAGGAAACCAGCGCGGCGACCGCAAACATGATCGCGTACTGCACGGGCTGGGCCAGGCACAGCAGAATACCGAAGATACCGGTAACGCCCGTGCCGGAGGCAGCCAGCGAAGTGAGCGCGCAGACCAGGGCACCGCAACCGCCGCCGATGCAGCCGGCGATGAAGGGCTTAAAGAAACGCAGGTTCACACCAAAGATGGCGGGCTCGGTAATGCCCATGAAGGCGGACAGGGCCGAAGGAAGCGCCAGGCCCTTGATCTTGGCATCGCGGGTCTTAAAGGCAACGGCGAGTGCGGCGCCACCCTGGGCGATGTTGGCGGCGCTGGCGATAGGCAGCCAATAGGTCACGCCGTACTGAGCAAGCTGGCCCAAGTCGATGGCGGTGTACATCTGGTGGATACCCGTAACGACCGTGGGGGCATAGAACAGGCCGACGATAAAGGAACCGATGCCGAAGGGCAGGGTCAGCAGGGCCTGGATCAGACCGAGGATGGCGTTCTCGGCCCAGACAAAGATGGGGCCGACGGCAACGAGGGTCACGAGCACGGTCACGAACACGGAGACGAGCGGAGTAACAAAGAGGTCGAACATCTCGGGAACGATCTTGTGGAGGCGCTTCTCCAAGAAGGCGAGGATGGCGCAGGCGATGACGATCGGGATCACATGGCCCTGATAGCCAACCCACTCAAAGCTGTACACGCCGGGGATGACGGTGACCATGGTCTGCACGCCCTCGGAGGCAACCGTGTAGGCGCTCTGCAGCGAGGAGTTGATGAACGCACCACCGACGACGGCACCCAGATACGGGTTGGCTCCAAAGGCCTTAGCGGCGGAGTAACCGATCAGGATCTGCAGGATGCCAAAGGACGTTCCCGAGACCAGGTCGGCAATCTTATAAATAAAGTTATTGGTGTCGAGCGCGATAAAGCCGTTGGAGGCCATAAAGTTGAGGGCGCTCATGATGCCCAGCAGCAGGCCCGAAGCCACGATGGCGGGGATGATGGGGACAAAAACGTCGCCGAGCAGCTTAATGGCACGCATAAAGATGTTCTGCTGCTGCGCGGCGGCCTCCTTGACCTCGGCCTTGGTGGCAGCTTCGACGCCGCTGAGCGCAATGAACTCGTCGTAGACCTTGTTGACGGTGCCGGTGCCAAAAATAATCTGGAGCTGGCCCTGGGCCTCAAAGACGCCCTTAGCGCCGTCGATATTCTCGAGGGCCTCCTTGTCGACCTTCGCGTTATCGGCAATCACCAGGCGCAGGCGCGTGGCGCAGTGTGCGGCCGAAACAACGTTGTCGGCGCCACCGATGTTGTCGAGCACCTCTTGGGCTGATTTGCGGTAGTCCATGACTTCCCTTTCCTCCTACGGGCGCATTCGCACCCGGCCATCTTTGACACTTACACTGTAATCGTTTTCAGTTTCATATGCCTGTAATCGTTTTCACAGTAGGGTGAACGGTAGGAAAAAGCCGGTGAATGGTAGTTTTACGGCAAAAACAGGGGCCTCAAAGGCAGGCAGACATGCCATAAGCCGAGACATTCATAAGTTGATGGCCGAGTTTGAGCGTCTTGAGACCGCTCTCCCCCTCCACGCCATCGAGCGTGTTGAGCAACATATTGGTCGCCTCGACGCCACTGGTCAGGTAGCCATAATGCACGGTGGGAATGCCGCCCGTCAGCGCGCGCAAAAACGCGTTGTCGCCAAAACCGCTCACGCGGTGTATACCCTCGCCCATGCCGCGAACCTCATCGATGGCACGCAGCGCGCCCGCCGCCATGGTATCGGTCGCGCAGGCGATAAACGAAACATCGGGAGCGACGGAAAGCAGCTCACGCGCCGCGCTATAGCCCGAGTCGAGCGTAAACGAGCCCAGGCGAATCAAGGCGGCATCGAGCGGGTTGCCCGCGGCGCGCAATCCGGCCTCAAAACCGCGACGGCGGTCATAACCAGCCGCGCGGTCCTCTTCAGTAACTCCAATGTAGGCGATCTTGCCATCTACCCGACCAGCGAGCGCCTGGCCCAGCTCAAAGGCAGCCTCGTAATCGTCGTGATAGACGCACGCCGCGCCCTCGACGTTTTGGCCGATCAGCACAATGGGCACACGGCAAGACGCAATGGCCGCGCGATGTTCGTCGGTGATCATGGTCGCCACGAGCACGATGCCATCGACCGGGTGGTTCTGGAACAGGTCGAGATACTCGAGCTCACGCTTGGCCACGTTGTCAGTATTCGCGAGCAGCATCTGGTAGCCTCGGCGACCGAGCACCTGGCCAATGCCGGCGGTAATGCGGCTTACGGATTCCGAGTTGATTTTAGGCACGATGACGCCGATGAGCTTGGTGGAGCCGGTGCGCAGCGCGCGAGCCTGGCTGGACCGCACGTATCCGGTCAGCTCAATCGCTTGCTTAATGCGCTCGGCCTTATCCGCCGAGATATATCCACCGTTGAGGTAGCGCGAGACGGCGGCGGTCGAAACGCCTGCCAGCTCGGCCACATCTTTCATCTTTACCACGAGCACCCCTGTCATTGAAATCGCTTACACAATGATACCCAACCCATACCGGCAAATTGAGCAAATGGGACGAGCCACATGGATCATTTCAACAGCCCAGGTCAAGCAAACGTCAGCGAGCGCGCAGCTGCCGTGGCGAGGTGCCGCGAAAGAGGAGCGACGCGTACTTCATGTACGCGAGCGACGGTTTGAGCGGCAGATCGCCCGGCAGATGCGTGCGCAGCGTCGAGCGGTCCGGCGTTCGTCAGAACGCCGGAACTAAAAGCTACCCGTGGTATTCGCCGTTGTACTGGATGAGCGTGAGGTCTTCCACGCCGTCGAGCGCGCGAATGGCGTCGGCATAGGGCATATCTACACCGTCCGAGAAGACCTCGACGGCCATCTCCACCCTGTCGCCGCGCATGGTCTTGGACTTGACGGTGAACTTGGTGCGCCCAAAGGCGCGCACGATATCATCACCGGTAGTCTGGCCCGTGTAGTGAATGACCATCATGTACACGCGCGCCTTGTCCTGATGGCTCGCAAAGCCGGCGATCATCGCCACGATGACCACCGCCGTGAGCCCCACGAGCGCATACATGCCGGCGCCCGCCGTAATGCCCGTGGTAATGGCCCAGAACAGATACAGCAGGTCGAGCGGGTCCTTGACCGCCGTACGATAACGAACGATGGACAGAGCACCGACCATACCGAGCGAGATGACCACGTTCGTCGAGATCGCAAGCGTCACCATACACGTAAGCACGCACATGCCCACGAGCGTCACGGCAAAGCTGCGCGAGTACACCACGCCGGTAAAGAAGCGCTTGTACACGCAATAGATCAGGATGCCCATGGCGAGCGCCACGAGCAGCGACAGGCCAATCTTGGCAGGGTCGACCTGGCCAAACGCCTCCAAGACGGAGTTCTTAAAAAAGTCCCTGGTGCTCATGGTCTAAATATCCCCTCGGTTCTCATAATCCGATTCCCAGTAGTTAAAGCCGCGCAAGTAGGCGGTCTTTTCGTAGCACAGGCAGTACTTGGAGACAGCCGTGAGCTCCGCCGCGCCCGGCGGTACCATATCGCGCACCGGCTGCGGGCAAAACTCGGTAAACTTAACCTCCATCACCAGCTTGCCGGGCTCCAGCACGGGCAGCGCGGGCAGGGTCGCGTCAAAGATATCGAAACTTCCCACAGCCGCGCGCACGTTCATGTCAAACGTGATGCGCACGGTGCCTTCGTCCATCACCCATGGCTCGCGCTCGTAGTCCACGATGGTACGCGGGCGCATCATATTGCAGATGCACTCGATGTAGAACTCGCGACAGAGCGGATAGGGACTCCTCAGCAAAAAGTCGTAATCGCCGGCCAGGATCTGCTCAAACTCACCGCGCGTGAGCGGCGCGTCCTCCTTATAGATCCAGCTGCCGTACTTCTTTTTGCGCTCGAGCTTAATCACCTTGTCGCTGCCGTTATAGATGCGCACGCGATACTTTTTGCGCATAAGAATGCCAGCGTCTTTTTCCTCGTAGGCCGAGTTGCAGTAGTCGTCAAAGTACAGGCTGCGAATGGTGTAACCGCCCGCCCGCGCATGCTTGTCCAGCTTAAAGACCGGCGCCATGCGGCAGGCCAGCGCAGCGTGCTCGCCCTCGTTGATGAGGTACTTGAGCTCGTGGCGGTAACGCTCCTGCGTGGTACGCGCGGGAGGTGCCGCCAGGCGCTCGAGCAGCGCGCTAGCCCTCCTCATACGTGTCCTCCACGACCTTACCGCCGTCCTGCACGTAAAAACACTTCATGCCGTACTGCTTGCCGCCGTCGGTCACATAGTAGTCAAACGCATCTTGCGTATAGCCGTCGGAGTTGGTGGCACGCACGCGCACAAAGTACTGACCGGTATCGGGGGCATCGCACGTTACCTCCGGCAGCAGCACGTCCTCGGCCTTAAAAATCACGTCAGTAATGGCGTAATCGCGCGCAAGCTCCACGGTATAGCGAATGTCGCGCGCCTTAAAGTCGTACGACGCGTCCCAATTCACGCGCAGCTTACCGTTATCGATCTGCGGCACGCCAATGTAGAACGGCATGGGCTTCTTATAGCTCTCGCGATAGCTCTTATAGTTCTCCTCGATCTCGGAAGGAATCGCCGCGGCAATCTGCTTGTATTCGTCCTTGGTCACGGGCAGATTCTCCAGGTCGGGCGCAGCAAAGACGAGCGGCTCCGTGACCTCGCGATAATGCTCGACCATCTTGCTCAGACGCTCTTCGGTCAAATACGAGCGCAGGTCCTTCACGGCGCTATCGAGTTCGCTGCGGAACGACTTGCTGCGCAACGCGCGGTTAAACAGCACGTTGCCCCAGTAGTTGCTCACGCCGCGCTCCCAGCTCGCATAATCCGAGAACCCCGTCAGGCTCAACTCGAGCTTGCGCAGCATGCCGTCGTTATCCCAATCCAGGATGTACCAAACCTTGGAGTTAAGCGGGCTGTACAGATAGCAGTTACGGTTCTGCGTATCGCAATTACCCGTCAAGATCTGAAACGCCATCCAATAGACCAGGTTCTCGGTATCGAAGTAGGTGTCGAGCACATCGTCGATCTTTTGTGTATCGTCGTTGAGCGCATCGAGCATCTCAATCAACTTGATATGGTCCGAATCGCCCTTAATCTCGAGCATGCCCTCAAACGCCGTCTGGTTATAGTCGGGGTCATCGGCGAGCTTAATGGTGTCCTCAAAGCGATGGAAATCGAAGCTGTTCACCTTATACAGATGCCCGTTCTTATCCAGACCGTGGGCCTTAAGCGCCGTTTTGTTGAGCTGCTCGACCTGCGTAAACAGTCCGTAGTCCTCAAAGGTGTCGTTAGATTTTTCGGTCTGATCGCACACCCATAAGTGCACAAACTGCGTGCGCAGGCCCATCATCTGGGGAATCCCACGGATCAGATCGTAGGCCATCTTGTTGCGAAAGCGCATGCCCTCGCCCATATGCTTGTTGAGCGCAATCGCACGCTGCTGGCGCCACGTGCCCTTGCCCTTTTTGAGCTCCACCTTGTAGTTCTTTTGCGTATAGGTACTCGACGTCTGACCGCGCACCTGCACCGTGGCGTTGGGCGCCTCCTCGCCATAGCCCACCTCGCCAGCAACGGGACCCCTATCATCGCCTGGCTGTAGCAGGCCCATAACCTGATAGCGCGTCACGCCCATGTCGGCATAGTCGTAGACCGAGTACGTATTGATCTCGGCCCAGCTATGGTCGGTATTCTCGGAGCTGTTGCCGCGAGAGACCGTCAGGTACATACATACGATGCCCGAGTCATCGTAGACCTCGTACAGTTCATCCCTGTCGCGAAGGTGCTTGGTCTCGCTAGACGCATCGGCCTTTTTAATCTTGTCCTGCTTCTTGGTCTTTTTTGTCGAGGATTCGTCCTGAGACGAGCAGCCCGAAAGCAGCAGCGCTCCGGCAGCCGCCTCAAACAGGCGACGGCGAGACATCATCCTATCGGTCATCAGGACCTCCCCAACGATTGCGATACACGCGAACCACCATGCGCTCAAACGCACCATGCGGCTCGCCCTCTAGACGCAACTCCTCATAGCGCTGTTCGGCACGGTCGAGCAAGCAGCCCAGCTCCGTAAAGCGACCCGTCTTGTCGGTCGCCACAATGGGCTGCTGGCTCAGAATACGATACGGCAAGTTGGCGGTATAGGTATCGAGCCGCATGAGCGCCACAACAAAAAACACCGCCGCGCCGAGCAAAAAGCCAAAGCCATAAAACTGCTGCGGAAAGAACAGCGAGACGATGGTCGCCAGCCCCGCCACGCCCGCAAACAGCCCAGAGGCAAGCACGGCGCCCTTGTAGTCGGTAAAGTACAGCAAGATCAGCAGAATCGTGTTGCCCACTGCATACAGGCCATAGCCCACGCACAGCGTGCGGAAATACCCGTGCATCAGATTGTTGAAGCCCAGTGGCAGGGCCGAGAGCACCGTGGTCTCGAGCGAGATGACCGCCGCCGTCACAAACAGCTGCTTGAGCGCGCAAAACCGCAGCTCCCGGTTGAGCGTGGCGAGCATTTCCTCCTCGGCCACCACAATGTCGCCCACCACGCCGCCGTCGTTAAACAGGCTGTAGTAGTCGCGGTAGCGCGGATAGAAGTTGACCTCAACCGACACCACAAAGTTGACGGTCGTGACCAGAATGGTCAAAAACGCAAGCAACGCCGGCACATCATGATAGGGCGCGCCGTAAAACAGGCCTTTGACCTGCACGCCAATGGGCCCTGCCCAAATAATCACCAGGTGCGCAAAGAGTCCCAAATTGGTAAATAGGCCCGTGAGCGCGAGCGGCATAAAATGGTCGAGCCAGCGCAAAAAGAGCCAGGGGCTGCGATCGCTCTGAGGAAAATACCGGTACAGCAGCACCACGTCCCAGGCAAGCATCACACCGTAGCCCAGGGCGATCGAGCCCAGCAGGCCCTCGACGGGCGGCAGCCCCAGTGCCAGCGCGGCCAGGGCGCACAGGCATGCCACGCCAATGGCCGCGGCAAAGCTGCACAGAATGCCGCGGTAATCCTTGATGGCCGTGAGATAGCTCATGCCGTTCCAGCTGACGATCATAATGTTGAACAGCCACAGGCACAGCAGCCCCTGCATAAGCGTAGCGCCCGAGAACAGCAAAAAGACGCCGTAGAGCACGGTGCCCACAACGAGCATGATGGCATTGGAGCCCCAAAACGATGGCAAGATCTCTCCTTCGCGCTCGGCAAAGAGCATGTCGGCCAAAAAGCGCGTGACCGGCATGGAGAAAAAGCTTGTGAGCGTAAGCGAGGCCAGCAGCGTATAGGTCACCATGCACACCAGCAGGTCCTGGTTGGCACGGCCCACACCCCACAGACCGCATAGCACCAAAATGCCCACCTGCAGCAGCACGCCCAGCAGCATGGGGCCCGTGCACACGATGCCGGCGTAGCCATAGGCGCGCATCGTGGCAAACAGACCCTTGCGCTTAAACAGGCGCTTGAGCTCAAAACCGATTCCGGCCACCGGCTACACCTCCTTCTTGGGCAAATTGAACGCGCGAGCCGTCTCGTCGTACAGCGCACGATAGTTGGCGAGCATCTGCTCGTGTAGGTAGTAGGTCGCCACGCGACGCTGGCCGCGCTCCCCCATTTCCAGACGGCGGGCACGGCTCGCGCACATGCGCTCCATGGCATCGGCCAGACCCTTGCGATACATGGGCGGGCTCACATATCCGGCAACGCCAAAGTCGTCGCCGGGGGCGCCCTCGAGCAGCTCGCGGCAGCAGCCGACCTCGGTCGTCACGCAGGGGCGACGCGCGCCCAGCGATTCCAACACGCTCAACGGCTGGCCCTCCGAGATACTCGTCAAAATGGTAAAGTCGAGCTTTTCCATGTACTCGACCACGTTGACGCGACCGGTAAAGATCAAGTCACGCACACCCAATGTCTCTACCAGCGCATGGCACTCGGCGCCATATTCCTCGTCGTCCACGCCACCCATAATATGCAGGCGCACGTGCGGCAGGCGCTCATGCAACTCAAAGAAGGCATAGATCATGGTCTTGACGTCCTTGATGGGCGCCAGGCGCACCACCGCGCCAATGTCCACCCATCCGTCATCGGGCTTTAAGGGAATGTCCTTAAAGCGGTCGAACTGGATACCATTGGGGATAACCAGGCATTTGTCCGCATCGCAGCCCATATCGATCTGCGTCTTGCGGGCGTTGTGAAACAGGCTTGTCACGCGGAAAGCGCGACGGTAGATCTCCTCCGAAAGCAGGTAGAAAAAGCGAATCCAGCGGTCCTTAAACGAGGGCACCACCCAGTCGGCGCGAATGATCTCTTCCTCGCGTTCGCGGGTATAGATGCCGTGCTCGGTCAGCAATGCCGGCGCGTTATTCATGCTGGAGCCCAAACTTGCGAGCAGACCGCCGTAGCCGGTCGAGATGGCGTGATACACGTCGGCCACCGGAACCTCGCTACCCAGCAGATAGAGCACGGGCAGCAACATCGAACGCATGGTGTGAAAGGCATCGGCGAAAGGCGTATACGGGTACTCGGCTAGACACACGTCACGGAAGATATCCATAAACGTGCGGCTCTGCAAAAATGAGAGCGGATGCACGTGGCGGCGCTGGAAAATGTCGAACAGCACGTCCCAGTCCGGATTGGAGAGTGAGACCAGACGGCGCAGCGCCTCGCGCTCGCGGTCGTCGAAGTCGACTTCCTCCTGCTCGCCCGAAAGACGCAGGGCATCGTCCAAGAACACCTCGTGCACCTCGACGACGTTGCCGGGCAGCTCGTAGACAAACTTGCCGCGGTCTTCGGCGTGGGCGCCAATCACCCACAGCACAAACTCATACTCGGGCATGGCCGCGATGTAGCCGTGCATCCAGGTGGACACACCGCCGTGCACATAAGGGTAGCAGCCTTCGAGCACCAAGCAAATTCTCATCGGTCGCCGCCCTCCTTGCGCGCAATCGTCACGGTCTTGTCCGTCGCTTTGACTAGGTACAGGTTGCCCGTCAGGTGTTTAATCTCGCCACCGGACACCGTACCCGGTTCTCCGTTATTGGCGCGGAACATAAGCCAAGCCTCATCGTGGAAGTTGCCCAGGCTGAGCGTCCAGGCATCATCGCTCGCATCCACGCTCACCGTCACGGACGAAAAACGCTGGATGGCACCCGAGCACTCCGAACCCGTCTGGTGGCGCAGGTCGGGAGCGGACGTAGAAAGCCAGTCCAGATAGTTGACCAGGCCGCCCTTATAGACTTTCCAGCCCTCCTTGGCGCCGCGATCGGGATCCAGCAGGTCATCGGGATGCATAAAATGAGTGCTCACGTAGTGCATGTTGAGCTCGGACACCGCGGCCAGCCGCATATAGGTGTCATCGACCATGCCGCCCGAAACGATACGCGGCTGCTCCACGATACCATCGCTCGCCACGCTAAATTCCTGCACGTAGGGCAGGTCGGTGCCGTCCTCAAAGTACGTACTGGCAATGGTCTTAATGCGCGGAACGTCCTCGCCGATAATCTTACGGGCGCGGGCCGAAAGGATATTCGACGGCGGCACGTAGACCGAGCCGTGTGCATTGGGCAGCACCTCGTCTTGGAAGGCAATAAGCTCGTTGAGCGATGCAACGAGCGTCTCCTTATTCTTCCACGTCTTATAGTCGTACAGCGTGCCATAGTCGGTATCCCAGAGCGCCAGCGGCTGATGATTATAGCCGTGAAAGCCCAGCTCTCCGCCCATCTGCAGCAGCATACCGCCAAAGTAGCGGAACTGCGTGGTATCGGGCTGACGCGCGGGCTCAGCCTGATTAACCGCGTCCTCGTAGTTTTCGATCATCACGCCGGTATAGCGAATGTCATATTGCTGCGCGAGTTTTTGCAGGTCGGGCCACCAGACCTTGGCATAAAAATCGGCGATAGAAAGGCCGTAGTCGCGTTTAATGTAAGTGCCATCGCCCGAGGGAACGGGGCTCGGGAAATCGTCCAGGTAAAACACCGCGCTATTGATGACCGGGTAGGCCGTGGCATCGCCCAGCAGGCTGATCGCCGCGGCATAGAAACCGCGCATGACCTTGTTGTAGATACCGATATTGCACACCACGGTACGGCCGCCGCCGCAATCGCTCGACCAAATAAGCGGAGTACCCGTGTCGCCGGTTTTAGCCCACACGTGGGCCGTCTCACGCAGCGAAACCGAGAGCGACGAATCGAAGGGATCCGATAACTCATAACGCTGGCCACCGCCGATCATAAAGTCCTCGCTCGGCACGATGCTCTCCGCCGTCGCATATTCATAGCCGGCAGAATCGATGCCCAGCTTGGGACCGATCGCCTGCAGATAGCTCGAATTGTCCGGTGTCATGGCGAGCATCAGCGAACCGCCGGAGCTCACCCAGCTCATGATGTCGGAGAGGTGCGTACCGAGTCCATCAATCGAAGGCATCAGTAAAATCACGCGGTCGAAAGATGTGAGGGAAGGAATCGCATCAACACCATCGATGGCAATATCCACATCGCGGTGGGCAATTTTCATGTCGAGCAGAATCTGGTCAAACTGCTCTTTGACATCCTCGACACCGTCCTGGTCCGAGTCGGTAATAACCAAGCACGTGGGCTTTTGGCCAAACATCGCCGAGCTTGCCGGCACGGCGTCGTTGGCGGCGAGCATGCCCAGCTTATGCTGCCCGGCGCTGTACTGCACGCCGGCTCGCTCCACAAGTAGCACGGCGGCCATGGCGATAAAGACAGCCCATACCACGAGCAGCCCTATCCAGCGAAAATGGCCCGCACGCTCGCGGATATGTTGCACCACGCTCATCGGGCCTCCTCTCCTTCACGCCAAAATGCCAGCCTCTCACGTTTTTCGGCATTCAAATACACATGCTGCTCGTCAATCGCGTCGATTACACGCCGTATCGCCTGCCCATCGCGACGAGTCACAGCCAAGCGCAGGCAGAGCATCCACACGTCCTGCTCGTCTGACGCATCGATCACCAACTGGCTAGCGACGTCCTCCGCCTTATCAATCTCGTCGGCATCGGCCAGCGCCGTGGCATAGCGAATGCGCAGCGCAGACCCGTCCTCACGCTCGCAACGACGCGCGAGCAAGCGTGCATACTGTTGACGCTGAATCTGCGCCACGCGGCCATCTGCCAAACCCGAGTCCAGATAGTCGCCCAAAAAGTCGCAATACGCATCCAGGTTATGCGAGCTGGGATCGGTCTTAAACGCGCGCTCCAACTGCTGCAGCTTAAGGTCGGACTCCTTGGAAATCTGCGCCACGGCCGTCGCGGCATAATGCGCCACCTCAACATCGTCGTTGAGCTTTGCGGCCTGCAGCTGCGCCAAGTACGCATCGGGGTCCTCGGTGAGCATGGAGAGCATTAAACGGCGGCGGTCTGCCGGGTCGTTGACAATGAGCGCCTCCTCGAGCGGAATCACGCCCGCATCGGCTTCACGGTCATGAACCAAGATGCTGCGATGCAACTCATCGTTAATGCGCAACAACTCCAACGTGGCGTCCTTAAGGTCCTCGCCAAACACGGCACTGCGCATCGAAAGTAGCAACACCAATAGCGGGCCCCACAACGGCACAAGTACCATCACGGCCAGCATATGCCCGCGCACCGGCAGCAGGCCCAACTTCATAAGCGTCCACAGCACCAGGCAAACCAGCGCATGAATCAGCAGCAAGACGGCAGCAACGACAAGCGAGATCAAGCGGCATCCCCCTCACCGTCACCGGTGTCAGCGATGTGCTGCAGCAGCGCCACGATGTCTTCGCCGTCGACGGGCTCCACCTCAATCTGCTTGGTGCTCAGGCGCTCGCGGATAATGGGCAAATCGCACGCCTTTGCCTGGCGCATAAGCAGGTAGAGCACGTCGCCGTCGACCAAGCCTGCCGCATCGCTCTCACGGATCGCCGATCCAATAGCGCCCACCAGCTCGCCGACAGGCTCCATGCCCGGCACGACGCGCAGGAGCAAAAAACTCCCCATCTTCCCGTCTGCCAGCGCTTGTTCGGCCGCGAGCTCTTGGCCAAAGGCCGCCTGCTTGAGCACGCAAGTGCCGTCAACGCAGCGCCTATCCTGCGCCACGGCCTCATAGTCAAAGGCACGGCCCAGCGCGCTTTCGACCAAGCCGCACAAGATGCGGAACAGGTTTTGGTAATAGAGCGTCATTTGGTTCTCGGCCGCACGACGCACAAAGATCAACACGGCGGGCGCCCCGTCGCGCTCGATCGTATATCCAAACATGGGAAGCCCCGGCGTCAGTTCGCGATTCACCCACAGATTCGAACGACCCCCGCCGCCCAAAGGGGGCGCAAGCTGCTCAAGCGTGAGCGAGCGCGTGGCATCTTCGGCAATCACGGGACTCGCCGCCACCAGACGTGCAAACGCCCCGCCCGAAACGTGGTAGATCGTCACCGAATCGTTTTCGAGAATCTCACCTATGAGCTCGCAGCACTTGCAGTATATATCACGCGGGTTGAGTACGTCGAGCTCCTGCGTCACGGCAAAGATCTTGCCGAAGCTATCGTGGCGCCCCACAATCTGTCGCTTATAGGCACGCTTGTCCTCAATCGCGTCGTGATAGAGCCGCGTTAGGAACGTGTTGCGGTTTCGCACAAGCTCGTTCTCGTCACGCTCCGCCTTAATGGCCTCGCTGTTGCGCAGCTGCACATAGCCGCACACGGCACCCACCACAAAGTACGCAATAAACGGCAGCCAGTTGGAAGGCTCATAGAATAGGCCCTGGAAAGTGTATCCGTACAGGGCAAAATAGCTCACGGCCAGACCAATGGACGCCAGCAGCGCCGCAACCAGACCAAAGTCGAGCCCGTAGAGCGTGCCAATCAGGACCACATAGAGCAAACGATAGTCGAGCACGTTGAGCTGGGCCGATTGGGAGAACAGATGCTCCAGCACCTCGAACAGCACCCATGCGAAGCCCGTCTCCAGGCATTTAATGGGCAGAGTGCGCAGCTGAATGCGATCGATGGCCGCACGAAGGGGATTGGCCTTTTTGGTGCGGGTGTTAGCCCAGCGGGCGTGGATGGTCGAAAGGTCGCGCAGCAGGTCATAACGCTGAAACCAGCCATAGCGTTTGCGAACGACATCGCCTGCGGGCAACGCATAGCCGGTCGACTCTCCATAGGCAACGGACAGCCCGGGGAACAAACCCTGGAGCGCGCCGCCCAAGTCGCCCGTTGTGCGATGGAAAGCATCTGCAACATCGAGCGTCTCAAAGGCCGCATCCCAACTGTCAAAGACGCGATGCACCAGTACCGCCAGCTCCTCAGCGCACAACAGGGGAAACGGCGCGTCCGCGGCACCTTGGAGCGCGACCGATCCGGTCGAACAGGCTTCGAACAGCGGCACCAAGAAGGGGTCGCTGAGCGCCGCGGAGGCGGTATACAGATAGGGCGTGCACAGGATCTTGGCTTGGATGCCATCTTGCGAGGCGTAGTAGCGACAGAGGTCGTTGGCCGCGCGGGCGATAATGCCCTTACCCGTTTGGGCGGCAGCATCTGCGGCATCAAGCGAATCGGCATTGCTCGCTGCGCCACCAGCACTCTCCGCGCCCGCAGGCCCCGCCACAAACAGCAGCTGCACACGGCGGCCCATACAGGCACGAAACACCGAGCGCAGCAACTCAATGTCGCCAAAGGTCTCGGTATGCGGAGTGAGATACGTGGAGAGGTAGACCACGCGGTCGAACTCATAAGCCTGGTCCAGGTGGCGCAGCAGCTCTTTCCACGAGCTGTGGGACGATGACTCGCGCTGTGCATCGTCGGCAGCTACAACCTGAACATGATCGTCGGGGAACGCCTTGGCACAAAAGTCGTCGTCAACATACGCGGTATTGCCAACAACCAGCACCTCCATGGCGCGCCCCCTCCCTTAAATTCCACTTTTGCCATAGTCAAACATGCGTATTGTACGCTGTCAACGCAAGCCGAGGCGCCTTTAAGGCTGTGTTAAGTACTTTTTTAGAGGATGAGGGGGTGAATCTCGAGGATTAAATCTGGAGCTTTAATACCTCGATAGAATCTCATCTCTATTATCTTTGAGATACTCGTCCAAATCCGGCACAGCAAATTGAACATAGCCCCTCTGAGGCGCCTGGATAACTTCTCGTGAAAGTAGCTTGGCCCTAACAGAACTCAGCTCACTCGTCTTTTTACCAAGGCGTTTGGCTAAATCCGAGGTCTTGGATTGCCTACTATCCTCGCACATGGCATACAGGTAGTTGATTTCATTACGGGAAAGACCCGAAATTGCAGGCTCGTGGACCACGTCGTGGAAACGCGCTTCGGCAAGCAGGATACCTTCATCAACATCGCGCCCAGTAACGAGAGTTGATTTCTCCCGATGAAGGTTGGCGCGCTGCCAGATTGAATACCCAACAAGTTGAACTAAATACGCATAACCTTTTGTTGCTCTCGCCGCTTTTGATAGCAAATCCCCGTCGAGAGAAAGACCGGTCGCGTTAAAGCTATCACTCAAAGAAAGTGCAATCTCGATTTGATTGATAGGAGCAAGGTCTTCGGGAACCGCGCGGCGAAGAAAAGTAAGTGCCTTGCCGTTAATGAGATCCATAACGCCCGATGGCAATCCGGCAAAGGCAAGAGCGATGTTGGCTTTCTCCCCAATGAGTAATTGAACTGTTGAGGCAATAATACGCATTTCATCAACTGGGGCATCTTGGACTTCATCAACAGCGATGAACAAGCCCTTTGAGCCCTGTGCAATCTGCTTTAGTTTTGCCCGAAGGCTCATTTCGCTTGAAGAAATGTCCAACTTGGCAGAAGCAATACCAACGTTAACGCCAAGCGAAGCGGAGGAAAAAGCCAGTTGGTCTTGAATCTGCTCCATAAGATCGTGCGACAAACGCGGACCAGCCGAAACAACAACGGCCTTCCAACCCAGTTCAATCGCTCGGTCGCGCAGATCGCAAAGAAGAACCGTTTTCCCCGACCCGCGCGGGCCTGTGATTCGCATAAGACGTGCGGGGGCGCCAACGCCGGACATGAGACCCTCCACGAACTCGAGAGAGATATCATCACGACCGATGATTCGAGGAGGCTCCGCACCGGCGGTCGGACGAAATGGATTGTAGAACTTGGCTTTGTCCATAACCAGAATCCTCAGGCAAACGTCGCTTATATAAATTTATAAACTAGTATATAAGTATATATAGCTTTATAAGCGGCTATACAATCGATAATGTAAAGAGAATTCATCGAATTAGGGGGTGCATTCAGGCAAAACTAACCCAACGAAACAAAAATGTGGAAATAAATGCTCAATCGTAGCCAGACGATCACCAACGCCGATCCTGCACGTGCAATAAGCGCAGAGATGGCCCTGCTCCGCAAGCAAGGCCTCCAGAACTTCTCGCTTGCTCTCTCCGCGCAACGCTGTGTAATTAAACGTCATATCGGGGGTGTTGCGTATGGCCCTCTTGGAACAAATCGAACAATCGACCCGCCTCTTCAGGTCGAGAGGATGCGCCCAGGACGGTGTTGAGAATATCCCCGGCATCGCGTCCACGCGTTTCCATAGCAGGCACCGTTGCAGCGTCCTCTCCAAAAATGCGGATGTTACCGCGAGGTACCGACGCCACCACAACAGGTGAATGCGTTGTAACTATAAACTGTACGTTTGGAAATATGCGAACAAGGTCCTCAAGAATCCGTGCCTGCCAGCGGGGATGCAAATGAAGGTCGATCTCATCGATCATAACAACGCCGTATGGCCAACCACTTCAGACTTCAATTGTGCAGAGAAAAATGGGCAGGAGATAAGGCCTTTCGAGTCAGCGTTAGTGTAAGAATGTCGATGGCTAACCGCCAAACGCAAGCGGCCCCTGTCTTAGAATCTGGAATTGCTACATAACTCATAAATCGTGGAGCCCGCAGAAACAGAGTAGCTCAACTTCGCATTTGTGAACAAAAAAGCCCAGCAAAAGCTGAGCTTATTAAACAAAAGGTGCTCCATGGCGGATTCGAACCGTCGACCTTGGGATTAGAAGTCCCCTGCTCTATCCAACTGAGCTAATGGAGCAAATAACCACACGCCAAGCAAGCGCGAGCCCGCCAAGCGCAAATAAGTATAACCTACTTGAACTGTTCGCGGTATGCCTTGCATACCTCATCGACCGGGCCGTCCATACGAAGGTCGCCCTTCTCAATCCAAACGCACGCTGGCAGATGCGCTCAACCTGCTCCATGGAATGCGACACAAACAAAACCGCCACGTCACCGCTCTGGATAAAGTGCTGAATACGGGCCTCGCACTTTTGCTGGAAGAACACGTCGCCGACGGAAAGCATCTCATCGACGATCAGGATATCGGGCTCGGTAATGGTGGCGATTGCAAAAGCAATGCGCGCAACCATACCCGAAGAGAAGTTCTTGAGCGGCATGTCGACAAAGTTCTGCAGCTCAACGAACTCGATAATGCCATCAAAGTCGGCATCGATAAATTCCTTGGTATAGCCGACTAGCGCAACGTTCAAATAAATGTTCTCGTGTGCCGTCAGCTCGGGATCAAAGCCAGCTCCAAGCTCAATCAGAGGTGCAATGTTGCCATGAACCTTAACGCTGCCCTCGCTAGGCTCGAGCACACCAGCGATAATCTTGAGCATCGTGGACTTGCCGGAACCATTAGTACCGACCAAGCCCACGACCTCACCGCGGTGAATATCAAACGAGATGTGCTTAAGCGCCCTAAACTCCTCAAAGAACAACTCATGCTTAGCGAGCTTAATAAAACATTCTTTGAGGCTGATCAGCGAGTCAGACGCCATGTTAAAGATCATGGTGGTGGCGTCGACCTCGACAGCCAGAGGCTGCTCGTTGTAATCAACAACAGATACAGTCATCACAGCATTCCTTTAGATGTAGAAGATGAATTTGCGCTCGGACTTGTGGAAGACGGCTACATCTCAGGATGCCAGGGCCAAACGGCTATACTTTCTACGATTGAATGTATAAGGAGCATTGAATGTATAAGGAGCATTGATTGAATCCTGAATCTATTGCCGTCATTATCCCCTGCTACAACGAAGCCCTCACGATCGGCAAAGTCATTGACGACTTCCACCGCGAGCTTCCACAGGCGACGGTCTACGTCTATGACAACAACTCGTCAGACGATACCTCGCGCATCGCAACGGAACACGGCGCCACAGTGCGCTTTGAGCCCCGACAGGGAAAGGGCAACGTCTGCCGTCAGATGTTTCGCGATATCGACGCCGCTTGTTATCTGATGGTCGATGGCGACGATACCTACCCCGCCGAGGCGGCCAAAGCCCTTTGCGAGCCCATCCTCAACGGCATGGCCGACATGACCGTGGGCGACCGACTGTCCAACGGCACCTATGCCGAGGAAAACAAGCGTGCGTTCCACGGCTTTGGCAACAACCTGGTCCGCGCCATGATCAAGTGGATCTACGGCTACAGTTTCGATGACGTCATGACAGGATATCGTGCCATGAGCCGCCCGTTCGTCAAGACCTTCCCCGTGCTTTCCGAGGGATTCCAGATCGAAACCGAACTCTCGATCCATGCCGTCGACCACCGTTGGCGCATCAAAGACGTGCCCATCGAGTACCGCGACCGCCCGGAAGGCTCCGAGTCCAAGCTTAATACCGTGAGCGACGGCATCAAGGTCGTCGCCATGATCGGCACGCTGTTCAAGGACTACCGCCCTTTGAAGTTCTTCAGCCTCGTCGCGCTTCTGTTTGCGATAATCGGTCTAGCCCTGGGCATTCCCATCATTGTCGAGTATTTCCAGACCGGTCTTGTTCCGCGCTTCCCCACCGCCATGCTCGCCGCATCGTTTATGTTCCTGTGCGGCTTAAGCCTCGCGACTGGTTTTATCCTCGACTCCGTGGCAAAGGTCGAAAAAAAACAATGGGAAGTCAATGTGTATAGCAAATACACCTTCGGTGAATATCGCAACGACAACACGAACGCGAGGTAAACCGCCATGCCGCTCATTTCCATCATCGTGCCGTGCTACAACGAGCAGGAATCGCTTCCTATCTTCCTTAAAGAACTCGACAACGTCGTCCATACCATAGCCCAAGATGATCCAAGCGTCTCCTTTGAGGCGATCCTCATCGACGATGGCTCGGCCGACGAAACAATCGCTGTCATGAAAGCAGAGGCCGCCTGCAACCACACCTACGCCGTTCGTTGGTACTCCTTTTCACGAAACTTTGGCAAAGAGGCGGGCCTATTTGCCGGCCTCCAGCATGCAAAGGGCGATTATGTCGCCACCATGGACGCCGACATGCAAGATCCGCCCTCGCTCCTACCCCAAATGTACAAGATCCTGCAGACCGAAGACTACGACAACGTGGCCACGCGTAGAACCACTCGCGAAGGCGAGCCTCCCATCAGGTCGTTTTGTGCGCACATGTTCTACAAGATCATCAACCGCATTTCTAGCGCCGACATCGTTGACGGGGCACGCGACTTTAGGCTCATGAAGCGTCCGATGGTCGACGCCATCATCTCCATGGGCGAATACAACCGGTTTTCCAAGGGCATTTACGGCTGGGTCGGCTTTAAAACCAAATGGCTCCCCTACGTAAACGTCAACCGCGTAGCCGGCGAGACCAAGTGGAGTTTCTGGTCGCTGCTCCTCTACTCCATCGACGGCATCGTTGCATTTTCCACAGCGCCGCTCTCCATTGCCGTCCTCATCGGCATCGCTTTTTGCCTCATCGCCATACTGGGATTCATCATCATCCTGGTCAAAACACTCGTTTGGGGAGACCCCGTTGGCGGATGGCCCTCACTCGCCTGCCTCATTTCGCTGTTTGGCGGCATGCAACTTCTGTGCCTGGGAATCATTGGCGAATATCTGGCTCTACAGCTACTACCTCGCAAGCCCCTTCAACCTGCTCTGCGTGTTGTTTCCCCAAGACAAGCTTACGCTCTTTGTATTTGTCATCAGCGCGCTCAAACTTGGCTGCGTCCATATCAGCAGCGCTTGGTATGTGCAAAAACGCTTTGGCCTGTCAAAGCCCGCAGCATTCCTGTTTTCCGCATCGTTCACCTTTTGTAGTTGGACCGTCAGCAATCTGCGCAACCCGCTTTGGATTGATTGTCTTATCTTTCTCCCCATCTGTGCCTACGGATGCTACGAGCTCATTCGCAAACAGAGGATGGCGCGACTCATCATCGCGACAGCGCTCAACGTCATGTTCTGTTGGTATACGGCATACATTAGCATCCTGTTCTTGTGCATCTTCGTGCTGGTGGAGTTTGTCGATTACAATACCGCTGAAGGATTTAGCTGGAGGCTCATGCTCGATCGGGCACTTCGGTTCGCCGGTGCCATGGTGCTTGGACTACTCCTGTCCGCTTGGACGTTCCTGCCGACCATCCTCGCCATGGCCAAGGGCGGCCCTATTCTGGCACTCGGCCCGCTGTTCAGAACCGGTCCTAAATCGCTTGTCAGGGGCTTTATCCCCTGCATGTGGAGCAACAAACACAACACACCGCAGTTCTATAGTGGCATCATCATGATGCTGCTTGCACTGAGTCTATTGTTTAACCGCAAGGTCCCAGCCAAGACACGCATCGCAACCCTCGTCGCAACTGTCATCCTCATCGCAAGCTCCATCTTAAGCCCACTCGAGTACATCTGGTGTGGCATGCGCGTTCCCAACGGGTTCTATTCGCGTACTCCCTTTTTGCTGAGCTTCTTTACCCTATGGGCTGCAAGCTACGCCTTGCAAACGCTAAAGAACCAACCCAAATGTCTGCGAGCTTATCGTCCCGCCGTCGTCATGCCCCTGATAGCGCTTACCGTTATCGAGCTGTTTGCCAACGCCCACGTTATATGGAATCAACTGTACTCAGGCTATTCCGAAGACGCCAACACTACCTATGTAGCTAGCGCTACAAATGTCCTCGCGGCCATTCAAGAAGAAGATCCAGCGCCGTTCTACCGCATCGACCGCACGACCACGCGCGCCGGCAGCGCGGCCCTCAACGAAGGCCTGGCGCTAGGCTACAACCAGCTGTCGTCGTACTCGTCTGCCAATAACCCGCAGGCAATTGCGCTGCTCAACTCCCTTGGGTACAGCAGCGTCGGTGAGTTTTCGACCCGCTATGCCGAGCCCATTCTTGCCGTCGACGCTCTACTGGGAGTCAAGTACGCCATCGCCGAGCACGCCCCCGCAGGATACATTACGACCAAGACGGCCCAAAACGGCACCGAGAGCACGGTCTACGAGAACCCTTACTCGCTTAGCGTTGGCGTCGCAGCATCAGACGACATCAAGAATAGCGAGCTTAACGGTGCGAACCCCTTCGAGAAGCAGAACGACCTGTACAGCAAAATCCTAGGCCGCAATGTAGAGCTCTATGCCAAGATCGAGGCCACAACCATCCAGGATAGTCAGAACTCAAAGCAATGGAACGTCACCGTGCCGGCGGGATCCATCGGATATCTCTACATCAATAAAGACGCGAACGCCGGCAGCTATTGGCCTGTCGCCCTCACCATCGACCAGCGAACTATCCAAAACGAGGCCTGGAGATTCGACAACAATATCCGCCAGATTGCGGGCACTTTGGATAGCCCAAGCTCGCACAACATAGCGATGGTGCCAGCAGAGGGCTACACCGACATACCGCAAGGCGACGAGCCTGTCTTTTACGCCCTGAATCTGGATACCTTTGAGCAAATCATCGATGAGCTTAAGGCAAGCGAGTTTGTTCCGACGGTTTTTGAAGACGGCGAGATCGAAGGCGAGTACATCGCCAAAGATGACGGAACCTTGCTGCTGAGCGTTCCGTACGATGAGGGCTGGAACGCGACGGTCAACGGAGTCGCCGCTGAGCTAGCGCCTGCAGCCGATAAGGGCCTGTCATGCCTAAACGTGCAGAAGGGCACGAACAAGATCGTAATGACGTATAAAACCCCGGGAGCATCTGCAGGGCTTACAATAAGCTTGGCGACCGCCACCGCTCTTGTCGCAGCAGGACTTTACGCTAGGCACAGGAAAAGCCGCCGTTAAAGAACGGCGGCTTTATCTCTCGCAAATTTCAGAGCGGCTAGAGCGTCTTAATGTAGGGAGTGGTCCGTGTTCGCGGGCCTCGACTTCCTCGAACACAGAGTCCAGGCTCCCTTTGACGGAGAATAAACTGTGGGGTAACAAAAAATCTTTTGCGCACTTGGACAGCTGACATATCTAGACAACGAAAGACATGGCATATGCCTTCGGTATGATTCGAGTTGCTGAGATTCGAACAACCAAGGAGGCGCAGTCATGTCCGCACCCATCGTATCAGTCGACCACGACGCGATAAATGCCGATCTGTCGGAGCTTGTGAGAAAACGATCGTGTCCCCACCGCCATGCTCGCCGCATCGTTTATGTTCCTGTGCGGCTTAAGCCTCGCAACTGGTTTTATCCTCGACTCCGTGGCAAAGGTCGAAAAAAAGCAATGGGAAGTCAATGTGTATAGCAAATACACCTTCGGTGACTATCGCAACGACAACACGAACGCGAGGTAAACCGCCCCTACGCCGTTCGGTTGGTACTCCTTCTCACACAACTTTGGCAAAGAGGTGGGCCTATTTGCCGGCCTTCAGCATTTAATCCGCCTCGCGCACGAGCGGCCGCGTGCGGTTTACTTCGAGCGCTCGGCGATCAAACTCCGAATGAGGTCGACGGTAGCCTCATAGGAATGCGGGCGGTCGAACTGTGCCGCCGCGAGCTCGCGAGCCACGCGACCCATGCGCGCGCGTCCCGCCTCGTCCTCGACAAGCTCGCAGATCACCCTGGCGAGCCCCTCGGCGTCACCCGGCACAACATTCACGCCAAAGCCGTCACGCACGACCTTCTCGCGAAACTCAACGTTCATGGACGTGTTAATCATGGGGCATCCCGAGGCCAGGTAATCGCCTATCTTGGTGGGCACGCTCTGGGGCGCGTTCGCCACCAGCGAGTTGACCACCATGTCGGACGCCTTGAGCCAAGCCGCCATGACACGGTACGGCATGTAGCCCAAAAGCCCAGCAGGCGCCCCGGTTCGCTCAACCGCCGCCTCGACGGATGCGCGTGCGGGGCCATCGCCAAGAATCTTGAGTCTGAGCTCGGGATGCGCCTTGGCAGCTATCGCCACAGCCTCGACGAGCGTCTCCAAGTCGTATAGTGCCGAGATATTACCCGCGTAAGTAACCCAGACCTCGCCCTCGGGCTTTTCCACGGAGCCGACGTTCTCAGCGGCGCCCGCGTCGAACTCCTCGAGGTCGTTACCCACGTACACCACGAGCTTGGGGATATCCTCGGCGCGGTCGCGGAAAGGGCGCGCGGCGTACTCGTCGGACGTACCCACCACGGCGTCCGCCAACGCGTACGCACGACGAGCTTGGCGCTCGAACGGAGCGAAGGCTATGTCGGACAGCACCGGAACGTCGAACGCGATACGGAAGGCCTCGGGCCACAGGTCGTTCACGTCGACCACGAAGGGGATGCCGTAGCGTTTCGCGGACCGTCCCACGGCGAGCGTCACATCGTTGGGCGGAATCTGGCAGTAGATGAGGTCGTAGTCGTGGTCCGCATCGAAGTACGCCGTCACGCGCTTGGCCATCACATGGTGCGCCCAGATGCGCTGGGGGCACATGTTGGCGGGATAGCTCGGCTCGGCAATGAACTTCACGTTGAACGCGTGCATGCTCGTGTCGAACGTCGCCAAATCACGCTGGCGCTTCTCCCAGTGCTGGAAGCCGCTCGTGATAAAGTCGACATTGAAGCCACGCTCCACGAGAAGCGTCGCGAGGAACGTGTAGCGCGTGGCACCCTTGACCTCATGGCCAAGCTTGGCGTCGGCGCTGAATATGGCTATGCGCGGTTTGCGGCTCATGAATCATCCCTTGGTAGCGTGCTAGTGACGGCGCTTGGAGACCAAGCGCTTGATGGAGTTGTACGAGAAGCTCAAGCGGTTGAGGAGCATGGCCATACGGTAACGCTGCTCGCCGCGCGCCCACTGGTCTATGTCCGCGCGCCTCAGCTCGCGTCGGAACGCCTTGGCGCGCGCACGCCCACGGCGGCGGTCCTCATCGAACAGCAACGCGATGTTGTAGTGCGTGTCCACGATGAGGTGGACCTTCTCGCGCAGGTAGCAGACAGACTCATTCGAAAGCTTCTCCCCGCTCGCGGCGCACAACTCGCCGTACTCGCAGCGCTCAAGGTAGTCCAGGAGCTCCATGACCACGCGGTCGTGATCGTCCCAGCGGCACACGTAGTTCGCCTGGCTCACAGACTGGTTCTCGTTGCCCACCAGGTACTGATACACCTCGATATCGAGGTAGCAGATGGTAGAGGCGGGCACGCTTGCCTTGACCACGTACTCATAGTCCTCGTAGAAGGTGTGCTCGAGCAGGCTGATGCCGATACCGCGTAGGTAGTCCGTACGCGCGGTGAGCGTGTGGATCATGATCTGGAACACGGTGTCGCCGTTGGTGAGAACGCTGGAGAAGTCGAGCGCACGACCCGTGACAACGCCCTTGGCGAGCGGGAACGGACGCTCCTCGCCAGAAGTCATGTCAATCTCGCGCTTCTTGTCTACCACAAGGTCGCAATCGAGGTCGGCAAGACGCTCGAGTAGCTCGGCCATACCGTCCGTGTTCACCCAGTCGTCGCCGTCCACCACGCGGAAATAGCGCCCGCGTGCCTCGGCCAGGCCGGCGTTCACGGCCGAGCCGTGGCCTCCGTTCTTCTTGGAGATGACACGGATCACGCCATGGCTGCGCGCGGCGAACTCCTCCGCAAGCGCACGGGTGCCGTCGGTAGAGCCATCGTCCACCACGACGACCTCGAGCTTGCCCACGAATCGCGGGTCGAGGTAGGACTCAAGACCTCGCGCGAGGTAGCTCTCGACGTTGTAAGCAGGGACAGCGACGGTAAGCTGCAGCGCGCTTCCGCCCCGACTCTCAACAGCACTCATGCATACACCCCTCTCGCGGCTGACAGACCGCGCGGCATCCTATCCAACCGTCTTAGCGCACGCGTATGCGCGCGAAGACCTTCCCCGCACCACATGCACGCAGCGACCCGCGGCGAGCATGAGGTGCGGATTGCCCCTGGCGAGCAGGGCATGGAGTGCGCGCGAGACGCGTCCCGACCTCGCCGGAGCCTCGACGATGAGTTCACGATACAGAGGGTCTGCCGTGAGCTCGGCGCAAAACGCACGGCGGGCCGCCGCGTCCATGCCCGCCCGCTCGTCGAACGTGCGCTCGATGGCGCTCAGCACATACCGCGCAAACCTAAAGCCCAAGCGCGAACGAGCGTCGGTACTGTCCAAGCCCCAACCGCGCAGCAGCTCGAACAACTCCGCCACGCGCCTGCGGTGCACCTCGTAATAGCGCGGCACGAATTTGTTCGTAAGGTTTACATTCTCGCGTTTCTGATAGCGATAAAGCGGACGACATATCACGGCGGCCGAACCCACACGACGCGCAACCTCGATATTGAAGCAGACGTCCTCGATGAGCGGTACATCCTCGAACGAGAGGCCATCGAGCACCTCTCGGCGGTAGACCTTGTTCCAAGCGTACCCGAAGAGCGTGAGCTCCTCGAGGTCGAGAATGCTCGAGCGGTATTCGTCGCGATTCAGCAGAAACGCGCTTCGCCCCGCGGCAAGCTCGATAGCCGCAGGAGAATCCGCTGCAACGACGTGACACGTGGGGGCATCGAGGTCATCCGTGTTGAAGCTTGCGCCGTCCAGCGCCGGCACAAGCTCTCGCGTACCCGTAACGGCCCCGTTGTCAGCGCGGTATTCCTCGCGACAACCAAACACGACGACATCGCACGAGGTATTCAGGCGAAGCGGAAAGCTCGCAGGATCGACGACGCCTCCCATAGGAACACCAGCACCCATGGCTATGGCCGCGCGACACTCCTCGAGAAGCTCGGGGTCGTACGTGTCATCTGGGTCGGGCATCCATACGTAGGAGCCGCGTGCCGCCGCGATGCCGGTATTGCGCGCGCCGGACAGGCCTTGGTTCTCCTTGTGGCGCACAAGACGAATACGCGCGTCTTGTGCAGCGGCCGCCTCCACGATCCTAGCCACGTTATCGGGAGAGGCGTCGTCAACGCAGATGAGCTCCCAGTCCGCACACGTTTGAGCACGGACGCACGCTATGGCATCGGGCAGGTAAGCCGCCACGCCATAGCAGGGCATGATAATGGAAAAGAAGGGGCGGCGCTCGCTCGCGGCCGCCTCGTCGCACGCGCCGGACATGTTAGTCGAACTGCGCCTTGTAAGCCGCGCAGACCTCGTCCACCGGACCGATCATGCGCTCGTGGCCCTTCTCGATCCACACCGCGGAGGTGCAGATGCGCTCCACCTGCTCGATGGAATGGCTCACGAACAACACGGTCACGTTGCCGGAATCTATGAAGCTCTGGATGCGGCGCTCGCACTTCTGCTGGAAAAACACGTCGCCCACGGAGAGCGTCTCATCGACGATGAGGATGTCGGGCTCCACCACGGTGGCGATGGCGAACGCGATGCGCGCGACCATACCGGATGAGTAGTTCTTCATGGGCATGTCGAGGAAGTCGCGCAGTTCGGCGAAGTCCACGATCTCGTCCAGGTGCTCCTCCATGAACTGCTTGGAGTAACCCAAAAGCGCACCGTTGAGGAAGATGTTCTCACGCGCGGTGAGCTCAAGGTCGAAACCAGCGCCCAGCTCGATGAGGGGCGCGATGTTGCCACGAACCGTCACGGTGCCCTTCGTAGGCTCGAGCACGCCGGCGATGATCTTGAGCATGGTGGACTTACCAGAACCGTTGGTTCCCACCAGGCCAATGACCTCGCCCTTCTTAACCTTGAAGCTCACGTGCTCCAAAGCATGGAACTCCTTGAAGAACAACTCGTGGCGCACGAGCTTGATGAAGTACTCCTTGAGGGAGTTGAGCTGCTCGCTGGCCATGTTAAAGACCATCGTGACGTCGTCGACCTCGATGGCGTACTCGGTGTTGGTAGCGTCTGCCATGATTCCGCCTTAGACGTAGAGGATGAACTTGTGCTCGGTCTTCTTGAACACGAAGATACCGATGATGAGCGCGATGATGGCCCACGCGATGCACATGAGGAGCACCGTGGGCGTTGGGTTCTGCTGCCACAGGAAGATGTCACGCATGAACTCGAGATAGTTGTACATGGGGTTTATCTTCACCAGCATGATGATCCAGTGCGGGGCACCCTTGTCGATAAGGAGGGAGAGGTCCCAGAAGATGGGCGTGAGGTAGGTCCACGCGATGATGACGACGCCCCACAGGTGGATAATGTCGCGGAAGAAGACGGAGAGCGCGCCAATGGCCATGCCTACGCCAATGCAAAAGAGCATCAGCAAGAACAGGCACAGGGGCAGCCAGATGAAGTGCCATGTGGGTATAACCTGGAAGAACAGCATGACGATGGCCACGGCGATGAGCGAGAAAGCGAAGTTCACGAGCGCGAACAAGACCTTCTGCACCGGGAAGATGTACCGGTTGACCTTAACCTTCTTGAGCAGGGGCGCGGCGTTGATGATGCTCGTGAGCGCCGCGTTGGTGGAGTCACTCATGAGCGAGAACGTCACGTTGCCCACGATGAGGTAGAGCGGGAAGTTGGGGACGTTGCTGCCAAACATGTAAGAGAACACGATGGACATGACGATCATCATGAGCAACGGGTTGAGAACGCTCCACAACACGCCGAGGAAACTACGGCGGTACTTGAGCTTGAAGTCCTTGGTGACGAGCTGCTCGAGGATGAGCAGGTCCTTCTTATACGGACGCGGGGCCTTTTCGGTTGCGAGAGTCTGTGAGGACACCGACGACGCCTCCCTATTGATTGCACGTTAGCGGCAGATGCCGCCCTTGCCGAACAACGTATGATAACACAGGGGCGCTTGCGCGATTTCTCGCCTCGACGAGCTGCATACAATCAGGAGAGTCGGGTGCGCACTGACACCCAAGGCGGCCGAAGTTCTCGAGAGGGCGGAGGCAGATCAGGGCGGGAAACGATGCCCGAAGGCGCCCCTACCCCTTTGCGTTCTCCTTGGCTCGACGGGCGGCGATGGCCTTGCCGTTCGCGAAACCACCGACCTTGCGCAGCAGGCCGCGAACGCCATTGCTCTTCACGAAGAAGCGAGCCTCGCTTGCGAAGTACTTCACGCGCGGCCACACCGACACGCGGCGGCCGGCAATACCCATCTGCTCCAAGTAGAAGCGCTTGCGCTTGGGCGAGAGCTTGGGGTGTCCGAGCACGATGTCGGTATCCATGCGCGAGAACACGCGGCGTGCGCCGTCCTGCACAATGGGGTTCTCCCAGCCATCGTCCACGATTCCGCCGTGGATGTAGTTGAAGCCGCGCATGTAGTGCGCCTCGAGAATTCCACGATCCGTCACGTTCAGACGTTCGAGGATATCCGTCATGTCGCACCAGCGGTCGAACGGCAGGGCAACGGCCGCGTCCTTCTTGTGGTTGTACGTAGCGCCGGGCAGATCGCAGCGGTAGTGGTAGAACGCCTCGTCAAACGTCATGATTGCCTTGGCCTGGCAAAACGACTCGATAAGGAACGGGTTGTCCGCCCAGCCGGCACCCGGGTACGGCACGAAGCGGATATCGCACTCGTTCAAGAAGTCGCGACGGTAGATGGCGCTCCAGATGCTGGGATGCTGCTCCACCATGATGGGCAGGTCGGCCAGGGTCACGGGACGCGTGGTATTGGGCAGACGGTGTGCCAACACGCACTGCTGCTCGTACTGCGTTGAAGGGTCATCCCAGTCGTGCACATCGATCCACGGACACTTGACGATGTCCACGGGGCCATCCACCATGGCCGCACGCTCGAGCATGCACCGGTACATGGCGGGATCGATCCAGTCATCCGGCTCGATGATGGAAACCCACTCGCCATGGGCCATCTCCAGGCCACGGTTGCACGTGGCGCCATAGCCCTCGTTGGGCTTGTCCACCACCACAACGCGCGAATCGCGCGCCTCAAATTCACGAAGAATGCCGAGGGAGCCGTCCTTGGATCCATCATTCAGACAGATGATCTCCAGCTCACGATGTGTTTGGGAGCAGATGCTATCCAGGCACTGGGCCAGGTACTTCTCCACGTTGCACACGGGAATGATGACGGAAACGAGCGCGGAAGCGTCGGATTTCATGCAGGACGACCTTTCAGGAACGCTGCGGCAAAGCTCATCGAGCACCTGGCCGCATTCTTATCTGAACAAGAATACCAAGGAAGCCCCGCATACTCTCCCCTTTGCTATCATTTGACACGAATTATCAAGCCTCGGCGCCAAGAAGCGGGAACCTCACGACCTTGAGCAAGAACCCCGCAACGACGCCTCTCGCATGCTCACAGATCGGATTCCCCATGGCTGCATTGCCCTTAACCGCTAACATCTCCCAGGTTTTCGAAGCCGAGCACAGTCACGTGGTCTACCGCGCCGAGCTTCACGGCTGCGGCACCGGCGCGGACGTGCAGCTTCCCAACCCCGCGGACTTTGCCCTCACCGGCAAGAACGGCGCCCCGCTTGCCGCGAACGCACACACCCGCTTCTACATCCTGGAGCCCCAAACGCCCGGACGCGCGCCCATCCTGTCCATTCTCACCACCGGCTCCACCGCCAATTTCACCCTTACCTACCGGGGCATTTCGCTCGACACCATGACGGGCCGCCGCCGCGAACGCATGCGTATCCGCCGCGACCTCGACATGGTGAATCCCAGCATCGACGGCGCGTACGCGAGCTACCCCAAGCCCCAGCCCCTGCCGGAGGGCTCCATCCCCCAAGACTTCCACCCACTCGTGAGCATTATCTGTCCCCTGTACAACACGCCGCTGCCCTACCTGCGCGACATGATCAACTCGGTGCTCGCGCAGACCTATACCACCTGGGAGCTCGTGATGGTAAACGCGAGCCCAGACAACGAGGGCATGCAGGAAGCACTGGCCACCTACGCGGACCCGCGCATCAAGACCATTGACTTCCCCGAGAACCTAGGCATCGCCGGCAATACCAACATAGGCATTCGCGCCGCCACGGGCGACTACGTGGCTTTTGCCGACCACGACGACACGCTCTCGCCCTACGTGCTCGAGCGCTATATGGCTTTCGCGGCCCAGCACCCCGATGCCGACCTGTTCTATTGCGATGAGGACAACTTCGAGAAAGACGATGACGCCGGCTACGCGCCGCGCTTCAAACCGGACTTCAACCGTGACCTGCTGTACTCGTATAACTACGTGGTGCACATGCTCATGGTGAGCCGATACGTGCTGGGCCGCGTGGAGCTTTCGGGCGACGAGATGTCCGGTGCGCAGGACTACGACCTTTCGCTCAAGGCCGCCGAGCATGCCCGCCGCATCTGCCACATTCCCGAGGTCCTCTACCACTGGCGCGTGCACGCCGGCTCCACCAACGGCGGCGTTATGGAGTCAAAGCCCTATGCCATCGCCGCCGGCGAGCGGGCGCTCAACGCGCACTTCCACCGCCGCGGAATCGCCGCGACCGCCCACGCCACGGACATCCCCTGCGTCTACCGTGTGGACTACGCGCCCAACGACAAGAGCGTTGACGCCGTGGTCATGAGCCTAGACACCATGCGCACCAAACGCGCCCTAGCATCCATCGAGCACCTAGACGGGATTGCGGGCACGGTCGCGGTCGCGCATCCCATAAGCCTCAAGGCAGTAGCCGAGCACGCGCTCGACGCACTCGATAGCGAGCTCATCCTCTTCGCCACGGATGCCGTGGAGTTCACCGACCCCGCCTGCGCAAAGACCCTCGCATCCTACTTCTGCCGCAAGGAGGTGGGCGCGGCCTACCCCAAGCTCTTCTACCCCGACGGCCTGGTGGCCCAAGCCGGCACAGTGCTTCTGAACGACGGGTGCCCGGTAGCGCCCAACCGCAACTTCGTGGACAACATGGGCGGAGGCTATGCGGGCCTCGCCGAGGTGGCATACGATACGAGCATCTCCACCCCGGACGCCTTCATGGTGCGCCGCGCAGACCTGCAAGCCGTGGTAGACAGGATGCGCGA
Source organism: uncultured Collinsella sp. (assembly GCA_902470345.1). Classification (GTDB taxonomy): domain Bacteria; phylum Actinomycetota; class Coriobacteriia; order Coriobacteriales; family Coriobacteriaceae; genus Collinsella. The sequence goes on from CABRGB010000016.1 coordinate 33,474, forward strand.
ACACGGCGACCTGCTCACCGAGGCTATGGAGCTCTCGTTCCTCCTACGCGAGATGAACCGGGTCGTGGTGAGCACCGCGCATGCACGCGCCACCACCCATGGCAGCTCCTACATGGAAGCCCGCGACCTCAGCGCCGTCTACGGAAGCACCCACGCCCTACACCGCCTGTGGCGCCGCTGGCCCTCCATGCGTGCCGACGTACTCGCGAATCCCAATGTTGAGTATACGAGCGGCTATCCGCGTCTCAACATCGAGCGAAACGAGGACGCCGAGACCAAGCGAATCTACACTAGAGGGGTTCTCTCAAGCATCAAACACCGCATCTTGGGATAGTCACGCAATTCCACCATCACCAAGTTCAACCTCACGACCCCTGGTCGCGATGACGAGGACACCGCCGCAGAGCACGCGGTCAGGATCATCATGCTCGTCGTGGACGACAACCCCGTTCCCGGCAGGAAGGCGTCGTGACATGGGCTGGAATGACGGCATTCTAGGTGGTCCTCGGTTCTCGGGCAGCCTGCGGCTACCCTCGAGAAAAATTGTCGGATTCACTTAAGGAGTCGGCGCGATATCTATAATCGCCGCCAACGTTTAGAATGCCAAAAAATCGGTCCCTCGAGACTCCTCGAGGGACCGATTCATTACACGAGCGTCTTGAGGTACTCCCCCAGCTCTTCCTCCCAGTCGGGCATGTGGAAGCCGACCGACTCGAGCCTGGACAGGTCGAGCGCGGAGTGGACCGGGCGCGGGGCAATAGGGCCCTCGGCGCCGGCGTAGTAGTCGGCGGTGCTCACCGGCACGACCTTCTCGCCGTTGCCGTTGGCGGCCTCGAAGACGGCGCGGGCGATGTCGGCCCAGGACT
>CABRGB010000017.1 GCA_902470345.1 uncultured Collinsella sp.
AGGCAGCCGGCGGTCTTGGCGGCGTTATCGGCCTTGATCAGCAGAACCGAGGCGAGCGCACCGATGCACGAGACGGCAAGCGATGCGATAAACAGCGTCATGCTATCCATTGTTTACGCTCCCTTCTGCTTTCTCGGACAGGCCCTGGGCCACAGCGGTAACGTCGACGACTGGACCGTTTTCGATCGAGCGCAGGCGCTTGGCCTCGTCGAGCTCGCGATCGGCCGCGCCGCCCATGACGGTCAGCGCCTTGGTGGGGCACGCCGCCACACAATGCGGGCCGTCCGGATCGAAGGCACACAGGTCGCACTTGACGGCGCAGGTGTACTGGCCAGGAGCCCACGTAAGCAGGCTGCTCAGGGACTTAGGATACGAAGGCGTCGGGTCGCACATGCCTGCGACACCGGCGATAGACGTGCCATCGGGATGGATGGCTCCGAAGGGGCACGCGATGGCGCACAGCCTGCACCCGATGCACTCCTGCTCCTTGACGTGGATGCGATCGCCATCGTGCTCGATGGCATTCACCGGGCAAACCTCGGCGCAGGGAGCACCCTCGCAATGGTGGCAGGCAAGGGCGGCCGAAATACCGCCGGTCTTCACGAGCGCCAGGCGCGGCGTATCCTGAAGACCCTGCATCCGGTGGGCGTCGGCACAGGCGGACTGGCATGTTCCGCAGCCGATGCACCTCTCCGGGTTGATGTCGATGAAGCGGTTCATCCCCACTTCCTTTCAAAATAACGGGCCGGGCTCCCGAACGTACGGGACGCCCGGCCCAAAAAGCCAACGAGAACGGGACTACACGATTTGGTTCACGTGCGTCTCGTCGTCGAACTTGGCGGCGCCAGGCTCAACGTCCTGGGGAGCAGCGGCGTCCACCAGAGCCTGCTTGAGCTCGGTGTACTGACGCTCTACCTCGCCCTCTGCCCAAACCTGGTCGGCAATGGCGTCGACCTGGCAGGCGGAGAACTTGTCCTCGGGCGTATGCGAGACCGGGTCGACCTTGTGAATGGTCAGCTCGTTGCACTTGCCGATCCACCACTGGTAGGTCATGTAGACCGTGCCCTTATTGATGCGATCGCTCACGTCGGCGCGGCTGTATACCTGGCCGCGGCGGCTATGAATCGAGACGATATCGCCGTTCTTGATGCCGCGCGCCTGGGCGTCCGCGGGATTCATGCGGACAAAGCCGGGCTCGTCGGCGAGCAGCGCCAGCGTCTTGCAGTTGCCGGTCATCGAGCGGCAGCTGTAGTGACCGACCTCGCGGACGGTGCACAGAATGAGCGGGTACTCATCGTCGGGAAGCTCGGAGGGCGCCTCCCAGTCGTGCGCCATCAGGTTGGCGCGGCCGTCCTTGGTGGTGAACTTGCCACCAGCGAACATGTCGGGCGTACCGTGGTCGTTCACATCGGTGCTCTTGACCGGCCACTGGGCGTAACCGCCCTCGGGAGCCATCTTCTCGTAGGTCGCGCCCACAAAGTTGGGGCACAGGCTAATGCACTCGTTCCAGATCTGCTCGGTGTTGTCGTAGTGCATGGGATAGCCCATGCGCGTAGACAGGTCCGCGAAGATCTCCCAGTCGTGACGGCACTCGCCCTTGGGCGGAACGGCCGCGTCAAAGTGCTGGAAGCTACGGTCGGATGCGGTAAAGACACCCTCGTGCTCGCCCCAAGAGGTAGCGGGCAGGATGACGTCGGCGAGCATGGTCGTCTGCGTCATAAAGATGTCCTGGCAAATGAACAGGTCCAGCTCGGAGAGCGTCTTGCGCATGCCGGCCGAATCGGGCTCGGTCTGCACCGGGTCCTCGCCGTAGTTGTAGAAGCAGTGCACCTTACCCTCGTCGACCAGGTGGCCCAGGTCGGTGAGCTTGTAGCCCTCCTCGAGCGGGAGCTTTTCCTCGGGCACGCCCCAAGCCTTGGCAAACTTGGCACGCACAGCCGGGTCGGTGACCTTCTGGTAGCCAGGGTACAGGTTGGGCAGCATGCCCATATCACAGGAGCCCTGGACGTTGTTCTGACCACGCACGGGCGCGAGGCCGGAATTGGGTTTGCCGATCTGACCGGCAACGCAGGCGATGGAGGCGATGGTGTGCACCGTCTTCAGGTTCTGCTTCTGCTGGCATACGCCCATACCCCAGCCAATGATGGCAGAGGGCTTCGCCGTGGCGTACATCTCGGCAGCTTGGTGGATCAACGCGGGCTCGACACCCGTGATGTCCTGTACGGATTCGGGAGTGTAATTCTTGATGGTCTCCCACCACTCGTCAAAGCCGTTCGTGTGCTCGGCGACGAATTTCTTGTCGTAGAGGCCATCGTTGACCAAGCAGTTGGCAAAGGCGTTGAGGAACGCAACGTTGCAACCGTTCTTGATCGGAAGGTAGAGATCGGCGATACGCGCGGTTTCGATATGGCGCGGATCGGCGACGATGATCTTGCAACCCTTTTCTTTGGCTCGCACGATACGCCTTGCGACGATGGGGTGCGAATCGGCAGGGTTATAGCCGAAGAGGAAAATGCAGCCCGCATCCTCCATACCGGGGATGGAGCATGACATGCAACCTGAACCAACCGTGTCCATCAGACCGAGGACAGTAGGGCCGTGTCAAGTACGGGCGCAGTTGTCCACGCTGTGGGTGCCGATGCACGCACGCGTAAACTTCTGCATGACGTAGTTCGCCTCATTGCCGCCGCCTCGCGAAGAGCCGGTGGTCATGACAGCGTTAGGACCATATTCGTCAATTATGGCCTGCATCTTAGATGCGGTGAAATCCAGTGCCTCGTCCCAGCTTACGCGCTCAAGATCCGCGCCCTTGGTGCGACGGATCATCGGGTGCAGTACGCGAGGAGTCAAGATCTTGGTGTCGTTGATGAAGTCGTAGCCGCTCATACCCTTAAGGCACAGCTCGCCCTGATTGGTGATGCCGTTGAGCGGTTCGGTACCCACGACCTGGCCGTTTTGGACCAGGAGGTTAAACTGGCAACCGGCGCCGCAGTACGGACAGATCACTTTATGCTTCTCCATGACACCCTCCTTCCTTTTTCTGCTACCGAATGCTCGGTACTTATTTGACAATCATTGGGCCTGTATGGCCACCCGCCTACGCCTCGTTTTCGATGGTGGCGCGGGCACGCTCGGCAGTCAGTTCTGCCAGGCGCTCCTCGTCCACCAGGGTGAGGCCCTTGGTCGGGCACGCCTCGGCACACGCCGGACCGCCGGGACGGTCCGCGCACAGGTCGCACTTGAGCACGAAGCTCTTGGTCTGCGAACCCACGCGCACATCACCCATCAAGACGGGGACCTGCGTGGTCGCAACGCTCACGGCGCCAAAGGGGCATGCCATGACGCAGCTCTTGCAGCCGATGCAGTTGTCCTCATTGACGCCGATGCGATGGTTCTTTGGATCAAAGAACAAGGCACCCGTAGGACAAGCCTTGGCGCACGGGGCATCCTCGCAGTGATGGCAAGCCACCGGTGCGGAGATCTCGTACGTACGCGTCACGCGCAGGCGCGGCGCGGCGATGTTGCCGGGAATATCGTGTGCCTCGATGCACGCCGCCATACAGGTTTGGCATCCAATGCAGCGTGAAGAATCAGCCACGACTCGTTTATTGCCCATGTTGTTCACTCCCTCCTGAATCCCATGCCGGAGAGACCCTGCCGACGTTGCCCCGGACCGCCCGTGGTCCGGCATCGGCGTATCGAGTGCATGCGGCGAAACAGGCACTTCGATAGAATTCCTCCAACGATATACAGGTTAAATATACGCAGTTGCAGGGGGCAAACTTGAGCATAGGCCCTGCAATACGAGTGTATTGCAGGGGTTTTGGCAGGTTGGAATTATTCTCTAGAAGCTATAAAGGTGAGTGTATTACATGCGTACACCTCAGAGATTTTTACGCACTCTCATTTTGGATGTACTACGCTTGTATTCAAGTTTATGGTTATTTACTTGAGCGAAATAAAGTAATCGTTATAAGATGCTCAGGTATCGGCATATGCCGCATTTGACCGACTCTACTGCACGCTCATTAAGGGGGCCAGTGATGTCATCGACTCAAAAACGAGCCATCCTGCAGGTGCGCATTCGCGAGGAAGACAAGCAGCATGCCGAGCATCTCTACGACGCCATGGGCACATCGCTCGCCGAGGCCGTCCGTCTTTTTGTCGCGCAGAGCATTTTGATGCGCAAGCTTCCCTTTCAGCCGGTCGCCGTGCGCTCAAAGGACGGCACCGCCGCCTATGGATCGCTCAAAGCATATGGAGACCCCAATCGCCGCTCCGAGGAGCGCAATGCCTGGATTGAGTACCTTGCCACAGAAAGCGACGATTCGATTTTGGGTCCCGAGGAAGTAGATATCCATGAGTAGCACCATCATCGACGAGACCGTCATCCTACGCTACCTGCTTGACGACGACGAAGTTCTGTCACCGCGCGCCGCCAAGGTCATCGCCACACGCACTGCTCGCGTCTACCCCGAAATCATCACGCGCGTCGTGGTTACGCTGCGCGACGTCTATAAGGTTCCCCGCGTTGAGATTGCCGCGGCCTTGAAAAGGCTGCTCGATGACGTCATGGTCGACGAGCCCACCGTTGTCGCCCTTGCCGTCAAACTGTTCGGCAAAACGCATATGGACTTTACCGACTGCCTGCTTGCCGCTCGTACCGCCATCTATAACGACGACGTCGTGAGCTTTGGCAAGCCCATCATCCAAGGCATGATCGATTACCGCCGCCAGCGCCAAACCACAGCCGAAGCCCGCAGCCGCAGCACCGACGCCCGCGGCCACAGTACCGACGCCGCCATCGACAAGCTCCGCCACCGCCCCCGCAGCTAACCGACAGACAACGACATCGCCCGCCCCTCAGCCCCATCCCTTTAATACGTTGCGGTGAAATACGGACTGTTTCATGCCTTTAAAGGCCTCAACAGACCGTATTTCACCGCAACTTATTAAAGGTTGGCTGCGAACGATTTCGCTATCGGGGGCCGGCGTAGGGTTTTGTTGTCGGAATACCGTAACCGCGCATCATGGCACCGAACGATTCTACGTCGTAGGTGTCCGAGAGTTTGAAATGAATGACGTTGTGGCCCATGGCGTGAAGGTTCGCGTCGCGCATGAGGGCCGCTCGATAGGTTTTTGCCGCCGCTTGCTCTGGATCATTTTGAGCTTCGTCTTCAAACTTACCCAGCCCATGCAGCTCTGCCAGCGTCCATAAGCCATCTGGCAACTGCCAGCCATAATCTGCTAGATAATAGCCAGCGTTTCCTGGTCGCGGTATCTCAACTTGAAGCTCAGGCGCGGCAACCCCAGCGAGAATCATCGCTGCTCTCGCCTCGGACTCGCCGCCATTGTCTGACCTGCCGTCCATATGCTCAAAAACGTCAAAAGCACGTGCGATGCCATGCAGCCCTCGGCAATTTGCCTGCGCATATGCTCGCAGCTCTTCGCGTTCGACATCGTACTCACGGGCCAAGCCATCAACATAGCCCAGTGCATAGCGAAAGGCGCTCGTTCGGGCGATATCAACAACCGTTCGATACGGATCCGTCAGTGTGAACATACCGAGCCGCCACACCTCGCCCGCCCGCCAGCGCTTGTATTCAACGAACTCATACGTATCACGCCTTGTAGACCGTGGCAGCAGCACTTGCACTTTATCCAGAAGCGTATACGCCGAGCCGATGCCATAGAGCAGCGCTGCCGTCGATCCGCAAAACACAGCATCCGGTTCAACGGCCGCAATAGCGGATGCCAGCTGAAAGATGCGATCTTCAACCCCAAGATTGTTCCAATAGACCGGATCCGTATACACATGGTTGTAAAGACGAAGCATGAGCTCTTCCTGCATAAGCACGCGCGCACGGCGTTCATCCCAAGGATCAATTGTTATAAGCAGCTGTCCATCTTGATGAATTCCAAGGGCCGAGAATAGCATCCTTGCATATGACTGCGAAAAATGTTTGCCTTTATCGAGCATGGCCAACCCCATAACCATCACGGCGGAGAGAATACCATTACGCTATCGCATGCTTCCGTCCGCAGGCCTTGCCAAAAGCTGACCAAAAACTTGACGTCGCAGGTCAGAGCTTCAAAAAATATTTCCACTCTCGGTAGACGGTCGCTACGACCCTCCAAACGGCATCAAAATCCAACCTTACAAATAGTTGCGGTGAAATACGGACTACATGGGCCATAAAAGCCGGAAAACAGTCCGTATTTCACCGCAACTTAGGAGGGGATGTGGGGTCCCGGCATGTATATGAAAATGGCTCTGGTCCAAAAAGGACCCAGAGCCATTTATCTATCTTATGGAGCGGGCGACGGGAATCGAACCCGCGTCATCAGCTTGGAAGGCTGGGGTTCTACCATTGAACTACGCCCGCAAGATATGGTCGGGACGACAGGATTTGAACCTGCGACATCCTGCTCCCAAAGCAGGCGCGCTACCAAACTGCGCCACGTCCCGAAGGTGTTGAGCAGCTAAGGTCTAGACCTTGCGTGTCCCAAAGCGAAGGAAATTATAGGGGAGACTCCCCGCCTGTGCAAGCGCAGAAACCCTAGCTCCTCGAATGTGCGACAAACTGGCTATGAACCAGACCGATCACAAACGCGACCACAGCAACCGGCGCCCACGCAGCGCCGATATCTGCCAGCGGCAACGCATCGAACGGCAGCCACGCGCCAGCAAAGAACGCATCGCGGACCGAAGTGATCACGCTCTGCACCGCGACAACGCCGCCGACCCAGACCCACACCTGCGGGTGCGCGTCGCAAAAGCCGTGCACCAGGCCCATAAGTACCAGTACAATGGCAACGGGATACAGGGCATTGAGCATAGGCACCGAGAACATGAGGATCACGTCGAGGCCCACGTTGGAGAGCACGCACGAAAACGCTGCGAACACAAAGGCGAGAATCGCAAAGGGACGGCGCATGGCCTCCTCGGAGGCCTCCGCTCCCCCTTCGACCACATACGTCTCGCAGAAGTAACGCGAGCAGCAGCTGATGAGGCCGATGCACACGTTCATGCAGGCAAGGAAAAAGATCGCAAAGACCACGACCGTGCCGACAAGGCCAAAGTGCATGGAGGCAGAACGCGCAAGAATCGCGGCGCCGTTGGTGGCATCGGGCATAACCGTGCCGAGCTGCATGCCGGCAAGCGCCAGGCCGCAGTAGATGATGGCCATGAGCACGCCGGCGATCACACCGGAACGCGAAATCTCGAAGGCCACGCGCTTGTCGTCGGTAACGCCCAGCTCGTGAATGGTCTCGGCGATGATAATGCCAAAGGCGAGCGACGCGAGCAGGTCCATGGTCTGGTAGCCAGTCAGAAAGCCCTGCACGGCGGCGCCTGCATCGTAAGGAGCCTGAGGCGCGGCAGCCGGTCCCAGCGGCGAGATCACGGCAGCACCCACGACCAGCACGATGAGCGCAATGAGCGCGGGGCCCGTAATGCGGCCGAGCACGCGCGTGATAACGCCCGGGCGCAGCGTGAGCGCAAACGCGACGACGAAGAACCCGATGGCAAACACCAGACGTGCCGTGCCGAGCGAGACGCCCCCGGGCAGCAGCGGCACCAGCATCTCGAAGGCCGTGGAGCTCGTGCGCGGAATGGCCAGGCACGGGCCGATGGCCAGATACACCGCCGCGACAAAGAATTCACCGAACTTGGGGTGCACGCGGCCGGCAAGCTCGCGCGCCGTTCCGGCAAGCGCCACGGCGATAAAGCCCATGACGGGCAGGCCGATGGCAGCGATGAGAAAGCCGAGCATGGAGACCGGCGTGGCAGAGCCTGCCTGCAGCGCCAGCAGTGGCGGAATAATGAGGTTGCCGGCGCCAAAGAGCATCGAGAACAGGGCGATGCCGACGGTAACGACATGGTCGGAGCGTAGACCACGCGAGGCGGATGAGGCCATGAGAGCACCTTTCGAATCAGAACAAAAACGGGACGGGCAAAAGACCCGTCCCGCAAGTATATACGCTTTAGCAGGCTAAATCGCGCAAAGCGTCAATCGCGGTGTCGACTTCCTCGTTCGTGTTGAAATACCCAAACGAGAAGCGAACGACACCCTGACGCTCGGTCCCCAGCGCGCGGTGCATGAGCGGAGCGCAATGGGCGCCGGGGCGCGTCGCAATCCCCCACCCTTGCATGAGTGCATCCGAGATCTCGGCCGAATCGATATCGCCCACGTTGAGCGACACAATCGCAGAGCGCGTCGGCTGGTCAAAGGCACCATAGAGCTTAATCCCCGGAATCTCGCGCACACCGGCAAGGAAGCGATCCGCCAGTGCTCGCTCGTGTGCCGCAATCGCCTCGACTCCACCCTGGGCCTCGATAAAGTCGAGACCCGCGGAAAATCCCGCGATGCCGTGACCGTTGAGCGTGCCCGCCTCAAGGCGCGTGGGCCACTCAAGCGGCTGCAGTGCATCGAAGCTGTGCACACCCGTGCCACCCATGGCCCACGGAGCCACGTCAATGCCCTCCGCAACGGCAAGGCCGCCGGTGCCTTGCGGACCCATGAGCCCCTTGTGACCGGTAAAGCACACGACGTCGAGCCCCATGGCCTGCATATCGATATGCGCCGCGCCGGCAGACTGCGAGGCATCGACAATCACAAGTGCGCCGGCCGCATGGGCCATGGCGGCCACGCGCGCAATGTCGACCGCGTTGCCGGTCACATTGGAGGCGTGTGTCACCACCACGGCGCGCGTACCGGGCGTGACTAGCCGCTCGAGCTCGTCGTAGTCGAGCACGCCGTTTGCGTCGCAGCCCGCATGCTCAACCGTCACACCCTGCTCCGTCGCCAAGCGATTGAGCGGACGCAGCACCGAGTTGTGCTCGAGCACCGTCGTGACCACGCGGTCACCGGGGCGCACCACGCCATTGATGACGGTGTTGAGCGCCGCGGTGGAGTTGGGCGTAAAACACACATGGTCAGCACGCGGGCAGCCCAGCAAGCGCGCAAGCTTGGCGCGACAGCCGTGGATGGTGCGTGCCGCGTCGAGCGCGCCCGACGTCGCACCGCGTCCGGCATTGCCGAGCGAGCACATCGCCTGCGTCACGGCATCGATGACCGTCTGCGGCTTGTGCATGGTCGTCGCCGCGTTATCCAGGTAGATCATCGCACGACCTCCCACATGTCAATCACCGTAAAGCCCTCGGTGGGAACGCCCGCCGCGGCGAGTTCGCCGCGCAGCAGGTCCTCATCGGCAGGCAACGCCTTCCACGCCAGACCGCAGCCGGCAGCGACCTCCCCAGGCACGGGAATCGTTCGCCCGGGAAGGCCGCGCTCAATGCACAGGGACTCGCAACCCATGGCGGCCGCCGTGGTGGGAAACGTGATGACAAGCGCCGGGCGCTTCTCCCTCATGGCAACTCCAACCAATACGCTACGGGCGCACGACGCGCACGGCCTGCTCCATCTTCTCCACGATCACGTACATGTTGGTGACCTCGCCCACCGCAAGCTGGTCTTTAATGCCATAGTGGTCGAGGCAGGTACCGCAGGTGAGAATCTCGACACCCTGCTCAGCCAGGCCCTTCAGATCATCGAGCACCGGCGAGCCCTCGACGGTGAGCTTGGCGCCGCCGTTGTAGAACAGCATGGTCGCGGGCAGCTCCTCCTGCTGCGTCACGGCAAAGATAAACGCCTTCATGAGTTTGTGGCCCAGCTCGTCGTCGCCGCGGCCCATGCAGTCGGTGTAGACGGAAATGACGAGCTTGCCCTTGCCGGCGCTGGCATCACAGAAGGCAGCGCCATCCTGCTCGGGATCGGCCACGGCAACGGCGCCAGAGGTCGCCACGGTCACGTGCCACTCGGCGTCAGAAACCTTCTCGACCGAGGCCGTGCAGCCCTTCTCCTGCGCCATCTTGGAGATGTTCTTGACGGCGGTCTCGTTATCGACCGAGGTCACCACGGCACCCTCGCCATCGAGTTGTTTGAGCGCCTTAAGCGTCTTGACGACGGGCAGAGGGCAGGCATCGCCCATGGCATTGACTTCAATCTTGGTAGACATAGCAAATTCCTTTCGAAAGAACCGTTCTAGAGAACGGTAAACAGTTACATAAACGTGCGGGCTAGCGGACAACGTGGACGGCAGGACCGCCTGGCACCGGTTCGCACACGCGACCGACGACGGCGGCGATACGTCCTTCGGCATGCAGACGGCGCGCAAGCTCATCCACATCGGCAGCAGGCGCCGCGATAAGCAAACCACCCGAGGTCTGCGGATCGTACAGCGCATCCAGCATACCCGGCTCCAGGTCCTCGTCGGCAGCCACGCGCGGGCCAAAGAAGTCCTGGTTGCGGTAGGAGCCCGCGGGGATAATGCCCAAACGCGCCATATCGAGCACCCGGTCAAAGAGCGGCACCGACTCCGACGCAAGCTCAACCTGCACGCCCGAGCCCTCGGCCATCTCGCATGCATGCCCGATCAAACCAAAGCCCGTAATGTCTGTGCAGCCGTGAAGTTCGAGCCCCTCGGCCAAACGAATCGGTGCCTCGTTGAGGGTGCGCATCGAGTCGAACATCGGACCAGCCTCGTCCTGCTCGATGAGACCGCCCTTAATGGCCGTGGTGATAATACCCGAGCCGATCGCCTTGGTCAGCAGCAGAACATCACCCACGCGCGCGCCGCTGTTGGCGAGCATGCGGTCGAGCGCGACAAAGCCGCTCACGGACAGACCGTACTTGGGCTCGTCGTCGTTGATGGTGTGACCGCCCGCGATGGTGCAGCCGGCCTCGACGCACTTGTCGGCGCCACCCGCCAAAATCTGCCCGGCAACCTCAACGCCCAGACAACTGGGTATGCACAGCAAGTTCATGGCATGGCTCGGCCGCCCGCCCATGGCGTAGATGTCCGACAGCGAGTTGGCCGCGGCAATCTGGCCAAACAGAAACGGGTCGTCGACCATCGGCGGGAAGAAGTCGATGGACTGCACGAGCCCCAGGTTCTCCCCTACGCGGAAGACGCTCGCATCGTCGGAAGTATCGAACCCCACGAGCAAGTTGTCGTTATGCACATTGGGCAAATCGCCCAGGACCTGGGCGAGGGCTCCGGGAGCCAACTTAGCGGCTCAACCGCTCGCGGCCGTCATAGACGTGAGCTTAATCTGATCGTCAGCCATCGATACCTCCTCTCATCGGGCAATCATTTTCTCCCAGTATACGCATGAATGCGAGCCTACGGCGGATGCATTAATTGAGCGCCTGTGCGCGAATCGCCGCACCGATGGCACCGGCAAAGCGAGCCTGGGGCGAGGTGGTCACCGGCGACCCCAGTAGCTCGCCCAACCGTTCAACGACATAGGCGTTTTCGCACAGGCCGCCGGTCAGATAGTACGGGGCGCCCGCGGCCTGCCCGGCCATGGTCGCCACGCGCGAAACCACGCTGTCGATCACGCCACGCGCAATGTTCTCGCGCGGCTCGCCGCGACCGATCAGGCTGATGACCTCGCTTTCGGCAAACACCGTGCACATGCTGCTGATCTTGGTGGGCTCGCCGGAACGCGCCAGGTCGGCCATCTGCTGCTGGGAAATGCCTAGGCGGTCGGCCATGATCTCCAAAAAGCGCCCCGTGCCGGCGGCGCACTTGTCGTTCATGGCGAACTTGGCCACGCGACCGCCCTTGAGCTGGATGACCTTGGTGTCCTGGCCGCCCACGTCAATCACCGTGCCGTGATCGCCAAACAGACGCACGGCACCGGTGCCGTGGCAGGTAATCTCGGTCACGACCTTATGCGCATAGCGCACGGCGACACGACCGTAGCCGGTCGCGACCACGCGAACATCGTCGCCCGTCACGTCATAACCCGCCGCTGCCAGTGCCTCGCGCAACCGCTCGGAAGCATCGACCGAGGAGAACCCGGTTGGCTGCACGCACGTCCACGCCACCGAACCATCCCCATCGACCACAGCGGCCTTAGCCGCCGTAGACCCGATATCGATCCCGATCCCTATCATGGCTCTCTCCCAATCTAAACATCAAAGACAGCGGCGCGTTCAGGCGCCTTAGCTCTAGGTTTCTCAGGTGCCGGAGATTGCCCCGAAAGAGGAGCGCAGCGTACTTTGGGTACGCAAGCGACGGTTTGAGGGCCAAGATCCGGTGCCTGAGGAAGCTAGAGGGTTTCGATGAAGGCGGCGATGCGGGTCTCGATCTGGCCCATGTCGCCGTTGCTGTAGTCGGTCTCGATCTTCATATACGGAATACCCGCACCCTCGACAGCCTCCTGCATGCGCGCACTCTCCACGTTAAAGGTGTGGCACGCCTGGAGCACGCTCTCCACTACGCCATCGACGTGATACTTCTCGCACATGGCCAGCGTGTTCTGCATACGACCGTCGTTGGGCGTCATGACCGAGCAGTTAATGTCCAGGTAGCGATCGGCGATAGCGCGCAGAATATCGGGAGCCTCCGGGTCGATCATCATGGCCGCCGTGCGCTCGCCCGAGCAGTCGTCCATGCACACGACCACGCCGCCGTTGGACTCGATGGCGCGGCCGATTTTGTTGATCACGCCGCCCACCGGGCAGCCGGTGATCAGAATGCGCTTGGCATCCGCCGCAACCGGGCGCTCGCCCGCGTCGTAGACCTCGCGCAGCTTGACAACCTTTTGCTCCAGCTGCTGCGTATAGGCCTCGATATCAAAGCTGAACGTACCGGCAAACATGGTGCTCATCAGGTCGACGCCGCTCATGGCCGCCGGCTGATTGGCCTGCAGCGCAAACATGTCGAGCTGGGCCGCACGCAAGCGGTTGCGGCGGCGCACAGCGGCGCGCAGGTCATCGTCGGTAATCGTGATGCCGTAGAAGACCTCGAGCTCCTCCTTGAGCAGGCGGCACTCCTCGTACCAGCCCTCGCGCTCGTAGGCGCGGTCGCGACCCTGAGGAAGATGCAGAATGTGCGTGCGCTTGAGCTCGTTGAGCAGCTCGTACATCTTCTTCTTGCCGTCGCAGGTGGTCTCGCCGATGATCATGTCGCTAAAGTACGTAAACGGGCACTTTTGCGAATAGGCAAAACCGTACGTCGACTTGATGAGCGGACACAAATTTGCCGGCAGCACCTTCTCGGCCTCGGGAATCACCTCGTCGGACGTACCGCACAGAGCCACGCTCGAGGCGCCCGCGGCATCGATAATCTCGAGCGGCGTATAGCTGCACAAAAAGCCGACCAGGCGATTACCCGCCTGCTTATAATCCTTGACGCGAATAAACGCCGCCTTGCGCTGCTCGTTGAACTCCTCAAACGTGCGCGGCAACGGCTGCTCAATATTTTCCGACATATAACTCCTTAACAAACCTTTTAACCAACCAAGGAGACGGCTTTCCCAGGTGCCCGAGGTTGCCGTGAAAGAGGAGTCGCCGCGTACTTTGGTACGCAAGCGACGGTTTGAACGGCAAGATCGGGTGCCTGGGAAGCCGCCGGGACGGATATAGCCCTAAATGGTTTCCAAGAAAGCCTCAATCCTGGTTTGCAGTTGGCCTGCATCCTCGCCGGCGTAGTCGGTCGTGATGTGCATAAACGGAATGCCTGCCTCCTCGGCGGCCTTCTCCACGGCAAACGACTCCATCTCATAGAGCGTGCAGAACTGCAGGGCCACGTCGACGATGCCGTCGGCATGCAGGTCCTTGGCCATCTGGACAATGTCCTTCATACGCTGGTCGTTGGGCGTAAAGACGGCGCAGTTGATTTTGAAGTAGCGCTCGGCGATGGCGTCGAGCATCTCGTCGACCGTCTCACCGGACTCGTCGACCAGGTCCTTGTAGTAGCGCGAGCCCGTGCAGGACTCCTCGCCTACCACAACGCCGCCGGCCTTCTCGATAAGGTTGAACAGTTTCCAGTTGGGCACGGCCATGGGCGTACCGGTGTACAGGATGCGCTTGGTGCCCTTGGGCGCCACGCCCTCGCCAGCCTCAACGCGCTGCTCGCACTCAGCCGCCATATCGTTAATGGCTCCGGTCAGACGCGGCGTGTCATCCATAAAGGCGGCCTGAACGGTCAGCAGGCTGTCGAGACCGCTGATGGGCGCCGGATCGGCAGCGCGGGTCGCAGCCAGACGCTGCAGGGCGCGACGCTTCTCGTTGACGGCGTGGGTGGCAGCCTTCAGGCGCTCGGGCGTAATCTTGACGCCGCACTCGTCCTCGATCTTGGCCGCGAGCTTCTTGACCTCGGCCTTCCAGGTCACGAGCGTCGACTCGTCGTGCACGTTGGGGATATCCATGACGTACATGTTCTTTTGCGTGGCAAAGAACTCGTAGGCCTTCTTCTTGCCATCGCAGGTGTTCTCGCCCACCACCAGGTCGCTCGACTCAATGTAGGGGCAGACCTCGCCCAGCTTAAAGCCGGCAAAGCTCTTAATGAGCGGACAGGTGTTGCGCGGCAGATGCTCCTCGACCTTGTCGGTCGCCCAGTCGGCACCCGAGCACAGGCCCACAGGAATGCCGTCACAGGCAAGTACGATCTCCTCGGGCACGTAGACGCAGAACGAACCGACGATCTTGGTGGCCTCGCCGGCCTCCTTCTTGTCGAGCATCTCCTTAATACGGCCACTGTGGATGTTGGTGGCGACAAAATCCAGGTAGGACGTGGACTTGGGGCGATTATTCTGCGTCAGGAACATATCGCCGTACATCTGGCCCACGGCGCCCAGCAGCATGTCGTGGTCGGCAAGATTCATGCCGAGGCTCTCCCACATCGGATGGAAATCAAATTCTTCAGCCATGACGGTTCCCCTCTCGAACCAAAAACGGATAACAGCGGTATCGATGCACGACGGACGGCGATTGCCCGGCCGTGCTCAAACCCGGAATTTTGGGGAACCTGCTTTGCAGCTGATTATTTAGTTGTGCGTCGTCTCTCCCGGAGCCGTGAACATACCTGCTCATATGCGACTCCGAGCCATATATAGGGCGCGCGCGGCAACGCGGCGAATGTATGTCGTCTGCGGCATATGCGCACCCTCCTTTACAAGTTAAGGTCAACTATATCAACGGTCGTCGACCATGCGAACACCGTTGACATTCGTACGACAGCGTCGTGTGCCGTCGTTTAATAAATAATTATCTGTGTTGATAAGAGTTTGTCATCCATCATTCGGCGAACGGCAAGACAAAGCCGCCGAGGCTTATATCCCCGACGGCATTACCCGGCGCTATCGACAAACCAAATGGATCTTACTCGCATCGAAGTGCATGCGCAGCGTCTCGCCTGCTTGCGGCAGCTCGTCGGCAGGCACGCCCACCTTGTTGACCTTCCACTGCAGACGTGTGGGCGCATCGACGCGCGGCACGTCCAGCAGCACCAGCCGCTCAAAGCGCGAATCGCTCACACGGGCCACGTGCAAATCATAGCTGTTGCGGCCCCGCTCCGCGCGATTGTCAACATGGAAGTAGCTTGCGCGAATGCCCAGGTACGCCACATCATCGGGAACCTCGCGACCCACGTTAAAGGTCATGCCCCAGTCGAGGGCCTCAACTTCTTCGTCGCCGATCTTGCGCGCCCGGCTTGTGTTCTTGCAGCCCGTCAGGCGCAGTGCCGCCAGCGTCTGCGGACGACGGACCACGTCCTCGATGGAGCCAATCTCCTCAACATGCCCGTCGTGCATCACGCAGATGCGCTGACACAGGCGGCACGCTTCGTCGATGTCGTGGCTCACATAGAGCACGGTACGGTTGCAGACGTCGAACAGGTCGAGCATGTTTTGCTCAAGCGCGCTCTTGAGATACGCATCGAGTGCGCTCATGGGCTCGTCGAACATAAAAATGCCCGGGTGCGCCGCCACCATACGGGCAAGCGCCACGCGTTGCTGCTGCCCGCCCGAGAGTCGCGCGGGGTAGCGATCGACAAAATCGGCCAGACCGAAAATGCCCAGATAGCGCTCGGCGAGCTTTTTGCGCGCGGCGGCGTCGCCAGCATCCTTTACACCGGCGCATACGTTATCGGCCACCGTCATGTTGGGAAACAGCTGATAGTTTTGGAACAACAGGGCGCATTTTCGCTCCTGGGGTGACAGGTTGATGCCAGCCGCCGAGTCAAAAAAGGTCACGCCGTTGACGACGATCTTGCCCTCGTCGGGCGTCTCCACGCCGGCAATGCAGCGCAGTGTGCAGCTCTTGCCACATCCGGAGGCACCGAGCAAGGCCACGCGCTCCTCGCCGGCCTCAAGCTGCATGTCGAGCACAAACCCGGGATAACGTTTCTTAATATCCAGAACGAGCGACATGGCCTATCGACCTCCCTGTAATGCGGCATCATCGCGCATGAGCTCGGCCAGTGCCTCGCGATCGATACGCAAGGCATCACCGCCCGCCGGGTCGAGCGAATCGCCCTGTCCGGCGAGATCTTTGGCCTGCTTACGCTCCGCACGGGAAAGGCCCCGCTCGCGGTACTTTTGCGAATGCGCCGTGTACATATTGATGAACAGAATGACCAGGAAACTGAACGCGATTACGACAACGACCCAAAAGAGGGCCACCGACGTATTGCCGCCCATCCACTCAAAATAGATGGCGATGGGAATGGTCTGCGTAATGCCGGCGTAGTTGCCCGCAAAAAACAGGGTGCAGCCAAACTCGCCCATCGCACGGGCAAAGGCGAGCACCGTGCCAGCGGCAATCGAGGGCCAGCCGAGCGGCATCATAAGCCCGGTAAAGATGCGGCGCTCGGACCATCCCAGGGTTCGCGCCGCATCGAGCATCTGCGTGTCGAGGCTCTCGAAGGCTCCGAGCGCCGTGCGGTAGACGAGCGGGAACGACACCACCACGGCAGAGATCACCGCCGCCGGCCAGGTAAAGACAACCGAGATACCGTGCGCGATGAGCCACTGGCCCACCCCGGTCGAGCGGCCAAACAGCATAAGGAGCAGAAAGCCGCAGACCGTGGGCGGCAGCACCATAGGAATCGTAAAGACCGAATCGAGCAGGCCCTTGATGCGACTCGTCGTACCCATGGTCTTCCATGCGGCAAACAGGCCCAGCGCAAAGGAGATCAGCAGGGCAAGGCCGCTCGTTTTAATGGACACCCAAAGCGGGCGATAGTCGATGTCGCCCAAAAAGGAGGCCAGAGAGGTCAAGGGC
Source organism: uncultured Collinsella sp. (assembly GCA_902470345.1). Classification (GTDB taxonomy): domain Bacteria; phylum Actinomycetota; class Coriobacteriia; order Coriobacteriales; family Coriobacteriaceae; genus Collinsella. Next base: position 17,079 of record CABRGB010000017.1, read on the forward strand.
CCCTGCTCATCCCGCAACACGACGGACGATGCTTCTACCATTTGAGCGCTATCAAGCCAACGCGCGCCGCCCTTGGCATCACCCGAGGCTGATGCAATCACCACATAGCGGTCCCCATCCGCACCGCGCTCGTCAAAGCCATAGGTATACCCGCCGGCATCAAACGTTGTTTCCGCCGTGACATACCAAGGAAGATCCACGTCCCCTAGCTGCGCACCTCCCATGCAGTTTGCGCTGTCGAGCTTACAGACGAGGGCCTTGAGACCCGATACGCACTCGTTATACTGCGGATCAAATCCATACTTCTCGACCGCCTTGGGCGATATCCACACCACAACGCGATCGGCAGCAGGTGCCACTACAAGGTCCACGTCCTCGTCAACGGGAAACCGGTAGCCCTCAGGCTGGCCCTCCATGGCACGAGCGGTCCCCCTGGCCAACCGCTCAAAACCCTCGATCCCATAGGAAAGCCCATGAGCGGTCGCAGCAACCTGGGCCCCGTCCTCAGTGTCCCCAGCAAACGCAAATCCTGGCACCCAGCAAAGCGCGAAGGTCAAAGCACAGGCGACAAGCATGCGGAATCTATTAAGCACGAAAAGCTCCAAGCGAATACAAGGACGGAGTGAAACATAAAACGATGGAATTATCGCGCCAAGCCGCTCTACGCGGAAAGCTCAAAGCCGTACTTGGCCCAAATCTTCTGGGCTTTCTTGTTGGTCAGGCAGAAGTCGATGAACGCCTTGGCCTCGTCGGCGTGCTCGGAGCTCTCGGCAACGGCACCCGGATACACGATGGGCTTGTGCGAATCCTCGGGGCACACGAAGGCCTCCTCGATGCCGTCATAGCGGAAGATGTCGGAGCTGTAGACAAAACCGGCCACGCAGTCGCCCGTGGACACGTAGGCGGCAGCGGTACCGACCTTGTCGGCCAGCGCGACCTTGTCGGCGATCTCGGGCGCGTACTCGCCGTCATCGCCCTCGGTGCCGGTGTAGAGGCCCACGGAGGCCAGGGCCTGGTTGGCATACTTGCCAGCGGGAACAGTCTTAGCGTCGCCAATGGCGATCTTGCCGTCCAGATTCGCGACGTCGGCGATGGCCTCGACCTTGGTGTCGGAGCCCTCGGCGCGAATGATCACGAGGTCGTTGACGAACATGTCCTCACGCGTATCGACGTCGGCGAGCTCGGCGGTCTCAGCGTCATCCATGGTGCCCTTGGAAGCGGTAATGAGCACGTCGACGGCGGCACCGGCGCGCATCTGCTCGACAAGGTCGCCGGAGGCCTTAAACTGCGTGTCTGCAAACGTGGTGCCGGTCTGCTCTGTGTAGAGCTCCTGAACCTCGGGCAGAGCCTTCTCGAGCGAGTTGGCGGCAAAGACCTGCAGCTCGACAGCCTTCTTGGAAGATGCCTTAGCAGAACCGGCATCGGATCCGGCCGGCTCGGACGTCTTGCCGCCCGAGCAGCCGGCAAGACCAAGGCCGGCAGCGGCGACAGCAGAAAGCGAGACGAATCCGCGACGAGAAACCATATCGAACATATTCAACCCTTTCGGACCTTGTGCCCGGGTACCCCACCGCGGGCTTTAATCTGCAATCAGATTATACTTTTGCGCGAATAATGTTAGTGAGAAATTATTCTCGCCTGAGAATATAGTTTCGAGTTACCGTACACCTCGGCGTCGATTCGGCGGAAAACAAAAGCGGAGCGACCGATAAGGTCGCCCCACCGCAGGTAAATAGCTTAGTTGGTATGTCCGCCGCCCGCTGTCATCTGAGCCGCGTGCTCCAGCTGGTCCGCTATGGCCTCCCAGCTTTCGCGGGCGGCCTTCGTGGAACCGGGAAAGTTTACGACAAGCGTATGACCTCGTTGCATGCAAATAGCACGCGAGAGCATAGCGCGGCGCGTCTTGGTCATCGAGTACGCACGAATTGCCTCTGCAATACCCGGCACATCGCGGTCGCAGACGGCACGCGTCGCCTCGGGCGTCACATCGCGCATCGAAAGCCCCGTGCCGCCGCAGGTGAGCACGACATTGGCGTGGCACTCATCGGCGGCTTCCACAATGGCATCACCAATCTCGCTGACGTCATCGCGCACGACCACATGTGAGGCGACCGTCCAGCCCTGCGCCTCGATAAGTTCCTCGAGTGCAGCTCCAGCCTCGTCCTGGGCAAGATCGCGCGTATCCGAGCACGTCACAATCGAAATCTTCAGCTCCATAGCATTCCTCCTACAACACCGTTCCCTCGGGCAGGTCGACACGCACGACATCCACGACGTCGCCTGCCTTGAGCTCACACGGCCCTTCGTCAATACGCAGCAGACAGTTGGCACGCTGCATCGTGCCGAGCAGCGCCGAATTCTGCGTCTTGGCCTCGGTCACCAGCAGCTCATCGGTCTCGGGGTCGCGCAAAACCGTGGCGCGATCGAAGAAGCGTCGGTCCTGGCGCTTTTTCACACCGTGGGTAAGAACCGCTCGCTGCACGGGGCGCGCCCCCTCGGCAAAACCACGCATCTTGCGCATCGCCGGGCGCGCGAGCATCTCAAAGCCCACATACGCCGCGGCCGGATTGCCTGAAAGCCCCAGGTAGGGCTTACCCCCGAGCAAGCCAAACGTGATGGCCTTGCCCGGACGCATCGAAATGCGGTCAAACAGCACCTCGCCCTCGCGCCGGACGAGCGCCGTCACGTAGTCGTAATCGCCCGCCGAGGCGCCACCGCTCGTAATGACAAAATCGCACTCCTGCACGGCGCGATGCACCAGTTCGGCAATCGCCTGCTCATCGTCGGGCGCAATGCCGTAGAACACGGGCTCGGCTCCTGCATCGAGCGCCTCGGCCATCAACGCCGAGGAGTTGGAGTCGCGAATCTGCCCGCGCGCCGGCACGTTACTCGGTGCGACCAGTTCCGTGCCCAGCGAGATGATGCCCACACGCGGGGCAGCGTGCACCTTCACGCTCGCGTATCCGGCGCTTGCCAGCAGACCCGCGCCCGCCGGAGCCACGACCTCGCCGGCGCGCATCACAGCATCGCCGGCATGGGCCTCCTCGGCGGCAGAGCGAACGTTCTCCCCTACCTTGGCCGGCGCCGAGAAGCGAACGTGCGAGCCCTCGTTGCCATCGCCGTCAAGCACGTCGACGATCTCGTATTTCACTACGGCGTCAGCACCCTCGGGCACCGGCGCGCCCGTCATGATGCGGACGGTCTCGCCCGTGCCGACCACGCCCTCAAAGACATGGCCCGCCGCCTCGTGCCCTACGACGGAAAGCGTCACCGGAGTGTCACCGGTGGCCGCAGCAAGATCGGCTGCGCGCACGGCATACCCGTCCATGGCGCTGTTGGCAAACGGTGAAATGTCGATATCGGCCACAGCATCCTCGGCCAAGGGAAAACCGGCGGCCTGCCACACGGGAATCTCGACGAGATCGGTCGGAGCAACGTGCGACAGGACAATCGACTGCGCGTCCTCCAACGGAATGAGTTTCTCTGCCATATGCACCTCTTAATGCCACGGCGCACAACAGGGACGCCGATTCTTTATGCTTGTCTCAGTATAATCCCCCGACGCATGGCCGCGACTCGACCTGAACCCGCAAATACACCTGTCGGTTGCAGGCCGCGAAACAGAATGGAAACCAACCCACCGGCTCGTCGCGTTTACCGCGTTTTATAATGCTTGCGTTGCAACCTAAAAGAGGAACGTATGGCTCATAACGACAAACCCGAAAGCGCAAACGAAGCGCAGGATCATTCCCAGTCGCTCGACGACGGCGGCTTTTTCTCCCTGAACGACGTCATCATGGCAGGCAGGCAACAGCTCACCCGCTCCGAACATCTCTTGGCTGCCGACACGCGCCGCAACGTCCGCAACCTACTCGCGAGCGCCAAGTTGCTCGTACTCGTCGTCATCGTCTCTCTCGCCATGGGCGTTGCCGCTTGGGCGTTTTTGGCCTCGCTGAATATCGCGACCGATTATCGCGAGCACCACGCGTGGATCTACGCCATGCTCCCCGTTGTGGGCGTTGCCACCGCATGGGTGTACAAAAACCACGGTCTTGCCGCCAAACGCGGCAACAACCTGGTCATCGATTCCGCCCTGGGCACACGCCTCATCCATATGCGCATGGCCGTCCTCACTTTTGTCTGCTCCACGCTCACGCACCTAACGGGCGGATCGGCCGGCCGCGAGGGCGCCGCGGTGCAGATTGGTGGCACCATCGCCAGCAACATCTCGAGCCTCGCCCACCTCAAAAAGCATGACCACCACGACCTCATGCTCGCCGGCATCTCGTCGGCCTTTGGCGCCGTATTCGGTTCGCCCCTTGCCGGAGCTTTCTTTGGCATGGAGATGTGCTTTATCGGCAAGATCGACTACACCGCGGGCATCTACTGCCTGGTCGCCTCGTTTACCGGCTACTTTACATCACTTGCCCTGGGTACCGAGTACGAAGCGAATGTCATCGCCAGCGTTCCCGCTATGACGCCCACAACGGTCGTCATCGTTGTTATCAGCGCCATCATCTTCGGTCTGACGGCACGCCTCTTTGCCTGGTCGGTTCGAACCGTCAAGAGCCTGTACGGTCGCTTTATCACCAACTACATTGCTCGCGCACTCGTGGGCGCGCTCGTGGTGCTCGCGGCCTACGCGATGCTCGACGCCTGGAAGTATGCCGGCCTTGCCACCTGGCTCTCGGGCGCCGGGTTCGCCGGTAACACGACCCTTGCCGACGCAGCCATCAAGCTCGTGGTGACGGCGCTCACCCTGGGCGCCGGCTTCCAAGGAGGCGAGGTCACACCCCTGTTTGGCATCGGTGCGGCGCTCGGCGGTTGGATCGGTTGCCTCGTCGGAATCGACCCCAGCTTTCTGGCGGCGCTGGGCATGCTCGGCGTGTTCTGCGCCGGCCTTAACGTACCCATCACCACCTGTATGATGGCCATCGACCTGTTCCACGGCACGGCTGCCGGGTTCTTTGTCATCGTAGCCTTTATCAGCTACCTAACCGGCGGACACCGCGGCGTGTACCCCGCCCAGCGTATCATCTCACCCAAGCGCCGTTCGCTTATTGTGGATGAGGGCGGTACGGTAGCGGAGGCTATCGAGCGCCACAACGACCTGATAGAGTAGACGTTAGTATTCGCCGTGCAGCCACAATCGGGGGCAATTCGACCTGAGCGCGACCGCACCGTTACGTCACACGCCGGGAGTCGCCCCATGCACGCAACTGATTTTGGTCGCACGCTCATCATCGCCAACCCCGCCGCCCAGTCGGGTGCGGCGCGCGAGGTTGCCGAGCGTCTGCAGCGCTTTTTGGACATGACCGCGCGCTCATCCCAGTTTGACCTGGTGCTGACCGAGCGCAAGGGACATGCCAAGGAACTTGCCGCACGGGCCCAGGGCTACCGCACGGTTATCGCACTCGGCGGCGACGGCGTGATCCACGAGGTCGTCAATGGACTCATGACGCAGGATGAGGCGGTCCGTCCCGCCCTTGCCGTCCTACCCGTAGGCTCCGGCAACGATTTTGCCCAAACGCTCGGTATCGACGATTTCTCCGGCAAAGATTTTGGCGCGCTGCTCACCTGCGAGCTGCAGCGTCAGGATATCGGACGCATTCGCTCATGGAACCCCGCAAGCGGCAGAGGCGAGGCGACCGTCGAGTACTACGACCAGACGCTTTCGGTCGGCATCGATGCCGCCATCGGCCTGGGCACCACCGAGCTGCGAAAAAAGACGGGGCTCGCCGGCGCTCCGCTCTACACCCTATCGGGACTTGAGCAGTTTGGCCTGCGCTACCGCAACTATCCCATGACGGTGAGCTTAGATGGCGCGCCTGCCGAGCGCGAGCGGGCGATTATCATGGCCATCCAGCTGGGGCCCACGTACGGCTCGGGCTATCGCATCTGCCCCGAAGCCGACCCCTGCGACGGCATGCTCGACGTCTGCTACGCCTGCGGCCCCGTCCCCCGTGCGGTCGCCCTGCCTATGTTTCTTTCGGCCAAGGACGGCCATCATACCAAGCTGCCGCCGGTTCGCATGCGTCGTTGCCGTCATGCCGAGCTCACGTTCGAGGAGCCCGACTACCCCATCCAGGCCGACGGCGAGCCCATCGTCGCCTCGCGCATCGAGGTCGACGTCCTCGGCGGAGCCCTCCACGTCTGGCGCCCCACCCACTAGCCATCCCTAAGTTGCGGTGAAATAGGGACTGTTTATGCAGCTAAAGCCGTAAAACAGTCCCTATTTCACCGCAACTTATTGAGAAGATCATTCCTCCCCGCCTGGCTTGCGACGGTTGGCCTTTTTAATCGCGTTGAAGTGCTTGTCGTTGAGCCTGCGCTGGCGCGATCGCTGAGGCACCTTGGTCTTGACGCGACGTCGCGGCGGACGGCCACGACGCTCAAGCTCTGCCCTCAGCTTGCGCAGACAGCAGCTGCGATTCTGAAACTGACTACGGCTCTCGCGCGCCGTCACGACAATCCCCGTGGGCCCATGCTTCATGCGCACCGCTGAATCCGTCGTATTCACGCCCTGTCCGCCCGGACCCGTCGCGCGAAACACCTGCACCTCGCAATCGCGTGCCAGCTCCTCGACCGACATCTCGGCATAGCGCGCATACTCGCGCCATCCCATCTTGTTCTCATCCATATCAATACCTCCCCTCATACAAAAAATGTGACAAAGGGACAGTCCCTTTGTCACATCGCATACCAATCGCTTGTGCTGCGCGCCTAGGCGAACGTGATCTCGCCGTTCTCGCAGTCCATTTCGGCGATACGGGCCAGGCTCTCAACGCGGAAGCCGCGCTCGCGGAGCTTATCGCCACCGCCCTGGAAGCCCTTCTCAACGGCGATGCCGATGCCGGCAACCTCGGCACCCGCGGCCTCGCAGATCTTAATAAGGCCCTCGAGCGCGCAGCCATTGGCCAAAAAGTCGTCGATAATCAGGACCTTATCGCCCTCGGACAGGAAGCGCTTGCCAACGATGACCGGGTACTCCTTCTGCTTGGTAAAGGAGTAGATGGTCGTGGCATACTGCTCGCCGTCAAGGTTGATGGACTGGGCCTTCTTGGCAAAGACCACCGGCACGCCGCCAAAATGCTGAGCTGCGATGCAGGCCATACCAATGCCCGAAGCCTCGATCGTCAGGATCTTGTTAATCTCGACACCCTCGAACAGACGGGCCCACTCGGCACCCATGTGGTCGAACAGCTCAACGTCGCACTGGTGGTTGAGGAAGGCATCAACCTTAAGGACGTTACCGGCCTTTACGATGCCGTCATGGCGAATACGATCCTCAAGCTCCTGCATGGCGCAACCCCTTCTCGCGGCAACGATACCGCGCGATTAATAAACGTTGTTCGATAGTCTACCACGGACCGACCCCCGCCCGCCCCACAAGCCGCATCGCACCATAAAGCTGCAAGACCAGTAGATAAGCCCGATTCTTGGCAAGCCTGCCACCACAAGCTAATGGCGGGCGCGCATCCTCACCAAACGCACTATGGCGAGCGCAAAGCCCACAGCGGCCACAGCCATGAGCACGTAGAACACCGAGCGAAAGCCAAACAGGAACACATCCGGACGGCCTGCAACAAAACTGGTCACGGCCTCGCCCATCGCCACGCTCATCTGCCCATACAGGATATTCGACGCCACCGTAATGCCGAGTGCCATGCCGGCGTAGCGCGCCAAACTGCCCAAGCTGCCTGCAAAACCGAGCGCCTCGCGCGGAGCCGAACCCATATACAGCGAGTTGTTGGGGCTCTGGAAAATCGACGTGCCGCACGACATAAACGCGACACAGCACACGATCACAGGGATAGAAGAGTGCTCGTCGAGCGTGCTTACCGCAAAGAGACCGCACACATACACGCCCAGACCGACCGCCGTGGGACCCTCGCAGCCAACACGGTCCGAAACCGTTCCCGAAAGCGGGCCGATAAAGGCATTCACCATCGGCAGCGCCAAAAACAGCAGGCCCGAAACGTCAGATCCAAACCCATGCGCATCCTGAAAATAGAACGGCAGGATAAACTCGGATGCGCCAATGCCAACGAACACGATGAGCATGCAGGCAAGGTTGCTGGTAAAGGCCGAATTTGCAAAGCAGCGACGAGCGGCCTCGATCATGGACATGGGACGCTCGCCGGCCTCCGGCTTAACATGCGGCAGCGTATAGAGCCCCACGATAAACGAGATGACGCCAATGGGCAGGTTAATGAGAAAGATGCTCTCCCAGGGAAAGCTTGCCACCAGCATGCCACCGAGCACGGGGCCACACATCATGCCGAGGGCCACGAAGGTCGCGAGAATACCCATAGCACGACCGCGTTCGCGCGCCGGAAACGACTCGGTGATGATACCCATGTTGTTGGCCATGGCCGCCGCGCAACCGACGCCCTGAACAATGCGCGCCAGAATAAGAACCTCGAGCGAGGCCGAAAGGCCGCACAGCAGCGAACCGACCGAAAAGACGATGACGCCCAGCTGGAACACATTCACCTTGCCGCGGACGTCACCCAGACGGCCAAACGGCAACATAGCCACGCATGTCGCAAGCAGATACACCGAACTCACCAGCTGAATGCGGTCGAGCCCCACGCCCAGCTCCTTTTGCATCACGGGCAGCGCCACGGTCACGACGGTCGAATCCAGACACACCATAAACGTCATGATGAGCACGGTAAACAGAATCGCCCATTTGTTCTTGCCATGGGTGTCGCCCTCTAGAGCAATGTGCTCGCGGCGCAGCTGCTCTGCAGTTTTCTCCATATCCATCCTTTCGAGTGGCCCAACGCAAAAAACGGGGCCCCAATCGCCTGCAAACAGTCGCGATTGAGGTCCCGCCTACGGAATCGGAACGAAAGGTCGCCGAAGCTTTCTGCCAGCATCGGCTCCTTGTGCGAACGCTAGCCTAGCACTGCTCGAGCGCCTGCTCAAGGTCGGCAATCAGATCGGCCGTGTCCTCGAGGCCGCACGACAGGCGTACCATGTCGGCGGAGATGCCACAGGCGATGAGCTCCTCATCGTTCATCTGGCGATGCGTGGCGTTAGCAGGATGCAGGCAGCAAGTGCGGGCGTCGGCCACGTGTGTAGCGATCTGGGCGAGCTTGAGGCTCTTCATAAAGGTCTCGGCCGCCGCGCGACCACCGTTAAAGCCAAAGCTCACGACGCCGCAGGTACCGTTGGGCATGTACTTCTGAGCCAGGTCATAGTACTTGTCGCCCTCCAGGCCCGGATAGCTCACGAAGCGTACCTTGGGATGGCTCTGCAGGAACTTGGCGACCGCCAGACCATTCTCACAATGGCGCGGCATGCGCACGTGCAGGCTCTCGAGCGAGCTGTTCAGGAAGAATGCCGCCTGCGGGTTCTGCATGGGGCCGAGGTCGCGCATAAGCTGCGCAGTGGCCTTGGTAATAAAGGCGCCCTCGCGACCGAACTTCTCGGCATAGGTCACGCCGTGGTAGCTCTCGTCAGGCGTGGTGAGACCCGGGAACTTGTCCGCATGGGCCATCCAGTCAAACTGGCCGTGATCGACGATCACGCCACCCAGGTAGGCCGCATGGCCATCCATGTACTTAGTGGTGGAGTGCGTAACGATATCGGCGCCCCACTCAAAGGGACGGCACATCACGGGCGTCGGGAAGGTGTTGTCGACCATCAGCGGTACGCCGTGGTCGTGCGCGGCCTTGGCAAAGCGCTCGATATCGAGTACGGCAAGGGCGGGGTTTGCGATCGTCTCGCCAAAGACGAGCTTGGTGTTGGGCTGGAAGGCTGCCTCGAGCTCCTCATCGGTGCAGTCGGGGGCAACGAAGGTGCAGGTCAGCCCCATACGGCCCATGGTGTGGGCGAGCAAGTTGTACGTACCGCCGTAGATGGCAGAGCTTGCGACCACGTGATCGCCGGCACCGGCAACGTTAAAGATCGCGAGGAAGTTCGCAGCCATGCCCGAGCTCGTGAGCATCGCGGCAGTGCCGCCCTCCATCTCGCAGATCTTGGCGGCAACCAAATCGCACGTGGGGTTCTGCAGACGGCTGTAGAAATAGCCCGACTCCTCCAGGTCAAACAGCTTGCCCATGTGCTCGGACGTGTCGTACTTCCACGTGGTGGACTGGTAGATGGGCACCTGGCGCGGCTCTGCATCTCCCGGGCGATAGCCGCCCTGAACACATGTGGTACCGATGGTCTGCTCGCTCATATCTTGCTCCCTTGCCTGGGTTACGTTTTATTCGGTTCACGATACCGCTACCCCGCACCCCTCTCAACCCATCACCAAGGTGGGTTATTTGACAAATTGATCAGCGTATTTATCTCAAGCCTTAGGCATTTGCTCGATAGATAAAAATGAGGCATCCATGAAGCTCTCGATGATTACACGCACCGTCGCGGGTACCATAAGCGGGTACACCGTGACCAAGGAGACAACGATGAAGCAAATCGATACCGCCCAGCTCGACATCACCGCCTGTCAGGCTCAGGCTGCCGAATACCACGCCCGTGGCTTTAACTGCGCGCAGGCCGTCGCCTGCACGCTCGCACCTGCCGTCGGACTCGACCCTCAGGTCGCCTTTACCCTCACCGAGGGCTTTGGCGCTGGCATGGGCGGCATGACCGAAACCTGCGGCGCCATCTCGGGCGCCGTGGCCATCATGGGCTTCGTGATGAGCGACGGCATGGAAAACCCCAAGACCAAGGGCCAGACCTACAAGCTGTCGCGCGAAATCGCCAAGCGTTTTGGCGAGAAGAACACGACGACCGTCTGCGGCACGCTCAAGGTCATCGGATCGGATAAGGGTCCGCTCCGCAGCTGCCCCGGTTGCATCGACGATGCCATCGAGATCGCCTGCGAGGTGCTAAAGCAGCTCGCCGAGTAGACGGCATCAACATAAAACGACGGCCGGCGCGCTTGGGATCCATCCAAAAGCACGCCGGCTGTCGCCGTTAGAACTCGGCAAATACGGGAGCGCCAACCTCAATCTCCTCGCGTCCCGCCATAAGCTCGCGCATCTTGGCGCAAAATGGCTCCTGCTCCCCCGCCTTAAACACCAAGTGAAGTGTAACGGCATCCGCGTAATCGGTATCCGAAACCTTGGCACCCGAATCCTGCGCCAAACGAAGCACCTGCTCATACTGCGGATAGGCAACATGCACGTCAACCGGCACGACACTCGTCATCTCGACGATCTGCCCGGCCTCCTGAGCCGCGGCCACCGCCGCCCGCGTCGCCGCGGTATAGGCGCGCACCAAACCACCAGGCCCCAACAGGGTGCCACCAAAATAGCGCGTCACCACGCAGCAAACATTTTTGAGCCCCGCGCCGCGCAGCACCTCGAGCGTCGGCATGCCGCTCGTGCGGCTCGGCTCACCATCATCGCTCTGGCGCTCGCGTCCATCGACCAAAATCCACGCGGGAACATTATGTCGAGCGTCGTAATGACGCTTGCGAACCATCTCGATAAAGGCATTCGCCTCATCCTCGGACTCAATATGGACCAGCTGGGCAATAAACCGGCTCTTGCGGTCCACAAACTCACCCGAAGCCTCAATATTCGATTGCAGAGTAAAATAGCTGTCCAACAAAGCCCCTCAACAACAAGCAAAGCAACAAACAGCCTCAATAATACGGCAAAGGCCGTACCAATAACCTAGGTAAATAGAACGGCGACGCCAATGACCAGGCAAAAACAGCGAGATGCCAAGAACGGAACCGCCGATGATTCCGTCAACGAAAGCGAGAACCCGTCAGTGCGAGCAAGGTGCCTTGAAAGACGAGATTGCAACAGAAATGAGGCTGCCGATGACCAGGCAAAAACAGCGAGACGGCGTCAGCTGAGTCGATTTGGCCCGAAAGAGGAGGGAGCACGCCTTATGGCGGCGACCGACGAATGAGCGCCAAATCGGCCAGCTGACGCCGTCGCAGCGTCGACAAGAATGCCAAGTGGGCCTATAAGCCGGGTTCTGTCGTGAACGGTCATTTATCTTGTCTGCACGTTACCGTGCAGCTCCACGCACGCTACCCGAACGCGGACCGGGCCGGCCCATAGCGTTCCTATTCGCGCTTGCTCCGGATGGGGCTTGCCAAGCCGCCGTGTTGCCACGACGCTGGTGGTCTCTTACACCACCGTTTCAGCTTTTCCCTTTACGCCTTGCGGCGCAGGTGGGAGTCTTCTTTTCTGCGGCGCTTTCCGTCGGATCACTCCGCCCGGCCGTTAGCCGGCATCCCGCCCTCTGGAGCCCGGACTTTCCTCACGCGTACTGCAAGCAGCACATCGCGCGACCGTCTAGCCCACTCAGCAGTGCAAGAGTGTAGCACACCGTTGTCACAGGCAATGGCACAACACAAGCGTTCGACACGATAAACCAAGAACCACGCTATGCAGTACAATAGTATCGTCGATGGGCAACGTCGTCAGTCGAGACGCGACCGCGCTCCGCACCCCTCCGTCTACTCGGTGCGTTCCCGCCTCCTCCCCGAGGCGGGATGTCGGCATTTTTCATGCACCAACAACCCAATAGCCCGTGAACAGCCTAGGCGGCATTGCACACGGGCAGCATCGCGCACCTCAGCAACAAATGCAAAAAGGGACCCGTCCATTGCGGACGGATCCCCTAAAACAAGTGATCGTCAAACCGATTTACTCGGCGTCGGTCTCCTCGTCCTTCTTCTCGGAAGGCAGCGGGGTGACCTCGATCTCGACGCCCAGAGTCTCAGCAGCAGACTTCATGGACAGGGAGATACGACGACGGTCGAGGTCGATCTCCATGACCTTGACCTGAACCTTGTCGCCCACGTGGGTGACCTGAGAAGGCTGATCGACGTGCTTGTTGGCCATCTCGGAGATGTGCACCAGGCCCTCGATGCCCTCGCCCAGGTCGACGAAAGCGCCGAACGGGACAAGCTTGGTCACAGTGCCCTCGACGATAGCGCCGACGGGGTACTTCTTGACCAGTGCGCGCCACGGATCCTCGGTGGTCTGCTTGAGACCCAGGGAGATGCGCTCGCGGTTGAGATCGACGTCGAGAACCTCGACCTCGACCTCCTGGCCGACCTTAACAACCTCGGAAGGATGGTTGACGTGGTTCCAGGAGAGCTCGGAGATGTGGATGAGGCCGTCGATACCGCCGAGGTCGACGAAGGCGCCGAAGTCGACGATGGAGGAAACGGTGCCCTGGAGACGCATACCAGACTTAAGCTTGGACAGGATCTCGGAGCGCTCGGCCTTACGGGACTCCTCGAGCACGACGCGACGGGAGAGGACGACGTTGTTGCGGTTGCGGTCCATCTCGATGACGCGGGCCTCGATGCGAGTGCCCATGTAGGAGGTGAGGTCCTTGACACGACGGAGGTCGACGAGGGAAGCGGGCAGGAAGCCACGCAGGCCGATGTCGAGGATCAGGCCGCCCTTGACAACCTCGATAACCTCGCCCTCGACGTTCTCGCCGGAGTTGAACTTCTCCTCGATGCGGTTCCAAGCACGCTCGTACTCGGCACGCTTCTTGGACAGGACCAGACGACCGTCCTTGTCCTCCTTCTGGAGAACCAGAGCCTCGATGGGATCACCGAGTGCAACGATGTCTGCAGGGTTAGCGTCCTTGCGGATGGACAGCTCGCGGACCGGGATAACGCCCTCGGACTTGAATCCGATGTCAACGAGCACCTCGTCATGCTCGATCTTAACGACAGTGCCGTTAACGAGATCGCCCTCATCAAAGTCGGTAATCGTACCGTCGATGAGGTTGTTCATCTCCTCCTCATTGACATCGTCAAGAGAGAAAATGGACGAGTTCTGAATCTCACTCAAAGGTGGACCCCTTTCGAACTACGGGGCCCCGATTGCTAGGACCTACAGAAGGGTGCGACAAGCACACAACGTTTAGGAACACTCGGGAGCCGACAGATACTAATGTGACGCTTATGCAATCACGTTCGTATAGGTTACGGGGAAATGAGTTCGATTTCAAGCGTGAACTGCGTTTTTTTACTCGTGTGGAGACTTTTTCGTAATCTTATGGACAGCCGTCTCCACAACTTGACGATAAGCAGTTTGCCCATACGCCTTTGAGGTAAAGTATCCGGAGCCAACGATTCTGGAACGATTTATCGAGAAAGGTGCCCGCGTGCTCAAAGCAGTCGTTTTCGATATGGACGAAACGCTTCTTAGCATCAACCTCAACGCGTTCATCCTTCGCTATTTTAAGGATGTCTCGTCGATGCTCGCGGATATCGGTCGCCGCAGCCACGGCGGCACGATGGCACGACTCGGCACCATCTTGGTCGACCTCAACGCCAATCGCCGAAGCGGCACGGATAATCGTACCAATCTTGAGTTCTACCAAGAAGAGGTTGAGCGCCGGTGCGGCATTTGCCTCTCGGACCCACTCATCTACGAGGCGTTTACCTACTACGATCGTGAAGTCCTGCCGTACAAGAACGACGATGTCATCAACGCCCACGCCATGCCCGGCGCACACGCCGCGCTTCAGGCCGTACAGGATGCAGGACTGCGTTGCGCGCTCTTTACCAACCCCAGCTTTCCGCAGGGGGCCATCGAGTGCCGCATGGGTTGGGGCGACCTGGCCGACGCCCCCTTTGAGCTCGTCACGCACATGGGAAACACCACCCGCTGCAAGCCCGATGCCACCTACTATCTAGAGCAGCTTCAGGTGATGGGGCTCCAGCCGCACGAGGTCCTTATGGTGGGCAACGACCCCAAACGCGACTTCCCCAGCCCCGCCTGCGGCATTCAGACTGCCTACGTGGGCCAAGGCAAGCCCAGCCGAGCCACCTGGCACGGAACCATGGAAGACTTCGCCCGCGACTTCAACGCCGTTATCGAAGCCTTCTACGAACACCAAATAGCCGACGAACTGTCCTAACAGACTCGAGTCTTCCCGATCATGATGTTTAGGATCTCGACGTCGGTGTCTTTCATACCCACACGGCCCACATAGCCCATGCTGGCGATCGTCTGCTCGACGGTATCCTGAATGAGGCCCTCACCGGCACGGAAGCCGCGGCCCTGCATGGCCATATCGTGACCCAGAATCGCAGCGTCAACGGCTGCCGAAATCTTAGCCGCGCAACTCGCCTTGGCGCCATCGCATACAATGCCGCCCACGTTACCGAGCGTGTTCGAAACCGTCGCGCCAATCTGCTCGCGCGTGCCACCACACAGCCAGGTAATCGCGGCACCGGCACCGCATGCGGCGCAAATAGCACCGCAAAACGCCGAGAGCGCACCAATATAGCTCTTGATATGCACGGCGAT
>CABRGB010000018.1 GCA_902470345.1 uncultured Collinsella sp.
AAGAGCCGGATGCCGAGGAAAAGTTTAAAGAGGTTTCCGAGGCCTACGCCGTGCTTTCGGATGAGCAAAAACGTGCGCGCTACGACGCCATGCGTTCTGGCAATCCCTTTGCCGGTGCTCCTACGGCTTCGCCCTATGGTGGCAGCTACGCCGGCAGCACGGGTTATGGCAATCCTTTTGAGGGCGGCTTTCCCTTTGGTGGCGCCTGGGGCCAGCAGCGTCGTGGACAGGCTGCCTACAATCCCGAGAACGGCGCCAACGTGGTCGTCGATATCAAACTTGACGCCAAGGAGGCCAAGGGCGGTGCCCGCAAGACCGTCCGCTACACGCGCTTCGATACGTGCGGACATTGCGGCGGCTCGGGTTCTGTCTCCTCCGAGCATGCCCATACCTGCCCAAGCTGTGGCGGCCGCGGCCACATCGACGTCGACCTGTCCTTCCTGTTTGGTGCGGGTACGTTCCAGTCGGTCTGCCCCGAGTGCGGCGGTTCCGGTAAGGTCGTGGCCGACCCCTGCCCCGATTGTGGTGGCAGCGGTCGTACTCGCGCAACCTCCGAGCAGACGATTGAGTTTCCTGCCGGCACGCACGATGGCGACGAGGTCCGCATTAGCGGCATGGGACATGCTGGCACCAATGGTGCCGCGGGCGGCGACTTGGTCGGCCGCGCCCATGTTGAAGCCGAGCGCTTGGAAGGCAAAGCTCGTACCGGTTTTTACCTGATGGGCATCGTGGCGCCGTTTTTGGTGCTGTCGGCCATTTCGGGCGTGTTCTCGGCCTTTGCCGTGATGTGCTTTATTCCGTTTACCATGGGCCTGTTTATGGTGCTTTCGGACGGTGTGCTTCATCGTAGTCTGCTGTGGTGGAAGCGCGGTGCGATGCAGTTTGCCAACGGTTTTGCCAACGGCTTCATGTTCGCGCTCGTGTCGGTGTGGTTTGCGAGCTGCTCGCAGCGCGCGATGCTTTCGCCCTACGGGATGCAATAACATCAAACCCTCTGTTTGCGGCCGGCCTTGCATGGGTATAGGACGCACTGTGACAATATTGAAAGTCGGAAGGATTCGGTCGTGTCGGAAAATAGGGATTACTACGAGGTACTTGGCGTCGACAAGGATGCCGACGCGCGGACGATTAAGCGCGCGTTTCTAAAGAAGGCCCGTACCGTACACCCGGACGTTTCGGACGACCCCGAGGCCGAGGCCAAGTTCAAGGAGCTCAACGAGGCCTATTCCGTTCTTTCCGATGAGCAGAAGCGTGCTAACTACGACCGTTACGGCACCGCCGACGGCCCTGGTGGTTCGGGCTACGTCGATATCAACGATATCTTTGGTGGCATGGGCATGGACGACTTGTTCTCGTCGTTCTTTGGCGGCGGTGCCGGCGGTGGCGCCCGCAGCCGTCGTGAGCGTCGTCGCGGACGTGACATGGCCATCTCGCTTTCGGTGACGCTCGAGGAGGCGGCGCTCGGCTGCAAAAAGACGATCAGCTATGACCGCCTTGCTCCTTGCGAGGACTGCAATGGCACCGGTAGGGCAGAGGGCGCACAGGAAAAGCAGTGCGGCCGCTGCCACGGTACGGGCTACGTCACGACGGTTCAGCGTTCGTTCCTGGGCCAGGTTCAGTCTTCCTCGCCTTGCCCCGACTGCCATGGCGAGGGCACGGTTATCGACCATCCCTGCGAGACCTGCGACGGTCAGGGCCGCACGCCTTCGCACGAAAAGATCGACATCGATATTCCCGCCGGCGTTTCGACCGGTCGCCAGCTGCGCGTGAGCGGCTTTGGCGAGGCCGGCCTTCGCGGCGAGCCCTCGGGCGACCTGATTGTCAACGTGCGTGTTGCCGACCATGAGCGCTTTAAGCGTAACGGTGACGACCTGTACCTGGTGAGCGATATCTCGATTGCGCAGGCTGCGCTCGGCTGCGAGATCGAGGTCGAGGGCATTATGCCCGACGAGGTCGTTAAGGTGACGGTTCCCGCCGGCGCCCAGTACGGCGATACCGTGAGCGTCAATAATTACGGCATGCCGCGCATTGGCGGTGGCGGTTCGCGTGGTCGCCTGATCGTGCAGCTGCGCGTGGTCGTTCCCACCAATCTTTCCAATAAGCAACGCGAGCTGCTCCGTGCTTTTGCCGATGAGATGGGCGATGACGTTGCTTCCGGTAAGAAGTCGGTGACCGACCGTATCAAGAGTGCCCTCGACGATATCCTCGATTAAGGAGCCCGCGTGCTCGCACCCCATATTTCCGTCGTCAACCTCGGCTGCCGCGTCAACCGGGTTGAGTCTGACCGTATCACTGCCGACCTTATGCGCCTGGGCTTTGCTATTGTGGAGCCCCAGGATGCCGATCTGATCGTCATTAACACCTGTGCCGTTACGGGCGAGGCCGAGGCCAAGACCCGTAAGGCCGTCCGTCATGCGCTGGCCTATCCAAACGAGCCCTATGTGGTCGTAACCGGCTGCGTCGTCAACCTGCATCCCGAGGAGTTGCTGGAGCTCTCCGATCGCGTGATCGCCGAGCCGTCCAAGATTGACGTCGCCGAGCGCGTCTGCGAGGTGCTGGGTGTCGAATCCGATAGCGTTCCCGCCTGCAGCGATGGCGAGGTGGTCGATGCGCTCGGTCGCTCTCGCCTGGGCGTGAAGATTCAGGACGGCTGCAACCATCGCTGCACCTATTGCATTGTGTGGAAGGCACGCGGCCCCGAGCGCTCCGTGCCCGTCGAGTCCGTGCTCGAGCAAGTTCGCGAGGCCCAGGAGGCCGGCGTGCCCGAGGTGGTGCTGACCGGTGTGAACCTGGGTGCCTACGATGGCAAGAGCGCGACCGACGAGCACGTCGAAATCGATGAGCTGCTCGAGGCCATCATGGAGCGCACGTCTATTCCGCATGTGCGCATTTCCTCGGTCGAGCCCATGGATATCTCCGAGCGCCTGCTTAAGGTTATGGCGCGCTATCCGCAGCGTATCGCCCCGTTTTTGCACCTGCCCGTGCAGTCCGGCTGCACGGCGACCCTGCATCGCATGGGCCGTCCCTATAGCGCCGAGGCCTTTGAGGACACGGTGCGTATGATTCGTGCCATCTTGCCCCAGGCGTCCCTTTCGTGCGATGTCATCGTCGGTTTTCCCGGCGAGACGGACGAGGAGTTTGAGGAGTCGCTGGCGCTGTGCCGCCGCGTGGGCTTTTCGCGTATGCACGTGTTTCGCTACAGCAGGCGTCCCGGTACCCTTGCCGCCGACATGCCCGACCAGGTGCCGCCTGAGGTTATGGCCGAGCGCAGTCGTCGTATGCGAGCCGCGGCGCAGGAGCTTGCCATTGCCGACGCTCGTCGTCGCGTGGGCACGGTCGAGCGTGCCGTGCTCGAGTATGGTGACAACCTGACGCTCGGCTCGTTCCATCATGCCCGTCTTGACGATACCTGTGGACTTACAGCCCCGTGCCTGCTCGATGTTGCTATCATCGGAGTCGATGATTCCGGCTTGGTCCATGCACGCAGGGAGGTTCATGGAAGCCTCGAAGATTAGACTTACCGTTCCCGAGGGTATCGACCCCTCGCGCGTTTTGGGCGCCGGCGATGGCGCCCTTCGTGCACTCGAGAACTTGGTGCGCGCCCATGTGGTTGCCCGCGGTGACAGCGTTGCCGTGAGCGGCGATCCGGACGAGGTCGAACTCGTGGCGCGTTTTTTCGAACACGCCTTTCGTGAGGCCGCTGCCGGGCGCACGCTTTCTGCCGATGATGTCTCGCGCTGTCTGGCGGTTCTGCGCGACGGCGAGCATGATGCCTCGTCGCTGCGCGATGACGTGCTGCTATCGTATCGCGGTCGCGTCATCCGCCCCAAGACGCTCGGCCAAAAGCGCTATGTGGATGCCATTCGCTCGCATACCATCACGTTTGGCCTCGGTCCTGCCGGTACTGGTAAAACCTATCTGGCCATGGCACTCGCCGTCGCCGCGCTCAAGCGCCATGAGGTAGGTCGCCTGATCCTGACGCGTCCGGTTGTCGAGGCGGGGGAGAACCTCGGCTTTTTGCCCGGCACCCTCGAGGAAAAGATCGACCCGTATATGCGCCCGCTCTATGATGCCCTCTTTGACATGATGGATCGCGAACGCACCGATGAGCTTATGGAGCGTGGCGTGATTGAGATCGCCCCGCTCGCCTACATGCGCGGTCGAACGCTGAGTGATGCCTTTGTGGTGCTCGATGAGGCACAAAACACGACGCCCGAGCAGATGAAGATGTTCCTGACGCGTCTGGGTTTTAATTCTAAGTTCGTGATTACCGGCGACCTGAGCCAGCGTGACCTGGTGGGTCGTCGAGGCGGTCTTGCCGACGTTGAGAAGATTTTGGGCCGTGTCGACGATGTGACGTTTTCTCACCTGGAGCGCGCCGACGTGGTGCGCCATGCCTTGGTGGGCCGTATTGTTGAGGCCTATGATGCATACGACGATGCGCGTGAGCAGCGCGCACACGATCGAAAGGAGTCCCGTTGAGTGTATTGATCAGCAACGATGCCGAGCTCGATACGCTGCTCGATGCCCAGGAGGTGGAGCACATCAGCGGAGTTGTGCTTGCCGCCGAGGGTGTTGAGCGTGAGGTCGAGATTTCCCTTTCGTATGTCGATGAGGACGAGATGCACGAGCTCAACCACGAGTGGCGCGGTATCGATCGCACCACCGATGTCCTCTCGTTTGAATGCGACTCGGCCTTTGACGAGGATATTCCCGCCGACGAGACGCTCGAGCTCGGTGATATTATCCTGGCCCCGCAGGTTATTGCCCGCCAGGCCCCCGGCTTTGGCAACAGTCCCGCCGACGAGTGTCGCCTG
This sequence comes from uncultured Collinsella sp., assembly GCA_902470345.1. Taxonomy (GTDB): domain Bacteria; phylum Actinomycetota; class Coriobacteriia; order Coriobacteriales; family Coriobacteriaceae; genus Collinsella. The sequence goes on from CABRGB010000018.1 coordinate 4,818, forward strand.
ATGCTCGTGCATGGCATGCTGCACCTGCTGGGGTATGACCATATCGAGGACGACGAGGCCGAGGTCATGGAGGCTCGCGAGGATGCCATCCTGCGCGACCTGGCGCTTGAGCGCGGCGAGGACCCCAAACTCGTCCACGTCGGCCCCATAACCAATCATGCCCATGACTAGGAGCCGTCTATGATTCCCGGATCGAACAAGGACCATCCGTCCTTTTTAAAGTCGTTCTCATACGCTATGGAGGGCTTCGTCACCGCCGTCAAGACCGAGCGCAATATCAAGGTCATGCTCGTGGCGGGCGTGTGCACCGTCATTGCCGGCTGCATCGTGGGGCTCGATATTGCCGAGTGGGCTACGGTCATCATCTGCTGCGGCCTGGTGATTCACGGCGAGCTGTGCAATACCGCCATGGAGGCGATTGTCGACCTGGCGACCCAGGAGCTGCATCCGTTGGCCAAGCGCGCGAAGGATATTGCCGCCGCCTCTGTATACGTTCTTTCCATTACCGCCGCGATCGTGGGCTTGCTTGTCTTTGCGCACGCGCTCGACTTTATTTAGAAAGGGATTCCCATGTCCGACAATATGCAGCCTACCGATGAAGTTTTGGATGACGAGGTCCTGGACGAGGCTGAAGGTGCCGATTCGTTTGACGAGGTCGAGGAGTTCGACCCGTTTGAGGGTATGAGCGACGAGGAACTCGATGCCCTGTGTGACGAGGATGAGAGCCTCGCGGGTTTTGGCGACGTGGAACCCGGTTTTCGCAGTGGCTTTGTGGCCCTGGTCGGTCGCCCCAACGCCGGCAAGTCCACGCTGCTCAACGCCTGTTACGGCAAGAAGGTCGCCATTACCTCTCCGGTGGCCCAGACGACCCGCCGCCGTATGCGCGCCGTGGTCAACCGCCCCGGTTACCAGCTGGTCTTCGTTGACACGCCGGGTATCCACAAGCCCAAGGACGGCCTGGGCTCCGAGCTTAATAAGAGTGCCCTGTTTGAGCTCAATGACGTAGACGTCGTCGCGTTTCTGATCGACGCCACCAAACCCATCGGCAGGGGGGACGCCTGGGTCGCCGAGCGCGTCAAGAATGCCCGCTCCAAAAAGGTCCTTGTGCTCACGAAGGCCGACGAGGCCGACCCCGCACAGGTCATGGAGCAGCTTAAAGCAGCCCACGAGCTTATGGAATACGACGATGAGATCGTGACGTCGTCGGTTAAGAGCTTTAACGTCGATGCGTTTATCGAGACCGTCGCTCGCTTTTTGCCCGAGGGCCCGCGCTGGTTCCCCGAGGACATGGGCACCGACGCGTCCGACGAAACCCTCGTGGCCGAGTTTGTGCGCGAGAAGGTCCTGCGTCGCACTCGCGACGAGATCCCTCACTCCGTGGGCGTCATCTGTGACGCGCTCGAGCAGACTAAGAAGGTCCTGCGCGTGCACGCCACGATTTACGTCGAGCGCGAAGGGCAGAAGGGCATCATCATCGGCAAGGGCGGCGAGATGATTAAGCATATCGGCATCGATGCCCGTCGCGATCTTGAGCGTATCTTTGGCACTCAGGTCTTTTTGGAGCTCGACGTGAAGGTTAAGGCCGGCTGGCGCGATGACGAGGCGCAGATCCGCCGCTTTGGCTATAACGCCGAAGATTAAGCCTCCGCGTTCATGGCAGGCTCTCGCACATATCGCACAAAGGTGCTCGTCCTCGACAAGACCAAGCTCAAGGAAACCGATTTGATCTTGACGATGCTCGACGAACGGGGGCGGCAGGTGCGTGCCGTGGCTAAGGGCGCACGTAAGCCTGGCGGTCGTCTTGCTGCCCGCTGCGAGCTTTTCTGTACCGTCGATATGCTGCTCGCGCATGGACGGTCGCTCGACGTGGTTTCTCAGGCCGAGCTTATGGAGGCGCCGCTCGGTGCTGCTCCTGACTACGAGACGACCTGTGCCTCCAGCGCGATTGCCGAGGTTGCGCGTGTGTGCTCGTTCGAGGATGCCGAGGATCCATTTACCTTTGCCATCACACAGCGGGCGCTTACGCTTGTCGGCAGCGGGCTCGACTCGGCACATATGGACCTGCTCGTGGCGGCCTTTGTCTTTAAACTGCTGTCGCACGTTGGCTACCGACCCGATTTTTCGGCATGCGTGCTGTGCGGAGACCCCATGCTGTCGTATTTTTCGCCCCAGGCGGGCGGGCTTCTGTGCGGGTCGTGCGCCTCGAGCGTGCCTGGCGCCGAGTTGGTCTCAACCGGCGAGGTTGCATGGCTTCGCGCCCTCATGTCTATGACGTTCGATGCACTCATGGCCGAGCGAATTGACCCGCATACGGCGGCGTTCTTGCTCGGGCTTTCGCATGTGTGGGCGGCGACGCATACCGATCAGCGCCTCCGTGCGATGGAATTCATGTTGGGTCGGTGATGATGCGCAGGCGCGCGCCGCTTGTGGTAACATACCGACCTGTTGGTACCTCGACCTTGGATGTTCGCTCCACCGGCGGCTTCCCAGTCCGAGGCGAATAGAGTCGTCCGCGGGCGACGCGAAACGAAAGGTGAAACAATGACTGTTTCCAAAGAGCGCAAGGCGGAGCTGACCGCCCAGTTCGGTAACTCCCCGGTCGATACCGGTAACCCCAAGGTTCAGGTCGCCATCCTGTCCGAGCGCATCAAGGAGCTGACCGAGCACATGAAGTCCCACCAGAAGGACTTCCACACCCGTCGTGGCCTGCTCATGCTCGTCGGCCGTCGTCGTCGTCTTCTCTCCTACATCAAGAAGAACGACATCGTCGAGTACCGTGAGCTCATCAAGGCTCTGGGCATCCGCGACAACATCCAGTAAGGATTTGTACATGCTAAGAGCGTCCTGCGCAGCGGGGCGCTCTTTTTGTGTAAGGGCGTGAACAATCACGCTCTGAAGCGTGGCGGGGGCAGGGGGCCCGCGTCACATGAGAAGCCCGCAGGCAAGGGGCCTGCGGGGTAAAGGAGAACAATGACACTCGTATCCAAGACCTTTGAGCTGTACGGCAAGACCTACACCTTTGAGTCCGGCGAGCTTGCCAAGCAGGCCACCGGCGCTTGTCTGGTCAAGCAGGGTGACACCACGATGCTCGATACCGTGGTCGTCTCCAAGGAGCGCAAGAATTACGACTTCTTCCCGCTGACTGTCGACTTCAACGAGAAGATGTACGCTGCCGGCCGTATCCCGGGTGGTTACCTCAAGCGTGAAGGCCGTCCCAGCGAGAAGGCCACGCTCACGGCTCGTATGATCGACCGCCCGATCCGCCCGAGCTTCCCGGACGGCTTCCGCAACGAGGTGCATATCGTCGCCACCTCGCTCGTCGCCGACCAGGTCAACCCCTTCGACGTCATCAATGTCATGGGTGCCTCTTTGGCTATGACGCTCGGCGGCGTGCCCTTCGAGGGCCCGCTTGCCTGCGTGCGCATCGGCCGCAACGTGGAGACCGGCGAGTTTATCGTCAACCCCACCTATGAGGAGCGCGAGAACTCCGACCTGGACCTGGAGCTGGGCGGCTCTGCCGACTTCATCTCGATGGTCGAGGCCGGCGCCGAGGAGATTTCCGAGGACGACATGCTCGCCGCTATGAAGTTTGGTCAGGAGGCCCTCGCTGCCTTCTGCCAGGCCCAAGACGAGTTCGTCGCCGAGTGGGAGCAGGTCAACGGCGCTATCGTCAAGAAGGAGTACCCGCTCGACCAGCCCGTCGAGGAGGTCCAGGAGCGCATCTTCGCCCACTACGACGAGATGGCCGCTGCCCTGCGCGACGCCGACAAGCTTTCCCGTATCGGTAAGGTCGAGGCTCTGAAGGAGTCCATCCGCGCCGAGTTCACCGACGAGGAGCAGGCCGCCTGGGAGCGCGAGATTCCCGTGGCGCTCAAGAAGCTCGAGAAGAAGGCCATGCGCACCATGGTCGTCGAGACCGGCGAGCGCGTCGACGGTCGTGCCGCCGACGAGATTCGTCCCATCATGGTGAAGGACAACTACCTGCCGCTCGTTCACGGCTCCGGCCTGTTCCAGCGTGGTCAGACCCAGGTGCTCTCCGTGCTTTCGCTCGGTATGCTCAACGAGGGCCAGCGTCTGGATACCATCGAGCCCACCGAGGGCAAGCGCTATATGCACCACTACAACTTCCCGCCGTTCTGCACCGGCGAGACCGGCCGCATGGGCAGCCCCAAGCGCCGCGAGATCGGTCACGGCAACCTGGCCGAGCGCGCTCTGCTCCCGGTGCTTCCCGACGAGAACGAGTTCCCCTACGCCATCCGTGTGGTCTCCGAGGTCATGGAGTCCAACGGCTCCTCTTCGATGGCTTCGACCTGCGGCTCCACGCTCGCCCTTATGGACGGCGGCGTTCCCATTAAGCGCCCGGTCTCCGGTATCGCCATGGGCCTGATCCAGGAGGAAGGCAAGACCGTGGTCCTGTCCGACATCCAGGGTCTCGAGGACTTCCTGGGCGACATGGACTTTAAGGTCACTGGCACCACCGAGGGCATCACCGCCCTGCAGATGGACAATAAGGCCACCGGCCTCACCTTCGACATTTTGGCCCGCGCCCTGCAGCAGGCCAAGGAGGGTCGCGCTTTCATTCTGCAGAAGATGCTCGATGTGATCCCCGAGCCGCGTCATACCACGCGCAGCACCGCTCCGCGTATCGTCTCCATCCAGGTTCCGACCGATAAGATCCGCGACGTCATCGGTTCCGGCGGCAAGGTCATCCGTGGCATCCAGGACGAGACCGGCGCTTCGGTCGACATCCAGGAGGACGGCACCGTCTTTGTCGGCGGCACCGGCGAGTCCGTCGACCAGGCCGTCGAGCGCATCAAGCTCATCATCAAGGTTCCCGAGCCGGGCGAGGAGTACACCGGTCGCGTGGTCTCCATCCAACCGTTCGGTGCCTTCGTGAACCTGCTGCCCGGTAAGGACGGCCTGCTGCACATCTCCCGCGTCGCCAAGGGCCGCGTGGAGAAGGTCGAGGACGTCCTCAACGTGGGCGACGAGGTCAAGGTCGTCGTCATCGAGGTCGACGATCGCGGCAAGATCTCGCTCGATCGTCTCGACAAGCCCGAGGCCCCGGCTCGCGCCGAGGGTGCCTCCGAGGGCGACGGCGAGCACTTCCAGCGTCGTGAGCGTCCGCGTCGCGAGCGCTCCGAGCGCAACGACCGTCCGCGCCGTCCCGGCGACAACGGAGGCCGCAAGCCCCGCCGTCACCACGACGCCGAGTAACAGCCGCACATAATCAGCTCAACAAGGGCGACTCCGGACAGGGGTCGCCCTTTTGCTTGCGCCCGGGAGGGCCGCATATGAAGTTTCCTGCTCTACAGTCCTGCGCAAGACGGAAAGCACATTAAGTGCTTTCCTTTGCGTGCGGAACTCGCGATAAACTTCATATGCGGCCCTCCCGGGCGCAAGCAAAAGGGCTGGTTAGTTCCACTCGTTCTTTAGTTGGACAGTCTATTCAGTAGTCAGATTTCGGATCCGTAGATAGATTCAGCAGTATTTCCCCAGATAAAACCGATCAAAATAAACCTGTCCCTTATTGGTAGGTTCCCCGCGAGGGCGGGCACGGATGAAGTTTATCGCGAGTTCCGCACGAACAGGAGGCCACTTAATGTGGCCTCCGTCGTGAGCAGGACTGTAGAGCAGGAAACTTCATCCGTGCCCGCCCTCGCGGGGAACCGGCGGGATACACGGCTTCAGATGGGGCTTTGATGCATGGGTGGCCTGTTGTTGTGCAAATGGGTATCATACTGTGGTTACTGCATCGACTTTGCGATGCATTATTGTACGTTCCCGGCGGCCGGTTTGCCAGAAGCGCCCCGTCGGTTGTTCCAGACCCGTTTCGAAGAAAGGAAACAACGCTCACCTATGGCAGCTAAAAAATCATCTCCCTTGAAGATCATCCCGCTCGGCGGCCTTGATGGCATCGGCAAGAACATGACGGTCTTCGAGTGCGGCGACGACATGGTGCTCGTCGACGCTGGCCTCATGTTCCCCGACGACTCGCAGCCCGGTATCGATCTGGTACTCCCGGATTACACCTATGTTCTGGAGAACGAGGAAAAGCTCCGCGGCATCGTCGTCACTCACGGCCACGAGGACCACACCGGTTCGCTTCCGTATCTGCTTCAGGACCTCAACAACAAGGTGCCCATCTTCTCGAGCAAGCTGACGCTCGGCTTTATCGAGGGCAAGCTCTCCGAGTTCCGCATTCGTGCCCCCAAGTTCCGTGAGGTCAAGGGCGGCAGCCACGTCAATCTGGGTGGCATCTCGCTCGACTTCTTCTCGATGACGCACTCCATCCCGGGTGCTCTGGGCGTGTTCATCCGCACCAACCAGGGCACCGTTATGCACACCGGCGACTTTAAGCTCGACCAGACGCCCATCGACGGCGTCACGCCCGACTATGCCGCTATCAGCCGCTTTGCCAAGCAGGGTATCGACCTGCTACTGTCCGACTCCACCAACGCCACGGTCCCCGGCTTTACCAAGTCCGAGGCCGAGGTTGGCCCCAATCTGCTGCATGCCATCAAGAATGCTCCGGGCCGCGTGTTCGTCGCGTCGTTCTCGAGCCATATCCATCGTCTGCAACAGATCTGCGACGCCGCCCGCAAGTGTGGCCGAAAGGTCGTCGTGACCGGACGTTCCATGCTCACCAACACCCGCGTGGCGCGCGAGCTCGGTTATCTCAACATCGATGATGCCGATATCATCGATGCCTTCGATATTGACAACCTGCCCGACGACAAGATCGTCGTCATGTGCACCGGTTCGCAGGGCGAGCCCCTGTCGGCCCTTTCGCGCATGGCTAACGGCGAGCACAAGACGCTCTCCATCCACGAGGGCGATACCGTCATCCTCTCTGCAACGCCGGTCCCCGGTAACGAGAAGGCCGTTCAGCAGGTCGTCAACAGCCTCGCCAAGCTTGGCTGCGACGTGTGGGATAAGAACCGCGCCCTCGTTCACGTCTCGGGTCACGGTAGCCAGGAGGAGCTCAAGCTCCTGATGGCCATGGCCAAGCCTACGTACTTTATGCCGGTCCACGGCGAGGCCGTGCATCTGCGCGCCCATGCCCAGCTGGCACGCAAGATGGGCCTCAAGGACGATCATATCTTTATCCTCGACAACGGTGACACGCTCGAGATGCGTGGCGGTATCGTCAAGCGCGGTACGCCCGTCGAGTCTGGCGTCGTCTACGTCGACGGTCTGCGCATCGGCGATACCGACCCCATCGTCCTGCGCGATCGCCAGAAGCTCGCCAATGACGGTATGGTCACGGCTGTCGCTATCGTTTCGCTCAAGCACAAGAAGATCGAGGCCATCGAGTTTTCGGGCCGCGGCGTCTCCTTTGCCATCGACGACCAGTTCTCCGAGGATGCCTCGGCGTCCATTATGAAGACGATAGAGAAGGGCAAGTTTAGCTTTACGAGCAGCGGTTCCGATGCCATTCGCAAGGCCGTGCGTGACTCGCTCTCTAACTTTATCTGGAGCCGTACGCGCACTCGTCCGATGATCATCCCGGTCGTCATGGAGGTTTAGTTTGGCGCGCGGATCTGCACAAAACGCCAAAGGCAATAAAGCCAACAACCAACCGGCATCTGCTAAGGGTGCCGGTTCCCATCTTCGTGCCAATAAGGGCCATGAGGCCGACTTCGACGATTTCGAGCCCCTGGTCGAGCCTTCGGCCAACCGCGATATCGCCGGCGTGGTCATTGCCGTTTTGGCGATTGCGTCCTTCATTGCCGTGATTTCGCCGGCGACCGCACCCGTTACGGCTGCGGTTGCCGGTTTCTACCACCTGGGCTTTGGTCTGGGCGCCTACGTGCTGCCGATCGTCATTTTGCTGTTTGCCGCCACGCTCTTTTTAGGCGAGGACTCGCCGCTCAACGTGCGCTCTGTTGCGGGCGGCACCGTGGTCTTTATCGCCGTCGTCTCTATTCTTTCGCTGATGGTGCCGGGTACGAGCGTCTCGTGCGACCTTATGTTCACGCCGCAAAACCTGTCCGCCTCGGGTGGCTACATCGGTGCGTTTATTGCGAGTGCGCTGCAGAATGCCTTGGGTAAGCCTATCGCGATGGTGGTCCTGTTGGGTCTGGCCGTCGTCGGCTTTGTCATCATCGGCTTTTCGGTGGGCGGCGTTTTGCGCTCTGCCCGCGACCGTGCGGCCGATTTTGCCGAGCGCCGTCGTGCCGACGTCAACGCGAGTCCGTGGGGTGACGACGAAGCTCTGTCGGTGCCCGGCGTTGCCCGTCCGCACCTGAGCATTCTTCGTCAAAAGGGCTCTGATGCTGCCGTGACCACGGTCATGGGCAACGATGCGGACCCGGTTTTGGACGATGGCGACGAGGACGAGGATCCGTTTGTCGACGTGTCCGGTGCCGTGGAGGCCGAGCGCGCTAAGACGACGCTGCTGCCGCGCCGTCATGCCAAGAAAGGCAAGACGGCTCCCAAGCTCAATACGAGCGAGCCCGACCCGTCTTGGTCCGAGAGCGAGATTGAGCTTACCGAGGGCGATGACGAGGACGACGAGGCTCCGATCGAGACCGCCAAGACGACTTTGCTGCCGCGCCGCCATGCCAAGCGCGGTCAGGTGACCGGCCAGCTTTCGATGGAGGACGATCCGAACAAGGTCGACGAGTCCGAACCGCCGTTTGCCGTGAATCCCGTCTCGGCCGCCCCTCAAATTCCTGATTTCCTCAAGCACCCCAAGGTTGCCGATACGGCTGTCGCGGGCGCTGTCGATGCGTCTACTTCGAGCGATGGGGGAGCGGACAATGCCTCCGCGGATAACGAGGGCGAAGAAGAGGACGGCCTTAAGCTTCCGCCGCTCGAAATCCTGCATGCAAACCCTCAGTCCGCTTCTGCCGCGTCGTCGGACAAGGAACTGGAACAGACCGCCGAGTCGTTGCAGTCCACGCTGCTAGAGTTTGGCCGTAGCGCTCGCGTCGTCGGCTGGATTGCCGGTCCCACGGTGACGACCTTTAAGCTGCAGCCCGGCGAGGGCGAGCGCGTGAGCAAGATTTCGAGCCTTGAGGACGACATCGCGCTGTCGCTTGCTGCTCAGTCTGTGCGTATCTTTGCGCCGATTCCCGGCACCTCACTCGTGGGTATCGAGATCCCCAATCGCAAGCGTCAGAACGTCAACTTGGGCGATGTGCTGCCCTATGTTAAGGGCGGTCCGCTTGAGCTTGCCATCGGCCGCGACGCAGAGGGCACGCCGGTCGTCGCTGACCTCGCCAAGATGCCCCACCTGCTGATCGCCGGTACCACGGGTTCCGGTAAGTCGGTCATGATCAACTCCATCATCACGACCTTGCTCATGCGCGCCCTTCCCGAGGACGTTCGCTTGATCATGGTCGACCCCAAGCGCGTCGAGCTCGCAGGTTATAACGGCCTGCCTCATCTGTACGTGCCCGTAGTGACCGAGCCCAAGCAGGCCGCGAGTGCCTTGCAGTGGGCGGTATCCGAGATGGAGCGCCGCCTGAAGGTCTTCGAGCGCCTGAACGTGCGCAAGATCTCGACCTATAACGAAAAGCAGGCCGCCGGCGAGTTTGAGCATTACGATAACCCGCCGCAAAAGATGCCCTACCTGGTCATCATCATCGACGAGCTTTCGGACCTGATGATGGTTGCCGGCAAGGACGTCGAGGCGTCGATTGTGCGTATCGCCCAGCTGGGCCGTGCCGCCGGTATCCACCTTATCGTGGCGACCCAGCGTCCGAGCTCCAACGTGGTGACGGGTCTCATCAAGGCAAACATTACCAACCGTATCGCCTTCAACGTCGCAACGGGCATCGACTCCCGCGTCATCATCGACCAGATGGGTGCCGAAAAGCTCACCGGCTTGGGTGACATGCTGTTCTCAAAGGTCGACTGGGGCAAGCCCCGCCGTATCCAGGGCTGCTTTGTTTCGGATGACGAGATCAACGAGATTGTCGAGTTCGTCAAGTCGCAAAGCGAGCCCGACTACCATGAGGAGATTCTGTCGGCTGTGGCACCTGCCTCCATGTCCATGGCAGGTGGCGGCGGGATCGTGCGCACCGGCGTTGCCGAGCCTCAGGACGACGATCCGCTTATCTGGGAAGCCGCTCATATTGTGGTGGAATCGCAGCTGGGCTCCACATCTGGCCTGCAGCGTCGCCTGAAGGTTGGCTATGCGCGCGCCGGGCGTATTATGGACATGCTGGAAGAAAAGGGTGTCGTCGGACCGCCCGATGGTTCCAAGCCGCGCGAGGTCCTGCTGGATGAAGAAGGCCTTGCCGCGCTGGAATCCGTCGACGCCGAGATGGCACGTGAAGATCGTGAGTTTGGAGGATTCTGATGGCTGCACGCTTTGGTGACATGCTGCTCGAGCAGCGTCGCCGAATGGGCCTTTCCATTCAGCAGGTCGCCAACACCATCAAAATCAGGCCGCAGATCATCGAGTTTTTCGAGAATGGCAATTTTGCATCGATGCCTCCGCGCGGCTATGCGCAGGGCATGATTTCGAGCTATGCGCGCTTTTTGGGCCTCAATCCGCGGGAGGTCGTCAACGCTTATTTTGACGATTTGATGGCATATGAGCGCGAGACGTCGCAGCAGGGCGGTCGTTTTCAGGACGCCGCCGGCTACGTCAATTCGCGTTCCTCGGTCGACAACGGCCGCTTCCTGATGGTTCAGGGTGGGCGTTCGACGCGTTATGGCCAGCGCCCTCAACAGGCTGGTTATGTTACCGAGACGGGCTCGAGCGAGGAGATTCGTTCCCAGCGCGATCGTTTTCGCAGCACGCCGGCGCCCGAGGAGCGCGCACTCCCCGCTGCCCGCGGTGTCGCACGAGACCCTCGTGCCGGCTACGGCGATGGTGGTTATTCCGATCGCGGGTACCGTGGCGTTTCTTCCGGCCGTCCGCGCGGCGGCTATGCAGACGCCGATACTACGCAGGTGACGCCTCGCCTTCGATCTCAGTCACAGCCTTATAGCCAGCGCTCCTCGGCGCCTCGTTCTGGCCAGCGCAACTACCAGGGTCACGGCGAGCTCGCCCCCCGCTCGGGCCAGCGCAATATGCAGCGCCAGGGTAGCTATCGCGGACGTTCCGACAATAACCGCGGTCGTATGCCCCAAGGCACTGGTCGCGGTGGTTCCAATCGTGGACGCGGCGGTGGGCGTGCTCCCCAGAACAACGGTCTCGATCCACGTATCGTTTACGCCGGTATCGGTGCCGTGGCGCTGCTGCTGATCGTGCTCATCGTGGTGCTCCTGCGTGGCTGCGGCTCCTCGGCGCCCGAGTCGACGCCCGAGACGCCCGTTGCCACCAAGACATCGACTAAGAAGTCTTCCAAGAAGACCGAATCCGTCGATGAGGATGAAGATACCGATGAGACGACGGACGAGTCGACCGATTCGGATGCCGCTAAGACGACGGCCAAGAAGGAAGAGAACGAGGTCACAAAGGTCAAGATCTCCGTTGCCAAGGGAAAGACTGCTTGGATTGAGGTCAAGGTCGACGGTAAGTCGGTCTATGGCGCCCAGGCGACCGGCCCCTTTGAGCAGGAATACACGCCCGAGTCCTCGATCGAGATCACCACGTCCAAGCCTTCCGATGTCACCGTTACCAAGAACGGCGAAAAGGTCCGCTACGACACTAAGACGTCGGGCGTGGCACGCGTGACGATCACCGTTCCCAAGAAGGAGACGACCGACGCCGAGGACGGCGAGAGCGCTGACGGTACCGATGGCACCGAAAGTACCGACGGAACTGATGGAACCGATGCCCAGTCCACGGACGGCACTGATGCCGCCACCGACGGGCAGACTACGCCCTATTCAGACGACTATTCTTACGACAGCTACTAGTCCGCTCGTAAGCGAAAGGATTAACCATGGTTAAAGATTCAAGCTTCGACGTCGTGTCCGAGGTCAATATGCAGGAGGTCGACAATGCCTTCCAGCAGACCACGCGCGAGATTTCCCAGCGCTATGACCTCAAGGACTCCGGCGCCACCATCGAGCTTTCGAAGGGCGACAAGCTCTTTACGATCAACGCCCCGGCCGACTTTGTCTCCAAGCAGATCATCGACGTCCTGAGCTCCAAGCTCATCAAGCGTGGCATCGATCTTAAGGCTGTGTCCTGGGATGCGCCTCAGGCTGCCTCGGGCGGCACCGTGCGCGTGCTCGGTCACATCGTCGAGGGTATCGACCAGACGACTGCCAAGAAGATCAATAAGGACATTAAGGATCAGAAGCTCAAGGTCAAGGTGACGATTGAGGCCGACAAACTGCGTGTTTCCTCTGCTTCCAAGGATGCGCTGCAGGCCGTGATCCAGTTCCTGCGCGACCAGGACTACGGTCAGCCGCTGCAGTTCACCAACTACCGCTAATTCATTCGAAAGGACCGCTCTCCAACATGGATACTCCGTTGGGCTCCGTACTCTATATCACCCTCGGGTGCGCCAAGAACGAGGTCGATACCGACCGTATGCGTTCGCTGCTGACCGCCGCAGGCTACGAGGAGGCATTCGATCCGCAGGATGCCGATATCGCCATCGTCAATACGTGCTCGTTCCTTGCCTCTGCAACGTCCGAGAGCATCGAGACCACGCTCGAGCTTGCCAACGAGGTGCAGGACGGCGTTCGTTCCTGCCCGATCGTCATGTGCGGCTGCGTGCCGTCACGCTACGGGGATGACCTGCCCGACGAGCTTCCCGAGGTCGCGGCCTTTGTGAAGGCCGACGAGGAAGACGGCATCGTGGCGGTCATCGATGACGTACTGGGCGTGGAACGCGAGATTGCCGCCTATATTCCGCAGGTCAAGCGCACCGTCGAGGGCGCTGTCGCCTACGTCAAGATCTCCGATGGCTGTAACCGCTTCTGTAGCTTCTGCATGATCCCGTATATCCGCGGTCGTTATCACTCGCGCAATGCCGAGAGCATTATCTCCGAGGTGCGCGACCTGGTCGCCGGTGGCGTGCGCGAGATCGTTTTGATCGGTCAGGACACGGGCATCTGGGGTACCGACTTTGCCGACGAGGACCTCGCCGAGGGCTCGCCGCGCAATCTGGCGCAGCTGTTGCAGGCCGTTGCTGGGGCGGTGCGTCCTCATAACGTGTGGGTCCGCGTACTCTACCTGCAGCCCGAGGGCATGACCGACGAGCTTATCGAGACCATCCGCGATACGCCCGAGGTGCTGCCCTATATCGATATCCCCGTGCAGCACTGCGACGCGCGCATCCTCAAGGCCATGCGTCGATCCGGTTCGCGTCAGGAGCTCGAGGACCTGTTCCGTGACCTGCGCGAGCGTATCCCCGGTATCGTGATTCGCTCTACGGCCATGGTCGGCTTCCCGACCGAGACCGACGACGAGTTCCGCGATCTTATTGACTTTATGGACACAGTCGGCTTTGATTACACGAGCGTCTTTGCCTACTCGCGTGAGGAGGGCAGCCTGGCTGCCAAGATGGAAGGCCAGGTTGACGAAGAGGTTAAGCTCGAGCGCGCCCAGGAGGCCATGGATCTGGCCGAGTCGCTCGGCTTTGCCGCGACAGCCGCGCACGTGGGCGAGCGCGCCCAGGTGATTGTCGACGGCATCGAGGAGACCGAGGACGGTGCCGAGCTCATCGGACATGCCTGGTTCCAGGCGCCCGATTCCGATGGTGCGGTGCATCTGGATGCCAGCGAGGCATCTGTGGGCGATATTCTGACGGTCGAGTTTACCGATAGCTTCTGCTACGAGCTTATCGGTCATGTTGTTGAGTAGGAGAGCGTCGTGGCTAACGAGAGCAATAAGGAATTGACGAGTGTCTGGACGCCCGCCAACATCGTGACGTGCGTGCGCATCGTCTTTATTCCAGTGTTCATGATCGTGTCGGCGCTGTCTCACGTGGGCGTTGCCGGTACGGATTGGAGCACCTTCGACGGCCCGCTCGCCGCCGTCGCCTTTATTCTGTACGTCATCCTGTCGTGCACCGATAAGGTCGACGGCTACCTGGCTCGTTCGCGCAACGAGATCACCGACTTCGGTAAGTTCTTGGATCCCATCGCCGATAAGTTGCTCGTGTTCTCGGCCCTGCTGCTGTTCTTGGATTTTGGCGCGGTGACCGTGTGGTCCGTGTTCATCATCCTGTTCCGCGAGCTGCTGGTGAGCGCCCTGCGCATGGTCGCGAGTGCGGCCGGTGTGGTCGTTGCCGCCGATAAGCTCGGCAAGTACAAGACGGCGACCACGATGGTCTCCATCTGCGGCTATCTGTGCGTCTTTGCGATGGCCGGCTTGCACCTTGGCCCGGTGGCTCTGACGCTTGGTATCTACTCTGTGTCGCGTTTCCTGTACGCCGTGGCCGTTGTCTTGACCGTTATCTCGGGCGCTCAGTACTTCTGGAACTGCCGCAAGATCGTTTTTTCGGTCTAGGTCCTGGTAGGCATGACGGAATCATTTGAGCAAATTACCGCGGACAATGAAGATCTTGCTCGCGATATTGTCGAGCGTGCAAGCGTTCGCTGTGTGACGGTTTCGACGGCTGAATCTCTGACGGCGGGCATGATCGCCTCGACGATCGCCGATATCCCCGGTGCCTCGGCGGTGCTTCGCGGCGGTGCGGTGACGTACTGCGACGAGATTAAGCATCGCGTGCTCGGCGTTGAGCAAGAGACGCTCGACAGCTATACCGCGGTGTCGTATCAGACGGCGCGCGAGATGGCTGCCGGTTCGCTGGAGCTGTACCAGAGCGATATTGCCGTGAGCGCGACGGGCTATGCCGGACCTGGTGGAGGCACCGAGAACGATCCGGCTGGAACCTTTTATATTGGCTGGGCGTATCGCTCGGCCGATGGGGGAGTGCAGGTCGTGGACTCCATTCGTTGTCACTATGAGGGCGATCGTTCGTGTGTTCGTGCCCATGCGGTCGCGGAGGCACTGGGTCGCATTGTCTGTGTGCTCCATTCTATGGAATAGACATGTTTTAAGGGGCCTCCGGGCCCCTTAATTGTGGAGATAGGGGCCTCCGGCGAATTTGATCTTTGTGCAGGTAGTCGGCGTATTCTTCCTCGTCATGCCTTGCTTGGTTCGCCTGCGGTCAAGTTTTTGGTCAGCGTTTGGTCGGCTTTTGGTTGGGTTTTGGAAAGGTCGGCTGCATATGATTTATCTGAACGGTTGACCACGAACAGCCGTTCGTTTATTATCGATGCAGGTTGTTAAGAGGAGGGCTATTCATGGCCAAGAATTCAGGTCCCGTACGTACCGTTCATGCTCGCACGACGGGTAAAGAGCGCGATGAGATGATCGCCACCACCAAGGCCGAGATCGAGAAGAAATTCGGCCAGGGTTCCATCATGAGATACGGCGACGGTGGTCCCGAGCTCGAGGTCGAGGCCATTCCCACGGGCGCCCTGGCCCTCGATGCCGCGCTGGGCATCGGCGGCGTGCCGCGTGGCCGTATCGTCGAGATTTACGGCCCCGAGTCCTCCGGTAAGACGACGCTTTCGCTCGAGATTTTGGCTGAGGCCCAGGCTATGGGCGGTGTCGTGGCATTTATTGATGCCGAGCACGCGCTCGATCCCACGTATGCCGCGCGTATCGGCGTGGACATCGATGAGGTCCTCATTTCCCAGCCCGATACGGGCGAGCAGGCGCTCGAGATCGTCGACATGCTTGTGCGCTCTGGCGCCATCGACGCCATCGTCGTCGACTCTGTCGCCGCTTTGACTCCGCGTGCTGAGATTGAGGGCGAGATCGGCGATACTACGGTCGGCCTTCAAGCCCGTCTGATGAGCCAGGCACTCCGTAAGCTCGCCGGTTCGCTCGCCAAATCTAAAACGACCTGCATCTTCATTAACCAGCTGCGCGAGAAGATCGGCGTCATGTTCGGCAACCCCGAGACAACGACGGGCGGCCGCGCCCTCAAGTTCTTCTCGTCGGTTCGCATCGATATTCGCCGCATCGACAGCATCAAGCTCAAGGACGAGGTCATCGGCAATCGTGTGCGTGCCAAGGTCGTTAAGAACAAGGTGGCTGCTCCGTTCCGCTCTGCCGAATTCGACATCATGTACGGCACGGGCATCTCTAAGGAGGGCTCGATTCTGGACATGGCCGTCGAGTGCGGTATCTGCAAAAAGATGGGCTCTTGGTTTGCTTACGGCGAGGACAAGCTCGGTAACGGTCGCGAGGCCGCTAAGGCCTTCCTGCGCGAACACCCCGATTGTGCTGACGAGATCGAGCATAAGGTTCGTCTCGCCTGCGGCCTTGAATTCGATGACGATGCTCCGTCCGAGGTTGAGCTGACCGATCAGCCCGTAACTGACGAGTTCGATGAGCTTTACGCCATTGATGGCTCCGCGATGCTCGATGATGACGACGAGTAACGGATGCTCTCATGTCGTATTCGGTGACCGAGGCCACGGTCGTCTTTCCCGATAAGAAGGCGACCTCCTCGTTCTCGAGTGGGTATGCATCAAAAAAGCCTTGTGCACATATCGACTGCGAGCTCGAGGGCGGTTATGAACGATCCATCTGGATTCCTGTTCGTGTTGCGCGCCTGTTTCTTAAAAATCGCCCCGATCTTCCCTGCGATTGGGATGAGTTTCGCGAAGCGGTACAGCTCATTGAGCGTAAATGTGCGCTTACCATGGTGACTGAGATGCTGTCGCGCCGCGACCATGCCACGGGTGAGGTCCGTGACAAGCTCGCTCGTTACGGATTTCGCGCGGACGCGATTGAATTCGCCGTTGAGCGTGCCACTGAGTATCGTTTTTTAGATGAGAACCGCTTTTGTTCGTACTTTATCGAGGAACGCAAACGACGCGGCTGGGGACAGCGCAAGATTGAGACCGAGCTCAAGCGTCGCCATGTCGTACTCGATGATATCCCCGGCTATCCCGAGGATTATTTTGCCGTTGAGGACGACTTGGCTCGCGCGTCGGCTTTACTCGCGAAGCGTCGCGTTCCCGAGACACGTGGATTCGAAAAACTCGTCCGGTTTTTGATGGGTAAGGGCTTTTCGTACCACATCGCCGCCGATGCCGTTAAGGCGCGTCTCGATGCCGAACGTGAGGAATGTGCAGTTTAGACACATGTGTTTTGCGCACCTGCCGTTCACCGCCTTTTAGCCGCCGTGCTGGGTCCATTTATTTGACAGTTGTTGCGGTTCAACGTACGATAAACACTGTCATTTGCTTTGTGATATGTGCTCATCTTTGATGAGTTTGTTTATATGTTTATCTGTATCTGACCCGCTTAAGCTGCGCCCATATTACTCAAATGTCGCGAGCCGTTCGCAAGGACGGTTCGCTTTGTTGTGTAACGAATCCATAAAAAGGAGTGAGCATGCCTATTATCGCAGCGCTCGTTGGCATCGTTTTGGGTGCTATCGCCGCCATTGCCTACATGCGCACCGCCAAGCAGGGTAGTCTTCACGAGGCCGACGAAAAGATCCAGTCGGCTCACGCACAGGCTGAGTCCCTCATCGGTGATGCAAAGCGTCAAGCCGAGACCCTCAAAAAAGAGGCTCTGCTCGAGGCTAAAGAAGAGATTATCAAGAACAAGCAGGCTGCCGAGGCCGAGGACAAGCAGCGTAAAAGCGAGATTCGTACGCTCGAGAATCGCGTGATGCAGCGCGAGGAGTCCCTCGATCGCCGCAACGATGCCCTCGACAAGCGTGAGCATCAGCTGTCCAGCCAGGCTGGCCAGGTCGAGAAGCGCTCCCGCGAGCTTGAGGAGCTCTGCGCCAAGCAGACCTCGGAGCTTGAACGCATCGCCGACCTGACCCGAGAGGATGCTCACAAGGAGCTTCTCGACAAGGTTCGTGGCGAGGTTACCCACGAGGCCGCCACGATCATTCGCGAGTCCGAGCAGCAGGTTCGCGCCGAGTGCCACAAGACCGCTCAGGAGATCTTGTCCCTGGCTATTCAACGCTGTGCCGCCGACCACACCGCCGAGGTTACCGTTACCTCCGTTCACATTCCTTCCGATGACCTCAAGGGTCGCATCATCGGCCGTGAGGGTCGCAACATCCGCACCTTCGAGCAGGTTTCCGGCGTCAACCTTGTGATCGACGACACGCCTGAGACCGTCGTGCTTTCGAGCTTCGATCCGGTCCGTCGCGAGACCGCCCGCGTCGCCCTTGAGAACCTTATTGCTGACGGCCGCATTCACCCCGCCCGCATCGAGGAGATGTATCACAAGGCCGCCGACTTGGTTCAGCAGCGCGTGCGCGAGGCTGGCGAACAGGCTGCCTTCGATACCGGTATCCACGATCTGCATCCCGAGATCGTTAAGACCCTGGGTGCTCTTCGCTACCGCACCTCGTTTGGTCAGAACGTGCTCCAGCATTCCCTTGAGGTTTCCGACCTGTGCGGCGTGATGGCTTCCGAGCTTGGCCTGGACGTTGTGACTGCAAAGCGTGCCGGCCTGCTGCACGACCTTGGCAAGGCTATCGACCATGACGTCGAGGGGCCGCATGCCGTTATCGGCGCTGAGCTCGCCCGCCGCTATGGCGAGAAGCCCGTTATCGTTCATGCTATCGAGGCTCACCACGCCGACGTTGACCCCAACACGGTGCTCGATGTTCTGGTCCAGGCCGCCGATGCCGTTTCTGCCTCTCGCCCCGGTGCCCGTCGCGAATCGGCCGAGAACTACATCAAGCGTCTTGAGAAGCTCGAGGAGATCGCCAACTCCCATGAGGGCGTCGAGCGTACTTATGCCATGCAGGCTGGTCGCGAGGTCCACGTCATGGTTCAGCCGGACAAGATTTCCGATGCCCAGTCCACGGTTCTGGCTCACGATATCGCCCATCAGATCGAGGAAGAGATGGAGTATCCCGGTCAGGTGCGCGTCGTCGTGATTCGCGAGAGCCGCGCTGTCGATATCGCTAAATAATATGAGCGACGCGAACGAGCTCATCTCATTTATCGCGTCGATGTCGGGGGAGGGCAACCTTCGCGTCGAGGAGAACCTTGGCGAGGGGTATGTCCGCCTCCGCGTTTCGGAGGCCGAACGGCGCCAGGCAAAGCACGACATTCAGCATGTCGAGGATATTGTCATCGAAATGCTGCGTAACGCTCGTGATGCCGGCGCCGACAAGGTCTATCTCGCTACGACCAAGGAAGATGGCGTCCGTACACTCGTCTTTCTGGATAACGGCTCGGGGGTGCCGCAGGATATGCAGGAGCGCATCTTCGATGCCCGCGTTACTTCCAAGCTCGAGAGCATGAAGATGGATCGTTGGGGCGTTCACGGTCGAGGCATGGCATTGTTCTCGATTAAGCAGAACACCGACGAGGCACGCGTTGTCGCTTCGGATATTGACCTTGGCTCGGTCTTTAAGGTGAGCGTCGCTACCGACCGCCTTGGCGAGCGCGCCGATCAGTCCAGCTGGCCTCAGGCCGTGAAGGACGAGGATGGTCACTATGTCTGCGCCCGCGGCCCTCACAACATCATTCGCGCCGCCTGCGAGTTTGCCCTCGAGGAGCTGCGCGCCTGTGATGTCTATCTGGGGTCTCCGTCCGAGATCGCCGCGACGCTGCATGCACAGGCCTCCAGCCGTCTCGATGCTTCCCGTCTTTTGTTTATCGATGACGAAGCCGAGCTTCCCGTTGTTGATCGTCTGGGTCTTGCTTCGGATGCGGAAGACTTTATCCGTATCTGTTCGGGTTTGGGCCTTGAGATGTCCGAGCGTACGGCGCATCGTATCTTGGCGGGCCAGATTAAGCCCGTTCGCGGTGTGACCGCACGCCTGCTACGCGAGCGCGATTCGTCCTCACATGCGTCTGCTCCGGTTGATCTCGCCAAAGATCGTCGCGGGTTGCGTATCGCCAAGGACGACATGGCGCAGTTCTCGCGAGCCGTCGAGCGCGACTTTAACGATCTTGCATCGCGGTACTATCTCAACCTTTGCGGCGACCCCAAGATTCGTGTTTCGCGTGATCGTATTACCGTGACGTTCGATCTTGCCAAAGAGGAATAGCATCTTTACCGAGTCCGTTCGGTACGATACAGTTATTGCAGTTAAAACGTACTTTTAAACGCAGGAGTTTCTTCATGGATTGCCTGAAGGTATCAAGCAAATCATCGCCCGCGTCCGTTGCCGGCGCCATTGCCGGCATGGTCAAAGATGGTGTTCCCGTCAATATTCAGTGTGTTGGCGCGGGTGCCGTCAACCAGGCAATTAAGGCCGTGGCTATCGCGCGCGGCTTTTTGATTCCGACCGGGTTTGATATTTCCTGCGCGCCGGTGTTCTCCGACATCCTCATCAACGGGGAGTCGCGCACGGCCATCCGTCTTTCTATTTACGTTCATCAGATTAATCGAGCTGCTATGGATAACGTTGTGATGGACGACGTTAAGCCTGTGGCATAGCGTGTTTGCTCTTTGCCCGCGCTCTTTGATTCTGCCTATTCCACCTCGTTAGGACTTATACACATGGACCAGGGTTCCGTACGCGATATTCTTGCCGGTAAAACCTACTTTATCCGCACCTTTGGCTGCCAGATGAATCAGCACGACTCCGAGCGTGTGAGTGGCTTGCTCGACTCGTATGGCTGCCTTATGGCACTCGATCCGGAGCATGCTGACATTGTCGTGTTCATGACGTGCTGCGTTCGCGAGGCAGCTGACACCCGTCTGTACGGTCAGTGCAACTCTTGCAAGAGTCTCCCGCCTTCGCCCTCGGGCAAGCGCGTGGTCGCTGTGGGCGGCTGCATCGCGCAGCGCGACGGCGAGGGTCTGCTCACCAATGTCGATAACGTCAATGTTATCTTTGGCACGCATTCCATCGCGCATGTGGCCGAGCTCATTGCCGAGGCATTCTTGGACGGCAAGCGTCATATTCGCACCAATGAGCACGAGGACACGGATGCTATGAGCATGCCGTGGCATCGTGAGACCCAGTACCACGCCTGGGTCCCCATTATGACGGGCTGTAATAACTTCTGCACTTATTGCATCGTGCCGTATGTGCGCGGTCGCGAAAAAAGCCGTCCTTTCGAGGAGATTGTCGACGAGGTAACCGGTCTCGTACGCCAGGGCGTGCGTGAGGTCACGCTGCTGGGTCAAAACGTCAACTCCTATGGTCGCGATCTGTTTGGCAAGCCGCGCTTTGCCGACCTGTTGCGTGCCGTGGGCGATACGGGTGTGGAGCGTATCTTCTTTACTTCCTCGCACCCCAAAGACCTGCTGCCCGAGACCATCGACGCCATGGCCGAGACGCCTGCCGTTATGCCGCAGCTGCACCTGGCAGTTCAGTCGGGCTCGACGCGCATCCTTAAAGAGATGAATCGTCGCTATACGCGCGAGGATTATCTGGGGCTCGTCGATCGCATCCGCAATCGCATGCCCAACATCGCGCTTTCGACCGATATCATCGTGGGCTTCCCCGGCGAGACCGAGGAAGACTTTGAGCAGACGCTCTCGCTTGCCGAGACGGTCCGTTACGCTCAGGCCTATACGTTTATCTATTCCAAGCGCGCCGGTACTCCGGCAGCCGAGATTGACGATCCCACGCCGCATGAGGTGATTCTTGAGCGCTTCAACCGCTTGGTGAAGGTTATCGAGACCACAGCGCACGAGTATAACCAGGGTGAGCTGCACACCGTTGTGCCGGCGCTTATTGAGGGTACGAGCAAAAAGAATGACGCGGTGCTGCTGGGCAAGAGTCCTAAGAATCAGACCGTTCATGCACCGATTCCCGAGGGCTACAGCATCGATCAGTTGATTGGCAAGATTGTCGATGTTGACGTCGATGTTGCCAAGACGTGGTATCTGTCCGGATCCGTTGTGGGCGAGCCGCGCTAATGGTTTCTCCCGGGGCAGGCCTTTCCGCCGTTGCGATTGTCGGTCCGACCGCGGTTGGTAAAAGTGATGTCGCAGATCGTTTGGCGGCTCGCCTTTCGTCCGAAGTGCTGTCGTGTGACGCGATGCAAATCTATCGAGGCATGGATATCGGCACTGCCAAGATGACACCCGAGGAATGTACGGCGCCTCTACGCCTGGTCGATATTGTTGAACCGGGTGTTGCATATTCTGCAGCGCTGTATCAGGCAGACGCTCGTGTGCATGTTGAGCGCTTGCTGGGCGAGGGCCGCCTACCGGTGTTTTGCGGGGGCACAGGCCTGTATCTCAAGGCCGCCCTGGATGAGATGGATTTTCCCTCAGGCGAGCTTGAGGACGATCGCCGCGCGGGGTATCAGGAGCTTGCCGAGCGCATTGGCGAGGAAGCGCTGCACGCGCTGCTTGCCGAACGTGACCCCGAGTCCGCTGCGGTCATCCACCCCCATAATGTTCGCCGCGTGATTCGCGCACTCGAAATGCACGATGATGGCGTGTCCTACGCACAGCAAAAGTTGCAGTTTAGTGTTCCGCACGAGCATTATCACGCTCTGTGGTTTGGATTGACGCGTAATCGCGAGGCTCTTTACGAGCGTATTAACCTACGCGTCAATCTGATGTTTGAGCAGGGTCTTGTTGATGAGGTTCGCGGTCTTATGGACCAGGGGCTGGGAGATGCCCTGACTTCGATGCAGGCGATTGGCTATAAAGAGATTATCGATGCCCTTAACGGCATGATTTCTATGGATGAGGCTCGCGAACTCATTAAGATGCGTTCGCGTCGCTATGCCAAGCGTCAGCTTTCGTGGTTTAAACGCGATGACCGCATCGTGTGGTTCGATATGGACGAGCTTACGATCGATGAGGTCGTTAAGGATATCCTTCACCGTATCGAGGCGGTCTAATGGCTCGGTTTCCCCTCGTTCCCACGGCGCCTGAGCCCGAACGTGCCGTTCTTGTCGGAGTTGAGTGGCGCGATAACGCCTGGCCGCTCGATCGTTCGCTTGACGAACTTGAGCGCCTGGCCCATACGGCTGGCGCCCAGTGCGTGGCGCGTTTGTCACAGCGTCTGGTTAAGCCGTATCCAAAATCGTTTATCGGCTCCGGTAAGGTTGAGGAGCTTCGCGGGCTCGTGCATCGAATGGATGCCGATGTTGTTATCTTCGACGACGATTTAACGCCCTCGCAGCAGTCGTATCTAGAGAAAGCCGTGGGCGAACCGGTGAAGATTATCGACCGTACGGCGTTGATTCTCGATATTTTTGGCCTGCACGCTCAGACTCGTGAGGGACGCCTGCAGGTGCAGCTAGCCCAATTGCAGTATCTGTTGCCTCGCTTGCGCGGTATGTGGAGCCATCTTGCTAAAGAGCAGACACGCGGTGGCATTGGTTCGCGCTTTGGTCAGGGCGAAAGCCAGCTCGAGGTTGACCGACGTTTGATTCGCAACAAGATCGCCGCGCTTCGTCGCGAGCTCAAGCAGGTTGAACAGCGCCGCGATGTCCAGTCAAAGAGTCGTATCGAGTCGCCGGCGTTTCGCGTTGCCTTAGCCGGTTATACCAATGCCGGTAAGTCGACGTTGCTCAATCGCCTGACCGGGTCTACGGTGCTTTCACAGGACAAATTGTTTGCCACGCTCGATCCGACGACGCGCTCGTATCGCTTGCCCGGTGGTCGTGGCATGACCATTACCGATACCGTTGGCTTTATTCAAAAGCTACCGCATGGTCTCGTTGATGCCTTTAAGTCCACGCTCTCCGAGGTTCTTGGTGCCGACCTGATCCTTAAAGTTGTGGATGCCTCTGACGAGGACTACGAGCGCCAGCTCGAGGCAGTCGATCGCGTTCTTGACGAGATCGGTGCCGGCGAGCGTTTGACGCTTACGGTGTTCAATAAAATCGACCTACTCGATAGCGTCGATCGCTTGAGTTTCCATCGTCGCTATCCCGAGGCCGTGCTGTTCTCGGCCCAGACGGGCGAGGGGCTCGACGATCTCGTTGACCGTATTGCTCGTGAGGCAGCTGCCACCGATGTCTTGCTCTCCGCTGATATCCCGTATCGCGAGGGCGCCCTCATTACGCTGGTGCATGAGCAGGGAACCCTTCTTCATGAGGAATATCTCGAGGACGGCGTTCGCATTGTGGCGAAGTTGCCAGCCCGAATCGCGCCGCGTCTTGAGCGCTATCGTACGGAATAAACGAGCTCTAGCACGCCTAGAATGACCGGCTGATGGAGCAGGTAGAACGGTAAGGCATGCCGACCGAGGACTGCGAGCGCCGGGATGGGATTGGCGTATGCCCATGCTGGCGCTTCGAGGCTTGATGCTTGTGCCGCCTGGGCAGCAAAAAAGCCGGTAAGGTACATAAAGACAAACGGAATGAGCGGATAGTAATCTCCCGAAACAAAGCCCGGGCCCGGGATTCCAAGCCATGCCAGGTAGGGGAGTGGGTAGACCGCCTTTGGAATGCCCCAGGTTAGGGCAAAAAGAACAAGGCACACTGCGATGCCCCACGAGCCCGGTATTTTTGTGAGTAACGGACGGGTGAGTGCAACCACCGCGGTGCACGCTGCCATGCAATAAATGATGCCAAAGTTTACCGAATCGTCGACTGACACCAGTGTAGTTGCCATCCATACGACCAAGGCTACGGCTGCGTATTTGAGGGCGCGCTTACCGTTATTACGCGAGAGCGTGCACATCCAACCGGCGATAAACAAAAATACCCAGCTGATACTAGCGCGCCAGATATCCTGGAAAACCGTTTCGGTAAACCATGGTATATCCCATCCATATAGGTAGGCCAAATCGTAGCAGGCGTGGAAACCTGCCATCGATAGCATCGTAAACCCGCGGACGGTATCAAATATGGTGATGCGTTTTTGCATTACGAGAACCGGCGCATTAAACCGACAACCTTACCCAAAATAACGGGGTTCGTCGCATAGATGGGCTCCATAGTGTCGTTCTCGGGCTGCAGGCGCACACGCCCTTGCTCCTTGTAGAACGTCTTGACGGTCGCCGAGCCATCGATCATTGCCACGACGATTTCGCCGTTCATGGCGCTCTTTTGCTCGCGAACGATAATGTAGTCGCCGTTGTAGATGCCGACATTGATCATTGAGCTGCCGTGCACTTCAAGGATAAAGGAGCCCTGGTCTGTGGCGATCTCGGTCGGGATGGTAAAAGTGTCCTCGATGTTTTGCTCGGCCAGAATGGGAATCCCAGCCGCGACGCGACCGACGAGCGGCAGCGAGACCGTTCCGCGGGGCGCTGTGGGCTCATCGGATTTGGAAATCGAGACAGAGGATCCGTCCTCATCAAAGAGCTCTAGGGCGCGCGGCTTGGTGGCATCGCGCTTGAGCAGTCCTCGAGCCTCCAGGGCAGAGAGATGAGCATGCACCGTGCTGGGGGAGGAGAGGCCTACGGCCGATGCCATCTCGCGCACACTGGGCGGGTAGCCCTTCTCCTGCTGATATTCCTTGATGAAGTCGTAAATCTGCTGCTGACGCTTGGTAATTTTGCGAGACATCAGGGGATCCTCTCTGCCAATGTCAAACAAATGTTCGATTATTGCTTGACAGGAACAACTGTTCGAAGATAATAATAACCGAACATTCGTTCTCGCGCTAGACATTTTTGTCCGCGCGGCTTGATAAAACTGTTCTCAGCAAATCACGCGAGAGGAGAACATGATGAACGCAACGGATATGGTCCAGGGAAACCTTGCCCTTAAGCTCGAGGCGCCTGTGGCGCCGGCTTTCACGGTTGTCAAAGGCGGCCGATCTGGTTTCCAAACACTGCCTGGCAAGCCCGTCCGCAGCCAGTGCGTCGCCACGACTTTGGCCCCCGTTGCCCTAAAGGTCTCGACGATTGTCGCCCTGGCCGTTGCGCTCACGCTCTTCTTTGTACTTGCTACCTCGATCTTCAGCGCTCGTCACGCCGCATATGCCGAGTCGGCTTCTAACGTTACCTATGAGACCGTCCGTGTTCAGTCTGGCGATTCCTTGTGGTCGCTTGCCCAGGAGCATCCGATTGAAGGTCTTTCCACGCAGGAGACCTCTGATATGATCCGCAACGTCAATCACCTGGAGCATGGCTCGCTCGATGCCGGTGCGCATCTTAAAGTTCCCGCACGTCCCTAAGATTTAAGTACTGTCGCATGGTACCCTTGTAATCGTTTTAGAGGAGGTACCATGCGCTGTCCTAAATGCGGCAAGGCACATACCCGCGTTGTTGATTCCCGCATGCAGGAATCTAATAACACCATTAAGCGCCGTCGCGAATGCTGCTCATGTAATTATCGTTTTACGACATTTGAGCGTTGTGAAGACCCTATCGAGGTCATTAAGTCAGACGGAACCAAGCAACGGTTCGATCGCAATAAGCTGCTGGTCGGTTTGATGCGAGCCACGATCAAGCGAGATATCGACACTAAAAAGCTCAACGAGATCATTGACGATATTGAGGTCGAGCTTCGCTCCCGTACGCTTACGGCCGTTACATCCCATGAGCTGGGCGATATGGTTCTTAAGCGGTTGGCCAAGATCGATAAAGTGGCCTACATCCGCTTTGCTTCGGTCTATCGCGATTTCAAAGACGTCGATGAGTTTCTGCAAGAGCTCGACAAGCTAAGGTGATT
>CABRGB010000019.1 GCA_902470345.1 uncultured Collinsella sp.
GTTTGCTGTGGGCGGCACCATGCCGCTCGCGCTGGTCTTTGTCTTTAGCTTGGCGTTGCTCATGTACCTGTTCTCGGTATCGTGCATCACGCACTTTATGGACGTGGCACGCAGCCGCCATCCCAAGTCGATGGTACTCGCAAGTTCGGTTGAGCCCATGGCGTTTAACGTCGGCATCTCTTTTGGCACCGCAGTGGGCGGCGCCGTGGTAAGCAGCGTTGGCATTGCGTACGTGGGCGCAGTGGGCGCCGCGTTCTCGCTTGTGGCCTGGGCCCTCACGCTGGTGACGATTAAGTTGGCTCGCTGGGAGCGCAAGCGTCAATCAGCACAGCCCCGGATGCAGGCATAGGAGCGAACATAGCCCAAGGTGGCGAGCAACCGGTGAAAACCGTCCCATACGAGTAGTGTTTATCCGCCTGCAAGCTCCAGCAGTGCTATTTCGTGTATTTCAGATACACGCTTTTCTACGATTTCGTGTATCCGAAGTACACGAAATGCGCGTGGGGTAACTCAAAGGCGGCGACAGACGCATTGTCTGCCGCCGCCTTCTACACCGGATTTTATAGATATGTGGGGCGTTTATTCCATGTCCAGCAGCTCGCGCATCTGGGTTGCGTAGTTAGATGCCATGTTGCCATAGACAATCTGCACGCCGCCGTTGACATGCACGATGCCACGCGCTTCGAGCTTTTCGGTAAACTCCGCATCATCAGCGACCTTGTCGCAATCGTTGAGCTGGATGCATAGACGAGTGAAGCGGGCCTCAACGGGCTTGATGCCGTCGCCGCCCACCGCCTCAACGCTGGCTAAGAAATTGGGCTGGGTACAAACCCTCTTAGATTTAAATTGCCTCTATATGAAAGGATTTCGTCCTATGAAACGCGTATTGTTTGCACGTAATAAAGGGACGACATGCGGCTAGCACCGAACGCGACCTCAACCAGTCAACACGACAGCGGGCTATCAGCGGTGTCCTTTAACCAATAATGAAGACAGGCTCGTGATCAACGCTCCGAGCATCGAGCTGCCACGTATACAGGGACTGACCGGAATTAATGTCTTATCATATAGGCAACGTTTTCTCCAATGAACGGGAGACTTTAATATGCCCAACACCACCGTTATCAACCAGCCTCTAAACGGCAATCTTGGCGATTACCTTATCAGTTGTCTCGAAGACGCTGATTTTGATATAGCAAATATCATAGTGGCCTTTGCAAAAAATAGCGGTGTTCTTAGGCTCAAGCCAGCTCTAGAGCAGTTCAAGGCTCGTGGCGCAGAAATCAATATTTTTGTCGGAATTGACCTCGATGGCACATCATACGAAGCCCTGATCAGCTTGTCTAAGCTGGCCGACAAACTTTATGTCGTTCATACCGAATCTGACCAGACCTTCCATTCAAAGGTTTACAACTTCAAGAAAAAAGACAGGTCCATCGTCGTTGTTGGATCGAACAATCTAACTGCTGGTGGGCTCTGGACGAATCTTGAAAGCTGTTCCATCGAGCAGCTTGATCTGAGCAAGCAATCCGATCGATCCGTTCAACGCCAAATCGATTCATATATCAGTGATATTACTGAAATGCAAGGGCTATCCATGGAGATTAAATGCCAAGAGGATATTGAAACACTTCTCAAGGCTGGGTATGTCTCGAAAGAAGCCAAAACTCGAATTCGCAGGGAATCAGCGCGGAGACAGATCTCTAAAGAAAGCCTTGACAGCATCAAACCATTCATCAGCCGTATTAAGGCCTCGCTTCCCCCAATTATGCCAGATGGGCAGCATAAGTCCGCTCTGCCCGATACGACCAAGGTAAAGATCAAGGCACGCCTTTATGCTTCCGAACCAACCCTCGACAAGCTCAACGGCGACGGTAACAGCATTTGGTTTGAAACTAGAAAGATGACTGGAGGCTCAAGAAATATCCTTGATTTGTCGAAAAAATCACTCGTAAAGCAGGGAGATCCGCAATACACCGCCTTTTCAATTGATGGCTCCAGCACCGAGATGAAGGGCGGAGTGCAGTTCTTTGGCATCGATCCGGCAAATACAAGTTCTTCAATCGACATTACCATTAACTACGACGGCGTTGACTATAAGGGAAACACAATTAAATATCCCACCGGCGATAAAGCTAACGGAACCTGGCGCCTACAAATCAAAGGTGAATCATCTGATGGGGAAAATATATTAGATTCCTTTGAGAGAGACTATCTAGTAAATAAGATTCTTGTTTTTACAAAAATCGACGAAAGATATTTCTTCATGTCGATATTTGATGCCTCTGACCTTAATGACTTTATCGATGTTTCGAAAGTCGTTGCCTATAATGGCAGCAACAGGAGATCAAGGCTGCTCGGACTATGGTAAAAAACTGCCCTAGAATCGCGTTATCCACTCCCTGTGTTTTTTTGGTTTATTACCACTGATTCCGCCTTTCGCTCCCCCAAAGACGAGTTCTTCTGATTGGCTCCCCAAAGGAATGCCCTCTGAAATGAATAGCGGCGAATCGTTGAGCTTTTTAAAAGCCTCGACGAACACATTTAGATCGAAATTAAAGCCATAGCTCGTAGTACCCCGATATGGAGGATCGACATAAACGACAGCAGGTTTGCCAATTTCGCTATACGCAAAATCTAGGATGTTTTCTTTCAGACAGGTTATCCCGTTGCCGCTTTTAACAAGTTCCCTCACGCGCCTATACAGGGTTTCTGGCGCGGGCTGCATTGGATTAGCTGGACTTTTTCGAACACTGCTGGCTGTCGGCTCCCAATAGTCGCGAAAAAACGCGTTGGACCACTTGCCATTTTTGAGCCATATTTGCTTCCCCCCAAAAGAGCAGGATTGGAGAATAGGATATATATAACGCTCATCCCCCTTTAAAGGCTCATTTGCAAGTGCAGTCATATATGTCTTAATTTCTCGTTTATCTTTTGGAATTCTATCCAGCTCTTCTTTAAAGACTGCTAAATCGAATTCGCCTTCCCCTATGGCTTTCCAGAAGGTTCCCCAAGAGCTAGCATCTAGCATGGTGATTTGCTGAGGCTTAATACCCCTATTAAGAAGCTCTATCGTTATGGCCCCTGAACCGCAGCACATATCATAGAACTGTACAATTCCGTTGTCTTCGGGGTAAACAGACAACAGTCTATCTACTATTTGACCAGCAATTCGCTGCTTGCCGCCTTGATAACAGCAAGGCACACGCAATTGAACCGTTTTGCTCATTAGCCCACCTCTGGACGCTTATTTCGAATAAGAATACGGGCATAGGAGCGTTTCCCATTTATAACCCCCACACCGCCCTTGTCATTCATATGGCGTTTATAACCGACCAGCTTCAATGTTTCCGGATTTGAATTAGCACGGACGTTGCCATTGGCCAACATTAAAATATCAAACTGGTCTGGATCGTATTTATCCAAGAACGTTATTGGCACACCCATTATTCCTGGGTAATCGTATGGGATATTCGCGGTACGCGACACGTTAATGGCATTGTAATTATCAAAAGTTGGGTAATCTTGAGAGTTATACGCTTTTGATAGCTCGAGCCCTTTATGGCGCTGCGTCATGTCAAGATTCGTATACCAGCGAATACCCTTTACTTTTATATACCGTCTTCCGTCATCATCGCATCCACAACCAGCCGCTTGAAGCGGATAAGTGCTAGGAACATAGAATTTTCTATCCCCTGAATGAATACTTGCCCCGAGCCATATTTTATTATCTCGAATCAGCGGGAACACTTCCTTATAGGTAGCTGCGTTAATGTTTCCAATAATTAGGAATTTCTTTTCTTTTGAAATTAGAGTGCCAATGAAGTCCCTAAATAACGAAAAGGGCGGATTAGTAACAACAACATCAGAGGAATCCAATAAAGAGAGACATTCACTTGAACGAAAATCCCCGTCGCCGTCAAGCAACTCAATAGAGTTTCCCGGCAAAGAAAACAGGCTTTCGGGAATAAACGTATTGTGGTCAGTCTGAATGTTGTCGTCATCAACAAACGTAACAACAGCTTTGTAGGCTCTCCTACACCCAACGGCACGCGAGACAAACAGTTTATCGACCGAACACTCATTTCTAGATAATGAAGAATATTGATAGCAGGTAGCGATTAACCTCCTGATTTTTAGTTCATTAAAATGCAAAACAAAGTACTTGAAGAAATTTGACTCAAAGGGGTCATCGCAATTGCATAGGACCACTTTGTCTTCAAAGCAATTTTTATAAAAGCAAAGTTCCGCCTCGATATCGCAAAGCTGGGTATAAAATTCGTCTTTTTTTGCTACCCCAGCGCGGTTAAGCTCTGCGTTTCCGCGCAATTCATCCGGCACAATCGCCTTGTCATCTTTAGCCGAACCAGAATATAAAATGCCATTCGTATCCAGCTTCATCTCAAATGGCATCCCCTGCTCGCGAACCACTGCTTTCAAAAAAGCACTTACGCCCGCAGAAAGGCTAATGCCAAGTTCATCAAACACAGCGTTAGCAGCGTCTTTTAGCTTAGGATCAATTCGTACCGTAGTAGCTGGTGCCTTCACGTTCGCCTCTTTAATTCAATCATTACATAGACATACATTGTAATGCGCTTTTCGATTAACGTCCCTTGCCGTGTCTTTCATAATCGTTCTTTATAAAGAAAGGATAGTAAGCCTTGTTAAGGCAGCCAGCGATCCCGGCAACCAGGTTCTCTGAGAATAACGGGGTACCCCAAATCCCATGTTGGCAGTTTGATACCCTCGGCTCCAATAACACTTCGTTTTTACTTGAAGCCGTACGCGCATGTGTGCATATTGGTAGTCCCATCAACAAAGAACCGTCTAGGTCATAACTCAAGAAAGGTTCAGATTGGTAAAGTGTCTTTTTATCTGCCATGGGAACATCTGTCGCTCGACGATGGCTGAGTCGGTGTTTACCGAGCTGGTGCGGCGCGCCGGGCGCGCGGGCGAGTTTGTCGTTGATTCCGCTGCGACCTCGACCGAGGAGATCGGCAACCCGCCACACCACGGTACCGTTGCCAAGCTGCGCGAGGTCGGGATTCCCGTCGTTGCGCACCGTGCCCGCCAGGTGCGTCGCGCGGAGTATGGCGACTGGGATCGCATTGTCTATATGGATGCCGAGAACGCGCGTGGCCTGCGTCGCATCTTTGGCGACGACCCCGACGGCAAGATTACGCGCTTACTCGATTGGGCCGAGCGCCCCAGCGACGTGGCCGACCCCTGGTACACCGGCAATTTCGATGCCACGTACCGCGACGTACTCGCCGGTTGCACCGCTATGCTTGAGCAGCTGTAGGCGCTCGGGCGGCACGGGCACACGGGCCACGCCATCGGCATAAAACGAGCGTGGATTTTCTCCCACTTTGAGCGTTCGAGGGCGCTCTAAACGGGAGAAAATCCACGCTCGTTATCTCGGTGGGAGAAAACCCACGCTCATGAATGTGACAAAGGGACAGTCCCTTTGTCACATCCGGGACTGGCCCTAGACCGGCTTGACCTCCAACTTTATCCCCTCGGCACAGGAGTCGCCCAAAACATCCGAAAGGGCCCAGGTCGCATATAGCGGCAAATAGAGAACCGCTCCGTTGCGCTCAACGTTGCCTCTCGAGAAAACAATCCCGAGCCTTACGCCATATTCAGCCGTATCAAGCACATGACCGAGCGCAGCGTGCGCGTGGTAATAGGAGCCCGATTTAACCTCGATCGGAACAGCCGTCCCATCCGGCCCATCGACCACAAAGTCCACTTCACCGCGCTTTTTTGTCTGATAGTAGTAAAGCTGGCGATTTTGGGCAGCCAGCTGCTGGGCCACCACGTTTTCGTAAATGCCGCCCAGGTTGGGCTCCTTGCTATCAAGATACGCCGCTTGGGCGACTCCAACGGGGTAGCGCGCCATCAACATGCCCGTATCCGATTGATATAGCTTGAACTGCGATGGTCGTGCCGTCTTGAGCAGGGGCGATTTTGGCTCGGTTACGATATCGGCTTTGAGAGCAACGCCGGCATCGACAAGCCATACAAAATCTCGCTGATACTTCTCGTAGTGCGCCTTAGGATCAATGGAATTGAGCACGAAGCGCTTGTTTTCGCCCTCGAGCATAATAGGGAGCTGATCGTAGATGCTCTGCGCCTGAAGGGCTCGCCCGCTTGCATACTTGGAGATATCCCGCCGGTACTGTTCGTTGAGCTCTGACTGCAGCTGACGAACAGAGGCAAGGTCGCCCCGCGTGTCAAGAAAACGCTGCACGACCTCCGGCATTCCGCCGACAACGGTATAGGTCCTGAAGTTTGCCATCATCGCGTCATGAATGTAATCAGGAATGGGCCTCTCGCTGATACACGCGTCACGTATCGTTTGACGAGCCCCCTCGCTCACCCCGATTGCCCAGCAAAACTCCTCAAAATCGAGCGGGAACATCCTAAGCTCGTGGACATACCCCACGGGATAGGACCTGACGCCCTTGAACTGAGTCCCGAGCATTGACCCCGAAAACGCCCAACGGCACCTCCCGTCCTCAACAAGGAACTTTGCCATCGTCATGATGTCGGGGGCCTCTTGGACCTCATCGATAAACACGAGCGTTTTGCCTGGTGCAATCGACTTTCCCGAAAGAAGCGTCACCCTGCTGATGAAATCATCGGCATCCCGCGCCTCGAGAAGAGCATCTTTTGCCTGGCGATTTTCCATGAGGTTAAGCTCGATGTAGGTTGCATGGTTGGCTTTGCCAAATGCGCGAATCGAATAGCTTTTGCCAATCTGGCGAGAACCCGTAATGAACAAGGCCTTTTGCTCGGAAGACTTCAGCCAACGCTCCAGCTCTGCCGCTATTTTCCTGCGCAGCATAGGCTCTCCCCTCGGTGTCATCGAATGAAATGCAAAGTTTTATATGCTTGATTATCGATGAAGTGTAGAATTTTTAGAACCTAAAATCGGATGAAATGCAGAGATTTGAGATTACAAGCACAATAGAAGGAGCACCACCGGCGAATGTGACAAAGGGACTGTCCCTTTGTCACATTGCGCTCAATTACTCGTCGACGATCTCGGCGAGCCAGACGTTCAACGTATCGACCTCGGGGCAGCAGAACTTTGCCGTGCCGGGCTCGTTGCCGGGCACGGTGCCGCCGTAGCGCAGGATGTCGATATAGGGAAAGCCCACGTGGCAGGCCATGGAGCACATCTTGCCGCGGTCGCGGTCGAAGTCAAAAACGTCGCCGGGCTTGTGACCATGGTGGCAGCGGCACGCACCCAGCTGGTCCACGCAGCTCACGCGGATACGCGGACGCTTGCCACGCGGCGCGCCGAGTGGCTTGTTCTCGCCCGCAGGCTTGATGCCGCCCTCGCCAGCATTACTCATGGTCAACCACATCCAGGCAGGCCTCGATGGGAAGGCCAGCCGACTTGTCCTCTTGGTCGGCATTGCGCTCGATAAGCTCAGCCACCACACGCATGGCATCGGACGTCGCGCGCTGCAAACTCCAACCTGCCATAACGCGGCCGACGAGCACCGCCGAGAACGTGTCGCCCGTGCCCGGGAAATACACCGGAATGAGCTCAAAGGGAATCGTAAAGTACTCCCCCGCTACATGGTCGTAACCGATAACCGCGTTCGTGCCATTGACCACGGCGCTCGTAATGACCACCGACTTGGCACCCAGCTCGCGCACGGCGTCCACAAGGGCGCGGGCCTCATCAGGCGTAATTTGCTCGGCGATAGGCCTATCGGCAAGCAGGCACGCCTCGGTATAGTTGGGCACCGCGTAGTCTGCGCACTCCAGCAGGTGCCGCATAAGGCCAATCGTGGACTCGGGCACGCCCGCATAGAGCTTGCCGTTGTCGCCCATGATGGGGTCAACGAACACCTTGGTGCCCTTTTGCGCACGGCGGTGGCAAAAGTCCGAGATGATGCGCGTCTCTTCCTCGGTCACGATAAAGCCGGTCGAGATGGCGTCGAACTCAAAGCCGAGCTCCTCCCAGATGGCGAGGCTCTGGCGCACGTACTCGGTGGTGTCATGGATGTAGAACTTGGGATAGTTGAGCGTATCGGACACAAGTGCCGTCGGCAGGTTATGGATACGGTAACCCATGTGCGACAGCACCGGCAGCATGGCGGAAAGCGCGACCTTGCCGTAGCCGCACATATCGTTAATCAGCAGCAGCTGAGTGTTCTTCATGAGTGTCCCCCTTGGATCGGGCGCGGCGCGATGTCGCCATAGTGCGACTAAGTGTAGCGCAGTGCAATCTAAGTCTTGCCTTCGGATGTAAGACCGAGTTTGGGCGTAATTTTGTTCTTAGAGTTTTTCTGACGCTTCTTATTGCAGAAACTTGGCCTTAGAAGGCGCTATAAAATTCTAAGAACAAGTTTTGGCTCAAATTTGTTCTTAGGACACTAACGATGCTCGCACCCATCACACCCGGACGACAGGGAAACGTCAGGCACAACCTTTCAGGAGCCCTCGCCTATGATTCGTTTAGACCCGCCAATATGGATTCATTCTTTCCAATCAATTTATCCGCTGATTCCATGCGGCTTGTCTCCGATTGTCGCGCCATACTCGGCGAGGTTGAGGGCATGTCTCGCTTTGTTCCGAACATCGACATGTACCTTTCTATGTACGTTCGCAAGGAAGCGCTCTTGTCCTCTCAAATCGAGGGTACGCAATGTACGTTCGATGATGTTCTTGACCCGTCAAACGAATCCAATGCGAGCCGGGACCTAACCGACGTCGTCAACTACACTCGAGCGGTGCAGCAGGCGACCAAGCTCATGGAGGAACTGCCACTCTGTATGAGGCTGCTCAAATCCGTCCATGCCACATTGCTTGGAAATGGCAGAGGCTCCGACAAGACGCCGGGCCAGTTCAGGACGACTCAGAACTGGGTCGGACCAAACGGCTGCACGCTCAATGAGGCCCCGTATGTCCCTCCCAACACGGAGGATATGAAGGAGGCACTTGGCGACCTCGAGCTTTTCATCAACGAGCGTGACGACATCGATCCGGTCATCAAGGCCGCTTTGGTGCACTACCAGTTTGAAACCACACACCCGTTCCTCGACGGCAACGGACGCCTCGGGCGTCTGCTCATCCTCCTTTCGCTCATACATGATGGGGCGCTCACCAAGCCGGTCATCTACCCCTCGTATGAACTCAAACGACACAGGAGCGAATACTACGATTGGCTTATGCGCGTAAGGCAGAGAGGCGATTTTGAGGGATGGGTTTCGTTTTTCAGCACCTGCTTGCTTGCAAGCGCACGCGAGGCACGGGATTCGATGCGGAAGCTTGTCGACCTCCATTCGGAAACCGAAAAGCTGATTCGCGAAAAGGCGGGAAGGGCTACGACGAACGCCCTTATGCTACTCGACCTTCTCGAGGGCAATCCGATCGTCGACACCGCCTTTGTGTCTGAACGAATGCAGATTAGCAGATCGAGCGCAAACAACCTTATATCCCAATTTACCGATTGGGGCATTCTTGTCCAACGCGATACGAGCAGGAAACGATACCGCACGTTTTCATATGAGCCATATCTCGCCATCCTCCGAACCGGCGACGAGCCGCTCTAAGTCCCGGAAAGCCAAGGGGGCGAAACCGGCAACTGCCAGTCTCGCCCCCTTAATGAACCTATCGGAAACTCCGGGATACGCCGTGGCCCGCTGAATCTACGCTGCAAAGACTGTCCAAGATTCCCCTGGCACCGGCATCCCAGCACTGCCACAAAATCGATTCGGTACCTTGACAATCAGTTAGGTACCTCTAGAATCACTTAGGTACAAAACAATTCCTCTACCTAACTAAAGAAAGGAGCAGCACTAATTCATGTGCGATGAACCTCTTAGCCTTTGTTCGCACGAGCCCGGCGGTGACCCGTCGCAACCGGTAGACATACCCGAAGCGGTCAGCGCTGAAGACAAACTCGCCAAGCGCATCCTGAGCGGCCTGGGCTTTTGCGGCCATTACATGCATTTTCATGGCGGAGGCGTGTCCGGCAAGGCGCCCATCATCTGCCTGCTGGCCAAGCAACCCGGCGGCGAGATGTCGCAGCAGGAACTCGGCATGCACTTCGACCTCAAGCCGGGGTCGCTTTCCGAGATCCTGTCCAAGCTCGAGCTCAACGGCCTCATCGAGCGCAGCCGTAACCCCAAGGATCGCCGGCAACTCACCATTCGCCTGACTGAAACCGGCCGAGAAAACGCCCGCATCG
This sequence comes from uncultured Collinsella sp., assembly GCA_902470345.1. Taxonomy (GTDB): domain Bacteria; phylum Actinomycetota; class Coriobacteriia; order Coriobacteriales; family Coriobacteriaceae; genus Collinsella. Next base: position 10,214 of record CABRGB010000019.1, read on the forward strand.
ACCAGGCGGCCCGCATCCGCTTTAGAAAACAGGCCTTTAGCGCGCTCACCCACGACGAGCGCGAGGACCTCGCCGAAATGCTCGATAAAATCCGCGTAACCTGGGAGGAACTGGATGATTAAAACCCTCATGGGCAGCATCCGCGACTATATGAAAGTCACCGTTGCCACGCCGTTGCTCGTGCTTGGCGAGGTGCTCTGCGAGATGCTGATTCCATTTATCACCGCCAACCTGATCGACGCCATCAAAGACGGCGTCACCGTAGCCGAGATGCTTCCCACCGCGGGCTTTTTGGTGCTCATCGCGCTGACGTCGCTTGCTTTTGGTGCCGCCGCCGGCGTCACCTGCAGCCATGCGAGCTGCGGCTTCGCCAAGAACCTGCGTCACGACCTGTTCTACAAGATCCAGACGTTCAGCTTTGCCAACATCGATGAGTTCTCGAGCTCCTCGCTCGTCACGCGCCTGACCACCGACATCAACAACGTGCAGCAGGCCTTTATGATGATCATCCGTATCGCCGTGCGCGCGCCGCTGGTATTGATCTTCGCCTTTACCATGGCGTTTATCATGGGCGGCAGCATTGCCATGGTCTACCTGGTCATCATTCCGCTGCTGGGCTTTGGACTGTTCTTTATCATCTTTAAGGTGCGCCCCATCTTCTCGCGCGTGTTCCACAAGTACGACGCCCTTAACGAGTCCGTCGAGGAAAACGTCACCGGCATGCGCGTGGTCAAGAGCTATGTGCGCGAAGACTTTGAGAAGGAGAAGTTCGCGACCGCTGCACGCGACGTCCAGATGGACTTCACCCGCGCCGAGAAGCTGCTCGCCTTTAACAACCCCATGATGAACATCTGCGTCAACGGCGCGTTTGTCGTCATCATCTACCTGGGCTCCAAGCTCATCATCACGAGCCAGGGCACGCTGTTCGACGTGGGCCAGCTCTCCTCGACCTTTACCTATGGTTTCCAGATTCTCATGAGCCTGATGCAGCTGTCGATGATCTTTGTCATGGTGACCATGGCCGACGAATCGGCACACCGCATTGCCGAGGTGCTGGCCGCCGAGCCCACGATCGCCGATCCCGCCGAGCCCGTGCTCGAGGTTGCCGACGGTTCCATCGACTTTGACCACGTGAGCTTTAAGTATTCCAAGCATGCGAAGCGCCAGGCGCTCGACGATATCGACCTGCACATTACGAGCGGCGAGACCATCGGCATCATCGGCGGCACCGGCTCGGCCAAGTCCACGCTCGTAAACCTCATCGCCCGCCTGTACGACACCACCGAAGGCGCTGTGCGCGTGGGCGGCGTGGACGTGCGCGACTACGACCTGGACGCGCTGCGTCACCAGGTCGCCATGGTGCTGCAGAAAAACGTGCTGTTTAGCGGCACCATCGCCGAGAACCTGCGTTGGGGCGACCCGAACGCCACCGACGAGGAAGTCCGCGAGGCGGCGCATCTGGCCTGCGCCGACGAGTTTGTCGACGGTTTCCCCAAGGGCTACGACACCTGGATCGAACAGGGCGGCTCTAATGTTTCGGGCGGTCAGAAGCAGCGCCTGTGCATTGCACGCGCCCTGCTGCGTCGCCCCAAGATCTTGATCCTGGACGACTCCACCAGCGCCGTTGACACCAAGACCGACGCTAAGATTCGCGCAGGACTGGCAAGCTATCTGCCCAACACGACCAAGCTCATCATCGCCCAGCGCATCAGCTCCGTGCAGGACGCAGACCGCATCATTGTAATGGAGGGCGGCCGCATCGCGCAGATCGGCAACCATGACGAGCTGCTTAAGACGAGCGAGATCTACCGCGAGACCTTTACCTCGCAAAACAAGATGTCTGCCGAGGGCGAAGGGGCCGTCGAAGCCGACACCGTGGCATCCGTAACGCAAGCTCAGACCCAGGAAGGAGGCGAGGCACATGAGTAAGGCAACGACCGCCGAGCGCGCGCTCAACCGCAAGGGTGGCACCATGTCGCGCCTCATCAAGACGCTCTTTGGCTTCTACCCCGTGCTTTTGCCCCTCGTCGTCGCCGGCGTGGTGCTCTGCGCCATCATCAACTCCATCGGCGCGACCTTCCTTCAGAGCGCCCTGCAGATTATTAGCGAATCGTGGCAGTCGGGCGATTGGGAAGCCGCACAGCCCAAGATTCTGCAGCTCGTGACCACCCTCGCCTGCATCTACGGCGTCGGTGTCCTGTCCTCGCTCTTCTGGAACCGCGCCATGGCTATCGTCACGCAGGGCTCGCTCGAGAAGCTGCGCGAGATGATGTTCAACCGCATGCAGGACCTGCCGATCCGCTACTTCGACACGCACCAGCGCGGCGATATCATGAGCCACTACACCAACGACATCGACACGCTGCGTCAGATGATCAGCCAGTCGCTGCCCAACCTGCTCATGACGATCATCGTCATCGTCACGGTGTTCTTTATCATGCTGTACTACAGCGTGTGGATGTGCCTGGTCATCATCGCCGGCGTCGCCTTTATGACCTTTATGACCAAGCTGCTCGGCTCCAACTCCGCGCGCTTCTTCATTGCGCAGCAGACCGAGCTCGGCGTGGTCGAGGGCCATATCGAGGAAGTCATGAACGGCCAGAAGGTCGTCAAGGCGTTCTGCCACGAGTCTGCCGCCGAGGCCGATTTTGACGAGCGCAACGAAAAGCTCTTCGAGGTCTCGCAGAAGGCCAACATGTACGCCAACATCCTCATGCCCATCCTTATGAACCTGGGAAACCTGCTCTACGTGCTGGTCGCACTGGCAGGCGGCATTTTCCTGGCGCTGGGCGTGCCCAACCTGAGCATCTCGGGCATGGCGCTGTCCATCGCAGTCGTAGTGCCGTTCCTCAACATGACCAAGCAGTTCTGCGGACAGATCGGCCAGATCTCGCAGCAGATCAACGCCGTGGTCATGGGCCTCGCCGGCGCCGACCGCATCTTTGAGCTCATCGACGAGAAGCCCGAGGCCGATGAAGGCTACGTGACGCTCGTCAACGCGCAGGTGAACCCCGATACCTGGGAGTTCGAGGAGGCCGACCACCACACCGGCATGTGGGCATGGAAACACCCGCACCGCGCAACCGGCGAGATCGAGTACGTACCGCTGCGCGGCGACCTGGTCATGGACAACGTCGACTTTGGCTACACGCCCGACCACGAGGTGCTGCACGGCGTGTCCGTGTTTGCCAAGCCGGGCCAGAAGGTCGCGTTTGTCGGCGCCACCGGTGCCGGTAAGACGACCATCACCAACCTCATCAACCGCTTCTACGACATCGCCGACGGCAAGATCCGCTACGACGGCATCAACGTCAACAAGATCCGCAAGGCCGATCTGCGCCGCTCGCTGGGCGTCGTGCTGCAGGACGTGAACCTGTTCACCGGCACCGTGATGGATAACATCCGCTACGGCAACCTGGACGCCACCGACGAGGAGTGCATCGCGGCGGCAAAGCTCGCGGGCGCGGACGACTTTATCACCCGCCTGCCCGACGGCTACGACACCATGCTCACCGGCAACGGCGCACAGCTGTCGCAGGGCCAGCGCCAGCTGATTTCGATCGCACGCGCCGCCGTCGCCGATCCGCCGGCAATGATTCTGGACGAGGCCACGAGCTCCATCGACACCCGCACCGAGGCCATCGTACAGGCCGGCATGGATAAGCTCATGGAGGGCCGCACGACGTTTGTCATCGCGCACCGCCTGTCCACCGTGCGCAACTCCGACGCGATCATCTGCCTGGACCACGGCCGCATTATCGAGCGCGGTAACCACGACGAGCTGATCGCCAAGCGCGGATACTACTACCAGCTCTATACCGGAGCGTTTGAGCTGGAGTAGTTCGGCTCGCCGAGATGGCCGATTTGCCGCTCATTCGTCGGGCATGACCCTAAGGTCAATGCCCTCCTCTTTCGGGGCAAATCGACTCATCTCAACGACCCAAACACAATGCGCCGCAACGAATAAAGCCTCCGCAGCACACACGAGCTGCGGAGGCTTTTCTATGCCTTTTGTTACAAGCTTACCGTTCCTCGCGTTGCGGGTCGGCTGTTTCGGCTGCCTTTACGCGGTTCTTGTCGATGTACATGTTTTTGTCGGCCTGGGAAAAGAGTTCGCGCATGGTAGGCGGCTCGTCAAAATCACTGGAAAGTGCATAGCCCACCGCGTAGCTGATGGGCATATCGGGGTGGACTTCGGAATACTCGTTCACGTTCGCGCGAATCCGAGCGAGACAGGACTCCACGGCAGCCCGGTCGGCATCCCACAGCACCGCGATAAACTCATCGCCGCCGTCGCGACCCATAAAGCACGTCTCCGACGCCACACTTCCCAGTTGCTGGGCAAAAGAGCGGATGTATTCGTCGCCCTTCTCGTGACCAAAGCTGTTATTGACCGTATGCAGATTGTTAAGGTCGAAGACGCACACCGCAACGGGCGCCTCCGCGGAGACAGGCTGCTCCTGCCCCAAGATCTCCTCGCACTTGTTCTTGTTGGGCAGTCCCGTGGCTTCGTCGAGATAGACTTTGCTCTGCAGTTCGCGATTGAGCGCGGCAGTTCGCACCGCGCGAACAAGTTCAACCGCAAAGGTCGCCACCAAGCCCACGATGTCGATGATCACCAGGCCCTCGAGATAGTTGAGCGCCGACGCCTTCTCCTGAGAGTAGTCCTCTGCGAGTCGCGTAGCATCGTCGCAAATGCCAAAGAACTCCTCGCTCATGGAGATGATGTCGGTGTTCTCGTAGCCGACTTCGCGCACGCGGATGATCTCGGCGCAAAGCTCATCAAAATAGTTTGCAAGCTCGGTCATCTTTGCCTGATACTCATCGTCGTCGAGACGGACGAGGTTAAGGTCGTCACTTCCGTAACGCAAACCGTTGATGTATGAATCCACGGCCTTGAGCAGGTCATCTTGAGGCTGGCCCGCGTCCTCGAGCTTAACGATTCGCTGCGTGGTACCGCGCACCAGACCGGCGTAGTTGACCACGCGCGCCGTGCCCTGGATATCGGAGACGAGCAGCATAACATTGATGAAGAAGAAGATGAGAACTGCCGTGAGCACCATCATGAGCAGGCGCACCGCCTGGCTGGCCTTCTTGGCGACAGAAGTATTCACAAGTTCAATCCCCCAAATGGCAAAAGAGTAGGTGGCGCATAACGTCTTGTAAATCATGCGGGGTCAACTCTACCAGATGATTTTTCTAGGACGGGGATTAAAGAATCATCGACACGATAGCTATTTGAGAAGCTGAGCCATGGCGTTCACGAATTTTTGGACTTGGAGGGTGGGCTCGAGCGGGTAGTGCAGAAAGACCGGTACCTCGCGGCCGCAGAGGAACGGTACGCCCACAAAGGCCGGGTGCACGCCCGACCATGCTCCGCAGGTGAGCACCGCGTCGCCCTTTTCCTCCGCCTCGTTAAAGAGCGCGAAGTCAAAGCTATCCACATCGATCACGTCCACGCCACCGTCGGCCAAAAGGTCGATGCGCAGGCTGTCCATGGCGTCGTTGCCGTGGCGCAGCACGCGCAGACGCATACCCTCCAAGTCGGCAACCGTGATGCGCGTCTTGCGCGCCAGCGGACTCGTGCGCGGTAGGTCGATATAAAACGGCACGTTAACGATGCGGAGCTTTTGACAGGTGTCGCCCCAGCGCGGTGTCGAAAAACTCGACTGCACCACATCCACCTCGCGACCAAGGCTGCGCATGACGGATTCGCGCTCGTCGTAGAGGTCGCTTACCGGCACGATCTCGAATCGCAGCGATGGCTCCAGCTCGTGCACGCCCGTCCACATCGAAAGCGTCTGGCGCCCCGGGCACATCATCGACACGCCCAGGCGTACGGCACCGCCATTGCCCGCCGCGCGTCGGGCGCGGCGTAGCGCGTCCTCGGACTGCCGCATGATCGAACGTGCATCGTCCACCAGCAGAGCACCTGCCGGCGTCACCTTGACGCCCGAGTGCGAGCGTTCGAACAGCGTGATGCCAAACTCGGCCTCAAATCCCGACACCTGTTTGACGAGCGCCGGAGTCGACACACGTAATTTTGCCGCCGCACGCGAGAAGCTTCCCAGCTCCGCGGCGGCCGATATGGCCTCAAGTCGTCGATCGTACACGTCAATCTCCCGTTTTCGCGCCTGTGACCGCATGGTGCCACAGGGGGTTGTTTTCGCAGGTCACGCGCCCATTGAGCATAAACTGCATCGCACAGTGTAAACCTACGGTTAGCGCCATTCTAACAAATATGCAATTCACCTGCGCAAATGCAAAGCATACGATAACCAGCGAAAACCACGTGGGTCGATTAATGGGAGCGGCCTACCGGGAGGCACAAGAAGGGAAGTTCCTATGAGCAATTGGCTTAAGCTCGAGGGCGATGTCTGCGCCGTGACCGGCGCACTCGGCGGTATGGGCGTCGAGATTTGCCGCGAGTTCGCCCGCAACGGCGCCAACGTCGTCCTGCTCGATCTAGACGAGGAAAAGGTCAAGGCCGCAGCCGCCGACCTCGCTGCCGAGTTTGGCATCCACGCCGAGGGCTACAAGATGAACGCTACCGACGAGACCGAGGTTCAGGCCGCCGTCGATGCCACCATCGCCGACTTCGGTCGCGTCGACGTCCTCGTCAACACCGCCGGCATCCTGCGCTTCGCCGCCATGGAGGACCTGCCGCTGAGCGACTGGGAGCAGGTGCTCAACGTCAATCTCACCGGTTACTTCATCACCTCGCAGCGCTTTGGTCGCGAGATGATCAAGGCCGGCCAGGGTCGCCTGGTGCACATCTCGACCGTCGCCAGTCACTCCCCCGAGACGTTCTCGGGCGTGTACAGCTCCACCAAGGCCGGCGTCAACATGATGTCCAAGATGCTCGCCGCCGAGTGGGGCCCCTACGGCGTCCGCTCCAACTGCGTCGAGCCTTGCTTCGTTAAGACCCCGATGTCGGCCAACTTCTACGCCGACCCCGAGGTCGAAAAGAGCCGCAGCCGCCTGATCGCCACGCGCCGCATCGGCGAGGTCAGCGATATCGCCAACGCCGTCATGTTCCTGGCGTCCAAGCGCTCGGACTTTACCACCGGCGACGCCATCAAGGTCGACGGCGGCTTCTCCAACATGATGGGCGATCTCACCGCCAAGCCCGGCGGCCGTCGCGCCTATGCCGACAACTACCTTAAGAACAAGGGTGTCGAGCTTTGGTCCGATGAGTCCGGCGTCGCCAAGCCGACCGACCAGTAAACCAACCTGACAGGGAGGCCCCGCGGACACGCCCGCTCCTCCCCCGTATCGATTAGAAAGAGTCAAATGGCTTCCAGCAACTCCAACAAGGGTCGCGCCGTCGTGCTTTCCGCCGCGTGCGTCACCATGTTCTTCATCAGCTCCATCGCGCTGTATTCCGTCGTGAGCAAGAACTTGCTCGCCGTCTACCCCGAGTGGTCCAGCGCTCTTACCTGGGCCTTCCCGGTCTTTCAGACCATCATGGCCGTGACGGGCATCTTCGCCGGCCGCATCTCCGATAAGATCGGCCCGCGCAACGTCGTGATCGCCGCCGCCGTGTGCTACGGCCTGGGCTGGTTCATGTCCGGCACCGTCACCGAGCCGTGGCAGTTCTACCTGTGGTTCTCGCTTGTCGCCGCCGTCGGCAACGGCCTGGGCTACAACCCGGCGCTCACCACCGGCCAAAAGTGGTTCATCGACAAGAAGGGCCTCGCCTCTGGCATCACCCTGGCCGCTTCGACCGCCGGTCCCGCCGTTCTGTCCCCGGTGCTCGCCTCGCTGCTCATCCCGAGCCTTGGCATCTTCGGTGCTCTTAAGGCACTCGGCGTCATCTTCTTTGTGATGATCGCCGCCTCCGCCCTGTTCCTGAAGGCCCCCGAGGCCGGTTGGTTGCCCGAGGGCTTCGAGGCCCCCAAGGGCGGCGCGCACGCCGGCACCTTCGGCGACCTCACCCCGGGCGAGATGGTCAAGACCCCGCGCTTCTGGGTCCTCATCATCACCTTCGCCTTTGCCGCCACCGCCGGCACCCTGCTCGTGGGCAAAGTTGCTTCCATCGCCGCCGTCCAGCTCTTCGCCGACCCCACGAGCGCTGCGGCCGTCGCCCTCGGCGGTGTGGTCGTCTCCGTCAACACCTGCGCCAACCTGGTCGGCCGCCTGTCCTTTGGTCAGATCATCGACAAGCTCGGTGCCTACAAGTCGCTGCTCATCAGCCTTGTCGTCACCATCGTCGCCCTCGTCATCATGTCGATGAGCTTTACACAGAGCATGTTCTTTGTGGCGCTCGCCCTGCTCGGCTTCAGCTTTGGCGCCCTGCTCGTCATCTACCCGCCGCTCACCGGCGGCGCCTTTGGCACCAGCAACATCGGCGTCAACTACGGCATCATGTTTTTGGGTTACGCCGCCTCCACCTGGATCAGCCAGCCCATCACCGCCGTGCTGTATCACGCCGAGGCCGGCAGCGCCGCCTACCAGCAGTCCTTCTACGGCGCCATCGTAATCGCCGCCATCGCCGTCGTGCTCACCGTCTACATGATGGTCTCCGACAGCAAGAAGAAGTCCGCCTAGTTTTACCGATGCGACAAAGGGACAGCCCCTTTGTCGCATTCCACCGCCACCAGTATTAAGGAGTCGAAATGTCTGAGCTCAACCCCGTCCGCATTGCCGTTATCGGCGCCGGCGCCATGGGCCGCAACCACATCCGCTTTGTCACCGAGGAGCCCGAGGCCGAGCTCGTCGCCATCGCCGACGCCTTTGAGGGCGCCCGCGCCACGGCCGAGGCCGCCGGCGTGCCGTTTTACACCGATCCCGCCCAGATGATGGACGAGGTCAAGCCCGAGGCCGTCATCATCGCCACGCCCAACGACCTGCACCTGGGCGTTGCCCGCGAGGCCGTGAAGCGCAACATCGTGCCGCTGGTCGAAAAGCCGATTTCCAACGATCTTGAGGATGCCCAGGCCTTCGCCGCCGAGGCCGAGACCGCCGGCGTGCCCGTGCTCGTGGGTCAGCACCGTCGCCACAACCCCTTCGTCAACAAGGCCAAGGAGATCATCGAGTCCGGCGAGCTGGGCAAGCTCACCGTATCGAGCTTCCACTACATGATCTATAAGAATGACGAGTACTTCGACGTCGAGTGGCGCCGCAAGAAGGGTGCCGGCCCGATCCTGGTCAACCTGGTGCACGACGTCGACCTGCTCCGTTACCTGCTGGGCGAGCCCGTTGCCGTCCAAGGCATGCAGTCCAGCGCCGCCCGCGGTTTTGAGACCGAGGACTCCGCCGTGGTCAACGTCCGTTTTGCCGATGGCGCGCTTGCGAGCATGACCATCTCCGACGCCACCGCCAGCCCCTGGAACTGGGAGGCCACCGCTCGCGAGGATCCGCAGTACCGCCCCTTCGACGCCGACGCTTACTTTATCGGCGGCACTAAGGGCGCCCTTTCGCTGCCCCGCCTGCACCAGTTCTCCTACGACGGCGCCTCCAACTGGCACAAGCCGCTGCAGATGGAGATTCCGGCCGTCGACCCGGCGTTGCCGCACAAGATGCAGCTCAAGCACTTTGTGAAGGTTGTCCGCCGCGAGGTCGAGCCCGTCGTGACCCCCGCCGATAACGTCAAGACGCTCACGCTTCTCAACGCCATCAAGGAGGCCGCCGAAACCGGCCAGCTCGTCGAGCTGTAATGCCTTAAGAGCGACCGCGGCAGAAGCCCCATACCGAGCCCCTCGGTCCGCCACAAATAAGCCCCTCTTCTTTGCCCCGCGAGCAGCCTCCTGCCCGCGGGGCTTTTTGCTACCTTGCCGACGATTTTTCTGGGGCGGGGGCTATTTTGCACCTTAGCTTGATTCGTTCGCCACGAAACAGTCTTTTGGGACGGGTGGTATCCTTGGTAGCTCTGTGCTGCAAACGCACCTTAAACGCAAGGAGTCCCATGGATCTTATCGCCCAGCTCGCCCGCGAGCTCAACCTTAAGGCCGCCAACGTCGAGGCAGCTGTCAAGCTCATCGACGAGGGCAGCACCATCCCCTTTATCTCGCGCTACCGCAAGGAAGCCACGGGCGGCATGGACGACGTCGCCCTGCGCGCGCTCGACGAGCGCCTGTCCTACCTGCGCAATCTTGAGCAGCGTAAAGAGGACGTCATTCTGCTCATCGACGCCCAGGGCAAACTCACGCCCGAACTCGAGCAGCAGATTCGCGAGGCCACGCAACTCCAGCGTGTCGAAGACCTCTACAAGCCCTACCGCAAAAAGCGCATGACCCGCGCGCAGAAGGCCCGCGAGGCGGGCTTGGAGCCGCTCGCTAATATGATCATCATGCAGGCCTCGGCCAAGGGCAGCGCACTCGACGCCGCCGCGGCATACGTCAACGAGGAGGCCGGCTTCGACACGCCCGAGAAGGCGCTCGCCGGCGCCGCCGACATCGTGGCCGAGACGGTAGCCGAAGATCCCGAGAACGTCGCCGACCTGCGCGCCTTTACACAAAACACCGCCGACATCGTCGTCGAGGCGACCGACCCCGCCGAAAAGACTCCCTACGAACCCTACTACAACTTTGACGAGCCGCTGCGCCGTATACCCAACCACCGTGTGTTGGCTATCGACCGCGGTGAGCGCGAGAGCAAGCTCCGCGTGCGCGTGAGCGTCGACGGCGCTGCCGCCACGGTACGCCTCGGCAGCCGTTGGCCCCGACGCCAGGGCGTGTTTGCTCCCATCTTCGATGCCGCCATCGCTGACGGTTACAAGCGCCTCATGGCCCCCTCGCTTGAGCGCGAGGCCCGCGCCAAGCTCACCGTTCGTGCGCAGACCGAGGCCATCAACGTCTTTGCCAAGAATCTCGAGGGCCTGCTCTCGGCGCGCCCCGTGCGCGGCGCCCGCGTGCTCGCGCTCGATCCGGGCTACCGCACCGGCTGCAAGGTCGCCGTCATGGACGAAACCGGCAAGCTGCTCGACCACGGCGTGGTCTACCCCACCAAGCCGCGCCACGACGTCGCCGGCACCAAGCGCGAGCTCGCCCGCCTCGTCAAGAAGGACAGCGTCAACACCATCGTCATCGGCAACGGCACCGCCAGCCGCGAGACCGAGGAAGTCGTCTCGGAGTTCATTGCCGAGCAGGCGCCCGGGCTGCGATACACCATCGTCAACGAGGCCGGCGCGTCGGTGTACTCCGCTTCCGAGCTTGCCAGCCAGGAATATCCCGACCTGGACGTCACCGTGCGCGGCGCCATGAGCCTAGGCCGCCGCCTGCAGGACCCGCTGGCAGAGCTCGTCAAGATTCCGCCCCAGTCCATCGGCGTGGGCCAGTACCAGCACGACCTTGACCAGGCCGAGCTCTCGCGCACCCTGGGCCACGTGGTGGAGGACGTCGTCAACCGCGTGGGCGTCGACGTCAACACCGCAAGCGCGAGCCTGCTGGGCTACGTTTCGGGCATCACGCCGAGCGTGGCCAAGAACATCGTGGCATACCGCGAGGAAAACGGCGCCTTTACCGATCGCCGCCAGCTCAAGAAGGTCCCCAAGCTGGGACCCAAGGCATACCTCAACGCCGCGGGCTTCCTGCGCATCAGCGGCGGCAAGAACCCGCTCGACGCCACGAGCGTCCACCCCGAAAGCTACGAGGTGGCCACGGCCGTCCTGGAGCGCGCCGGCGTTTCCGCCAGCGAACTCAGCCGCGGCGGCGTGCCCGACATTGAGCGCCGCCTGGGCAGTATCTCGGCGCTGGCAAACGACCTGGACTGCGGCACCCTCACGCTCATCGACATCGTCAACGAGCTCAAGAAGCCCGGTCGCGACCCACGCGACGACGCGCCCGAGGTGGTCTTTAGCCGCTCGGCACTTTCTATCGATGACCTGGAGCCCGGCATGGAACTCAAGGGCACGGTACGCAACGTCGTCGACTTTGGCGCCTTCGTCGACGTGGGCGTGCACCAGGACGGCCTCGTGCATATCTCCAAGCTCGCCAACCGCTTCGTCAAGCATCCGAGCGACGTGGTGCGCGTCGGCGACACGGTAAAGGTGTGGGTGGAAAAGGTCGATCGCGACCGCAAGAAGATCTCGCTCACCATGGTGCAGGGGAAGTAGCGCGCACAAGACATGCCATGAGCAGAGGGCCCGAACGTCTCAACGGACGTCCGGGCCCTCTTTTTTGGAAGATTAAATTAGAGGATTATTAAATTACATATTAACCCATAAAGCGGGGCGAACGGCGATGCCCGCGGCGTCCACGTAGTCGCCGCCGGAACTCACCACGCCGTCGCTCTCTACCCGTGCCGCGAAGTCCGAGCGGCGACCCGGCGAGCGAAGCCACCAGGTGGACGCGCCATTGTCTTCGTCCAATATCCAAGCACCGTCGTTCACAGCCTGCAGGGTCGGCATGCAGATGCGATCGTTGTCAGACTTGAAATACTTGCTGACCTCATCGACGGAAAGTAGCGTAGGAGTGCCGTCAATTTCCTTCACCTCGTTGCCTGCAAAGGCCTGGGAAGCAAAGTCATTTTCGAGCCACGCCTTGAGCTCGGAGGAGTTCCAGTCGTTGCCGTCATTATTATCCGCATTGAACGCGTGGGCATCGAGGGCCTTCTGGCTCACGACATAGGCACGGTTGCCCTCGACCGCCAGGACACGCCACTCGATGGGCTCCTTGCCGTTTGAGGTGTCGCCGTCTTGCTCGTAGGAACCGAACTCAACCACGTCGCCCACCTGGCAGCCCTTAAAAGGGTTCTTGTTGAACGCGGGGATGACGACGAAGATGGCAATCAGCACGAGTGCGATAACGCCAGCCGCCGCCCCTCCGATGATAAGCGGCAGCTTCTTTTTGCTGCCAGCCATATTGGCAGGCTGCACCTTTGCAGCCTGCGGCGTGGGCGCGACGCCGGGTGCCACACCTGAGCCTACAGCCGGATTACCGGTTTCGCCCGAGGGGGGGGTCGCAGATGCCGTGGGAAACGGGTTGCCGCAGGCGCAGCAAAACTTAGCTTCGTCAACGTTCTTGGTACCGCATTTAGGGCAGAACATAGGATCTCCTTCCTTTCGCTTTTCACACGTTAAGGCTAGGCCCAAAGCAACCAAACTTGTTGCGCAACATGTCCCGGAGGAGAAAAAATCTGTGCGAGCGGGAGCGCGATCGAGACGACACCAGTCAGGTCTTGTGCAGGGGAAGTAAACCGCCAGAGCAAGGGTACCCCCTGTAGCGACGTGCAAAATCGCGAGTATTCTGCAAACTCCGCCGTTCCGGACGCCCCTCAGGAGCAATAAAGTCAAAAACAGCCCCCGTTTTGGCGTTTTTAGAGCCAAAACGGGGGCTATTCCGTGCTTCAGCTAGCTGGTAAAAGCCTTTACCTTGCTGAATACTCGCGATTTTGCACGTCGCGAGAGGGGGGACCCTTGCCTACGGCAGGATATGGAGGCCGATTACCAACCTACCGGCAAGCTCGTGTCGGCAGCCCCGGCCTTTCCTTTGCCTAGCGCGACCCTCGCGAAGCGCGTGAGCGGTAGGGAAAGGAAAGGCCGGGGCGAACAACCCGCGGCGCAGCCAGTGTTCGCGTTACGGCAGGATATGGAAGCCGAGCGAGGCGATATCCTTGGCAAAGCCACGCACGGTGTCGAGCGAGACCTCGTACGGATCGCGACCGATGTTCTTGCGCTTGGCCAGGATGCTGTTGGGCACCGTGATGATCTGGCAACCGCAGGCTTCGGCCTGGTAGATGTTGATGAGCTCACGCGTGGACGCCCACAGGACCTCGCAGTTGGGCTTGGCGGCAGCCTTCTTGACCGACTCCGTCACAAACGGAATGGGATCGACGCCGGTATCGGCGATGCGGCCGGCAAAAAGCGAGATGATGGACGGCGTCTCGGCGTCGACGGCCTCGACCATCTCGTCAACCTGCTCGGGCGTAAAGATGGTGGTGACGTTGACCTTGATGCCGTCGGCCGAAAGCTTGCGGACCAGCTCGGCGGTGGACTCGCCCTTGGTGGTCACGCACGGAATCTTGACGTAGACGTTCTCGGCCCAGGTAGCGATCTCGCGGGCCTCGACCTCCATGGCCTCGACGTCGTCGGCAAAGACCTCAAACGACACAGATACATCGGTAATGTGGGTCAGGACCTCCTTGGCAAACGCGCGGAAATCCGTCACGCCACCCTTCTTCATAAGGGACGGGTTGGTCGTGAAACCCTGAACGTTGCCGTTCTCGTACATGTCGAGCATGCCCTCGAGGTTTGCACCGTCAGCGAACACCTTGATTGCCATCTGCCTGATTCCTTTCGTTTGCACGCGGGCGTTGAACTGCTAAACACTTTACCTACGTTTATCAAGGCGTGAGCTGCGGGTTTTTATCTTCTCGGCGAACGGTATAAACACCTCAGTGTTTGGATTGATAAATCGATTGAGCATGCAAAAGCAAAGAGTCGCAGTTTGGGCAAACGTCAGAACGCGGGATTCATTAGATGAGGCCGAAATGCTGCATCGCTGTGACGGTGCCGTCGTGTGCGACATCATCAGTCACGTAGTCGGCGAGCGCCTTGACCTCGGGCATGGCGTTGCCCATGGCCACGGCCGTCTCGACAGCGGCGAGCATACCCAAATCGTTGCCGGAATCGCCAAAGCCAAAGGTGCGCGCGTTGCCGGTGCGACCCAGGTATTCCAGCGCTCGCGCCACGCCCACGCCCTTGTCAATGCCCTTGGGGCTCAGCTCGCGATTCTGACCACCGGTGTTGCACAGCTCAAACTCGCGATCGATAAAGCCGTCATCGTTGGCTACGCGAGCCAGGTAGCTCGCGACGATGCACACCTTGCCCACGCGCAGACGGCCGTCGACGCGCATCTCCTCGGCGCTGTGCACCACAGAAGTGCCGATCAGAGACGACTGCTCAACACCCGCGGGTTCCAGGGCAAAAGTAGCCACGTTGGTCTCGAAAAAGGCCTCAATCCCTGCCGCTGCCATACGGCGCGCGAGCTCCTCGATAACGTCCTCGCCAAAGCAGTCCTCGTGTACCACGCGGCCCTCGACCTCGAGCGTGGCGCCCGCCATGGCAACGACACCCGCAGGCTCCAAAGCACGCAGGCCATCGGCAATCAGCCACAAGGGACGACCCGTGCAGATAAATGCCTGGTGACCTGCATTGCGCAGGCGACCAAATGCATCGACAACGGCCTTCGACGGATGGACTGCATTGAAGTCCTTATCGGTCATATCGTCGGGATCGAACGACGTCAGCGTGCCGTCCACGTCAAAAAAGAGCACAGCGGGTTCGGGACACGCATCAATCATATGGGTTCCTTTCGAGGATAAGGGCAAACGAAGCATCCATCATATAATGGAGCGACGCAACCAGAGAGGTCACCCATGGAATTTTACGCAAGCTGCCCCGAGGGCTTTGAGTCCGCACTCGCCGATGAGCTTAAACGCCTCGGGCTTTCGCATGTTCGCCGGCTGAAGGGCCGCGCCACGTTTGAGGGCGAGCTCGAAGAAGGCTACCGCGCCTGTCTGTGGTCGCGTCTGGCGAGCCGCGTGTTTGCGGTGCTCGGGCGCTTTGAGGCGCAGGACGCCGACGAGCTGTACGATAGCGTTTACGACATCGCCTGGGAGAACATCGTCCACCCCGGCGCCACCATTTCCATCACCGCCCGCGGCGTGACCGAGCAGCTGCGCAACACGCGCTTCTCGGCCCTGCGCGCCAAGGACGCGCTGTGCGACCGTCTGGCCGAGGCCACGGGCCGTCGCGCCGATGTCGACGCCGCCGACCCCGATGTTCACCTGCTGCTTTCGTTGCGTCAGCGTCGCGCGAGCATTAGCCTGGACCTTTCGGGCGACCCGCTGTTCAAACGCCTGCCGCCCGCAGCGACCCGCGCCGGCGAGGGCACGCACGTGCTGCGCCCCGACTACGCCGCCCTGGTGCTGGCACAGGTCGGCTGGACCGCACTGTGCGAGCGCGAGCTGACGGCCGACGATTACGAGAACGAGGCCCTGCCCACGCTGATCGACGCCTCGTGCGCCGGCGGCGGCCTGCTGCTGGAGGCCGTGAATATCCTGACTGACCGTGCACCGGGCGTCGCCCGCGACCACTGGGGCTTTGAGGGCTGGCAGTTGCACGACGCCGCTCTGTGGGGGCAGTTGCTTGCCGAGGCACGCGAGCGCGAGGCGGCAGCACGCGAGCGCCAAGCACGCATTGTGGCCGTAGACATCGACCCCGCCGCCCGCAAGACCGCCGAGCGCATGGTCAAGTGCGCCGGCTACAAGCGTTTTGTCGATTTCTGCGCCGCCAAGTCCGTCACCGTACTGGACCACGCGGGCGCCGTCGCCGGTGCCGCCGTGGTCGCGGATACGACCGAGACACCACTTTCGCTCATGCACGACGCCATGACGCTGGTCGGCGAGCTGCGCCGCGCGCCCGAGCTTGCCGCGGCGCCGGTCGCCGCGCTCACCCGCGATGGATTGCTGGCCCGCGCGCTCCACGCCGAGCCCGAGTGCTCGATCGCCGTCATGCCCAACAATGAAGAGGCAACTATTGAGGTTTGGCCCTCGCTCGATCACGCCGCCGCGGCATTTGAAGCTGCGACCAGTGCAGGTGCTGAAGGCGAGACTGCAGATGTCGACAACGCCAATGATGAAGGCAGCACCGCTCCCGCCATGTCCGAGCCCGCCGCCACGCTCGACCTGGGCGACGGCAAGCCGCTGCCCGTGCTCATCCCCGAGTCGGAGCAGTTCGCCAACCGCCTGCGCAAGAATGCCCGTCTGCGCCGCAAGTGGGCCAAGCGCGAGGGCGTGAGCTGCTACCGCGTCTACGATGCCGACCTGCCCGATTACTCCGCCGCCATCGATCTGTACGAGGGCTGCCCGCAGACGCCGGGCCGCTGGCTCGTCATCGCCGAATACGCCGCGCCCAAGACCATCGACCCCGCGCTGGCCCAGGCCCGCATGCTCGACATCTTGGCCATCTCGCCGCGCATCCTTGATGTTCCGGCCGAGCACGTGCACGCCAAGGCCCGCATGCGCTCACGTGGCGGCTCGCAGTACGGTAAGCAGGGCGCCGGCAAGGGCGGCTCGGGCGAGCGCGCCAACATCGCGCGCCGTCGCCTGCCGCTCATCGAAGAGGGTGGACTCACCTTTGCCGTCAACTTTGACGACTATTTGGATGTGGGCATCTTCCTGGATCATCGCGTCACGCGCAACCTGGTGCGCGAGCACGCCAAGCAGGCGCGCCGCTTCCTCAACCTGTTTGCCTACACCGGCACTGCCACCTGCTACGCGGCCGATGGCGGCGTCGAGGAGACCGTGACGGTCGACCTTTCCAACACCTACCTGGACTGGGCCGAGCGCAATATGCGCCAGAACGGCTTTGTTGGTCCGCAGCATCATTTTGTGCGCGACGACGTGCTCGCCTGGATTCGCGACCAGCGCCAGACGCGCAACCGCTGGGACTTGATCTTTGTCGACCCGCCCACGTTCTCGAACTCGTCCAAGATGGGCCGCCGCACTTGGGATGTCCAGCGCGACCATGTTGAGCTTTTGGCCGGCGTATCGCGCCTGCTCGCACAGGGCGGACATGCCATCTTTAGCTGCAACCTGCGCGGCTTCCGCCCCGAGACACGCAAGCTCGCGCGCGCGGGCGTGGTGTTGGAGGACATTACGGCGCAGACCATCCCCGAGGATTTCGCACGCAACCAGAAGGTGCACCACTGCTATATCGTGCGCCGCCTGCCCATTGAGGACGCCATGGCCGAGGTCGGCTTTAGCGCCGAGGAGATTGCCGAGCGTGTCGAGGAGCTGCGCAACCCCGAGGCCCGCAAGCCTCGCGCGGCAGTACCCGCGCACGCGCAGGCCGGAGACCGAGGGCCGCGCGGCGACGGCAAACCCTCCCCCGCCGGCAAGCCCAAAAAGAAGAAGTTCTACGCCAGCAAACCCAGGGGCAAATAAACAAAGTTGCGGTGGAATATGGACTGTTTGGCCGCCAAATAGGCCATTTCCGTCCGTATTTCACCGCAACTCACAGTGGGATGGCGGACGCCGTCCTACCCTTGGGTGACCAGGCGATAGCCGATACCCACATGCGTCTGGATATAGCGCGGGTGCGCGGGGTCGGACTCGATCTTCTTGCGCAGCGTGCCCATAAAGACACGCAGGCTCGCCAGGTCGCTCTTGGTTGCCGTGCCCCAAATCTCGTGCAGGATAAACTGGTGCGTCAGCACCTTGTCGGCGTTGTGCGCCAGCAGGCACAGGAGCTTGTACTCGATCGGCGTCAGATGCAGCTCCTCGCCATCCATCGTGGCGATTCCGGCATCAAAATCGATATGCAGCTCACCGGTATCGAACGAGCCCTCGGAGGCAACACCGCCCGTTTGCGCATACGAAAGGCGCCTGAGCGTCGTGCGAATGCGCGCGAGCAGCTCCTCGACCGAAAACGGCTTGGTCAGGTAGTCGTCGGCGCCGGCATCGAGCGCGCGAATCTTGTCCGCATCCTCGCTGCGCGCCGAGACCACAATAATCGGCATACCCGACCATGCGCGCACCGATTCCACCACCTTGACGCCGTCCATATCGGGCAGGCCCAGATCGAGCAGCACGATGCTCGGTGCCTGCGACGAGGCGGCGGCGATGGCGGCATGGGCGGTCTCCACGGCCATATGGCGCAAGCCGTGCGCCTCGAGCGCGGCAACGATAAGGTTGCGAACGGCAGGGTCATCCTCAACGACCAAGATGAGCGGTTTTACGGCAGAGTTCGGCACAGCGCTACTCCTTATCAAACGAAACGTCGGCGGCGGGAAGTTCAATCGTAAAGACCGAACCGTGCGGGTCCGCCGCGGCAACCTCTATGCTACCGCCATGTGCCAACGCAATGGAACGGCAGAGCGAAAGACCCAGGCCAACGCTGCGGTGGCTGTCGGCCAGACCATGGTTGGCGGTATAGAACGACTCGAAGATCCGCTCGCGATCCTCGGGTGCGATGCCCGGACCATCATCGGCCACCGAGCACGCCACGCGTCCATCGTCGACGCTAATCGAAATCATGATATGCGAGCCCGCGGGCGTATAGGTGATGGCGTTGTTCACCAGATTGACCACCAGCTGCACCATCAGGCGCGCATCGACGTTGACGAGCGCCGGCTCATCGCACGCCACCACCTTAAGGTCGTGCTCGCGCACGGCAGGGTTCACGTGGCGCAGCGCCTCCTCGACGATATCGTCCATGAGCTCGAGCGTGGTCGACAGGCGCATACCGCCACCCTCGAGCTTGGTGATGGCGAGCAGATTCTCGACGGTGGCGTTGAGCCACAGTGCATCCGAGCGAATGGATAGAAGCAGGCCGCGGCGCGTCTGGGCATCGAGCACCGCGGTGCCGGTCGAGCCCTGGTCGAGCAGCACGTCGGCATTGCCCGAAATACTGGTCAGCGGCGTGCGCAGGTCGTGCGAGATGGAGCGCAGCAGGTTGGCGCGCAGTTGTTCGTTTTTGGCAAGCACCGCCGCCTCCTCGCGGGCCTCCATGGCGCGGGCGCGATCGAGCGCCAGCTCGCCTTCGCTCACGATGGCATCGGCAAGTGTCCGCTCCTCATGCGTCAGCACGTCGGGCTCGGCAACGATAGCCAGCACGCCCACCACCGAGGCGGGGTCGCCCGAGCGCGCGAAGCCGTCGCCTGTGCGAACCGTCAGGTAGATGCCATAAAACGCCGAGCCGCCAAACGTGGCGTCGAGCGGCGTTCCCACATAGGCGGACGCCGAGAGCCGAGGCGGCATCTGCGGCGCCAGTTCGTGCACCGGTGCGGCATCGCCCACGGCCGTGTAAGTCGCGCGCGGCAGCAGGTCATCGCCCTCGGCGTCGGCGCTGTACCACACGACCGGGCAGCCCGAAAGACGCGCCAGCTGCGTGGCCATGGCGTGAACGATCTGATGCTGATCGGCGCACCGCTGCAGCATGCGGTTGGTCTCGAGCACCATATGCGTGCGGCGGTCGCTGGCGGCAGCCTGTGCTAAGGCGCGGCGCAGGGCCAACGCAATCGAGCTCGACACAAGCGAGACCACGAACATGATGAAGAACATGCCGGGATAGCCGCGGTCGATAAGCGACAGCGAGTAGCGCGGGTCGACAAACAAGAAGTTGTAGAGCGCCACGGCGGCAGCCGAGCTCAGCAAGCAATACAGGCGACTCCAGGTAAAGAATGCGCACAGCTGAACGGCGAACACATAGACGATCATGATGCTCGGCGCGAGACCCGGATGGTCGAGCAGCGCACCCACAATCGTCGCCGCGACCAACAGCCCCACCGATACGCAAGCGTCATACAGAGGAGTGCGGCGCGTCAGCGTTGTGCGCCGCCACCAAAAGTTATCGGCAATATCGCCGTCCGTACGGACGTCCATCAGCGCCCCGCCCCTCTCTCGAAAACAAAAACCACCACAAAGGGACAGGTGAACTGCGCCCCGAAACTTGGACTGAATAAATAGCGACTACGCCGCAAGGGCC
>CABRGB010000020.1 GCA_902470345.1 uncultured Collinsella sp.
CCACGCTCATGCCAACAATGACCAGCATGCCGGCAAGGGTGAAGCGCAGACCCGCGAAGAGCAGCTGCGAGGCGCTGTCGTGCGCGGGAATGCCAAAGAGGCCGTAGCCGATCTTGATGCAGGGAAAGGCCGACCCCCAGAGCGCGCAGCAAACGAGACAGCCCAGGATGAGTCCGGGCAGGGTGGCGAGATACGGCTTGCGGCTTTCCATGATGTCCTTCCTACATGCGCGAAGTAAAAAAGAACCCGCCACCGGATGCGTCGGTGGCGGGTGATGTTACCCGAAGGGATTGTACCCGATGGGAAAGGTTTAGGCGAAGTAGGCTACGCCGCTCTCAAAGATCGGCATGAACTTGTCGCCGGGGACATGCTCGGGCACGTTGCGGTACAGGTTGTCGCCGCGACGCTCGGCATGGCCCATCTTGCCCAGGACGCGGCCGTCGGGGCTCGTGATGCCCTCGATGGCGAGTGCGGAGCCGTTGGGGTTGACGGAAAGATCCATGCCGGGCTTGCCGTCCTCGCCCACGTACTGCGTAGCGACCTGGCCGTTGGCGATCAGCTGGGCGAGTACCTCGTCGTTGGCGACAAAGCGGCCCTCGCCGTGGCTGATGGCGACGGTGTAGGGGTCGTCGAGGCTGCACTGCGACAGCCACGGGGACAGGTTGGACGAGATGCGGGCGCGCACCAGGCGGCTCTGATGGCGACCGATGGTGTTGAACGTCAGCGTGGGCGCATCGGGCGTGGCGTCGACGATGTCGCCGTAGGGCACCAGGCCGAGCTTGACCAGGGCCTGGAAGCCGTTGCAGATGCCCAGCATCAGGCCATCGCGGGCCTTGAGCAGGTCGCGGACTGCCTCGGTGACCTCGGGAGCGCGGAAGAACGCCGTGATGAACTTGGCGGAGCCGTCGGGCTCGTCACCGCCCGAGAAGCCGCCGGGGATCATGACGATCTGGCTTGCACGGATGCGGCGGGCAAGCTCGTGGGTGCTCTCGGCGACGGCCTCGGGCGTGAGATTGTTGATCACGAAGGTGTCGGCCTCGGCACCGGCGGCACGGAAGGCGCGGGCGCTGTCGTACTCGCAGTTGTTGCCGGGGAACACGGGGATGATCACGCGCGGGCGGGCGATCTTGGCGCCGCCGTACACGTGGATATCCTTGGCGCGGAAGTCGATGGGCTCGACCTCGGGGGTCTCGCCGGCGCTGCGGTAGGCGAAGACGCCCTCGATGCCGCTCTCCCAGGCCTCCTGGAGCTCGGCGAGCTCGATGACCTCGGAGCCGGTGTCGATGACATAGCCCTCGACGGTGGTACCCAGGGGCTCGACGACAACGCCGTCGGCGACCTCGGGCAGCTCGGCGTCCTCGGCGAGCTCGACGATAAAGCTGCCATAGAGCGGGGTGAAGAGGCTCTCCACGTCCACATCCTCGGCAAGCTCGATACCGATCTGGTTGCCGACACACATCTTAAAGAGGCTCTCGGCGCCGCAGCCGTAGCCGGGCGTGGAGACGGCCAGGGCGTCGCCGGTAGCAGTGAGCGCCTCGACGGCGTCAAACGCGGCGAGCAGCTGCTGGGCGTCGGGGCGGTAGTCCTCGCCGTAGGTAGCGGGGGCGATGCGGACGACGCGGTGCGTCAGACCCTTGAACTCAGGGGAGACGGCGCGCGCCGCGCGGCCCACGGCCACAGCGAAGCTGATCAGAGTCGGCGGAACGTTGAGCTCGCCGGCCTCGTCCTCAAACGAGCCGCTCATGGAATCCTTGCCACCGATGGCGCCGGCACCTAAGTCGACTTGGGCCATGAGGGCGCCCAGGACGGCTGCCGTGGGCTTGCCCCAGCGCTCGGCCTCGGTGCGCAGACGCTCGAAGTACTCCTGGAAGGAGAGATAGGCGCGCTTGTGCTCAAAGCCGGCAGCCACGAGCTTGGCGATGGACTCGACCACGGACAGGTAGGCGCCGGCAAACTGGTCGGCTTCCATCAGGTAGGGGTTGAAGCCCCATGCCATGGCGCTTGCCGTGGTGGTCTCGCCGTCCACGGGGAACTTGGCGACCATGGCAGAGCTCGGGGTGAGCTGCGTCTTGCCGCCAAAAGGCATAAGCACGGTTGCGGCACCGATGGTGGAGTCGAAGCGCTCGGAAAGGCCCTTGTTGGAGGCAACGTTGAGGTCGGTGACAAGCGAGGTCATGCGCTCGGCAAGCGTGGTGCCGGCCCAGCTGGGCTGCCACACGCTGCGGGCGCACACGTGGGCGACCTGGTGCTTGGGCGCGCCGTTGGAGTTGAGGAACTCGCGGGATAGGTCGACGATGGCGACACCGTTCCAAGCCATGCGCATGCGCGGCTCGGCGGTAACCTCGGCGATAACGGTCGCCTCGAGGTTCTCCTCGGCGGCGTAGCCCATGAACTCCTCGACGTCACTGTCGGCGACGGCGCAGGCCATGCGCTCCTGGGACTCGGAAATGGCGAGCTCGGTGCCGTCCAGGCCGTCGTACTTCTTGGTCACGGTGTCCAGGTCGACATACAGGCCGTCGGCAAGTTCACCCACGGCGACCGAGACGCCGCCGGCGCCAAAGTCGTTGCAGCGCTTGATCAGACGGCAGGCGTCGCCGCGGCGGAAGAGGCGCTGCAGCTTGCGCTCGACCGGAGCGTTGCCCTTCTGGACCTCGGCACCTGAGGTTTCGATGGACTCGGTGTTCTGGGTCTTGGAGGAGCCGGTGGCACCGCCGATGCCGTCACGGCCGGTGCGGCCGCCCAGCAGGATGATCTTGTCGGTGGGGGCGGGGCACTCGCGGCGCACGTGGTTTGCCGGGGTAGCGCCCACGACGGCGCCGACCTCCATGCGCTTGGCCACGTAGCCGGGGTGATATAGCTCGTTGACCTGGCCGGTGGCAAGGCCGATCTGGTTGCCGTAGCTGGAGTAGCCGGCGGCGGCGGTGGTTACGAGCTTGCGCTGCGGCAGCTTGCCCTCGAGCGTCTCGGACACGGGGACGGTGGGGTCGCCGGCGCCGGTGACACGCATGGCCTGGTACACGTAGCTGCGGCCCGACAGCGGGTCGCGGATGGCGCCGCCCACGCAGGTGGCGGCACCGCCGAAGGGCTCGATCTCGGTCGGGTGGTTGTGGGTCTCGTTCTTAAACAGGAACAGCCAGTCCTGGTCCTCGCCGTCGACATCGACCTTCACCTTGACGGTGCAGGCGTTGATCTCCTCGGACTCATCGACATCGGTCATGACGCCGGTCTTCTTGAGGTACTTGGCGCCGATGGTGCCCATGTCCATGAGGCAGACGGGCTTGGCGTCGCGACCGAGTTCGTGGCGCATCTCCATGTAGCGGTCGAAGGCCTGCTGCACCACGGCGTCGTCGATCGTCACGTCGTCCAGGACGGTGCCGAAGGTGGTGTGGCGGCAGTGGTCGGACCAGTAGGTGTCGATCACGCGGATCTCGGTGATGGTGGGGTCGCGATCCTCATCGCGGAAGTACTGCTGGCAGAAGGCGATGTCCGCCTCGTCCATGGCAAGGCCGCGCTCAGAAATAAAGGCGGCAAGGCCGGTCTCATCGAGCTCGCGGAAGCCGTCGAGCACCTCGACGGGCTGGGGCTCGGGGGTCTCCATGTACAGCGTCTCGGGCAGGTCGAGCGAGGCGATGCGCGCCTCGACGGGGTTCACCACGTAGTGCTTGATGGCCTCGATGGCGGCTTCGTCCAGAGCGCCCGAGAGCATATAGACCTTGGCGGAGCGCACGGCGGGGCGCTCACCCTGGCTGATGAGCTGCACGCACTCGCTGGCGGAGT
Organism: uncultured Collinsella sp.; assembly: GCA_902470345.1. Taxonomy (GTDB): domain Bacteria; phylum Actinomycetota; class Coriobacteriia; order Coriobacteriales; family Coriobacteriaceae; genus Collinsella. The sequence goes on from CABRGB010000020.1 coordinate 3,778, forward strand.
CGGCGCGCTGGTCAAACTGGCCAGGCAGGAATTCGACGGCAAAGACGGCGCCATCGCTTGCGGGGAGCTCGTCGTAGGTCACATCGACCTGGGGCTCGCTAAAGACGGTCGGCATGCAGGAGCGGAAAAGCTCCTCGTCGATGCCCTCGACGTCGTAGCGGTTGATGATCCTCAGGGCCTCGATGCCCTTGATGCCGAGAATCTCGGTCAGCTCGCCCTTGAGCTGCTGAGCCTCGACGTCGAACCCGGGTTTCTTCTCCACGTAGATACGAGAGACCATTGGTTCCTGCCTTCCTGATCGGTTGGGCGTACGGTACGGTATGCGGCAGCGGTCGGTTTGCGGGGTCTGCCCTGCGGTCGCCTTGAGCCACATGTTTGTAAACCTCACTATGATACGACAGCTCGCGGCGCGTTGCGGACGGCGAGGGTGCTACAGTGAAGCGCAAACAAGAGAAAGGCATCACATGGCATTTGTTTCGCTCGCCATCATCGCACTCGTGGCCTTTGCAAGCCCCTTCATCGCCTCGGCGATTCCCGGAAAACCCGTTCCCGAGACGGTCTTTTTGCTCGTGCTCGGTGCGGTGCTGGGACCTCATATGCTCGGCGTCATCCATGTAGATGCCGAGGTCTCGCTCGTGTCAGAGCTCGGCCTGGCCTTTTTGTTCCTGCTTGCCGGCTTTGAGATCGACCCTAAGAACATTACGGGTGTGGAGGGGCGCTACGGCTTGGCGACGTGGGCCGTCACGTTTGGTATCGCCTGGCTTGCCGTGCGCTTTACGCCGTGGTTCTCGGTCAGCCATTTCGACGGTATCGCCGTGACGCTCGCCTTGACCTCGACGGCGCTTGGAGCGCTCATGCCCATCTTGCGCGAGCGGTCGCTTGCCGGAACGCGCGTCGGTGATTCGATTCTCGCCTATGGTACGTGGGGCGAGCTCGGCCCCGTGCTCGCCATGTCGGTACTGCTGTCTGCCCGTACGGGCATCGAGACGCTGCTGATCTTGGGCTTATTTGCCGCCGTGTGTGTGCTGCTTGCCGTGGTCCCCGGCCGTTCCAAACGCATCGGCAGCCGGTTTTTCGCCTTTATTCAGGAGCGCGCCGACACCACGTCGCAGACCTTCGTGCGCCTGACGGTGCTCATCCTGGTCACGCTCGTGGCGTTCTCGGCCATCTTTGACCTCGACATCGTGTTGGGTTCTTTTGCCGCCGGCTTTGTCCTGCGCTATATCATCCCCGAGGGCAACCATACGCTCGAGACCAAGCTCGACGGCCTGGCCTACGGCTTTTTGATTCCGGTGTTCTTTACCGTATCGGGCGCAAAGATCGACCTGACGGCCGTGGCGTCGCGCCCGGGCTTGCTCGCGGGTTTTATCGTGGCGTTGCTGATTATTCGTGCCGTGCCCATTCTCATCTCTATGGGCATTTGTCCTGTGACGCGCGATGTGTCGGCGTATGGCCGCATTACCGTGGCCCTGTACTGCACCACAGCTCTGCCGATTATCGTTGCCGTGACGAGCGTGGTCGTCAACGCGGGCGCGCTGTCGCAAGATATTGCGTCGGTCATGGTTGCCGCCGGCGCCATCACGGTGTTCTTGATGCCGCTGCTCGCGCAGCTCTTCTACCGCGTGGTCGACGCCGCGCCGGTCGCCGCCGTGGCAGAGGTTGCCGAGCATCCATCCGATGCGCTTGACATTCTGCGCGCCCATCACGATTTGGCGAGCCTGCTCGCACGCGAGCACGAGCTGCTGACCTCGCATGGTCACGGTCGCGTATTCGAGGGCCTGCCTACGCTCGATACGATTGCCGAGCGTCTTTCCGCCGAGGCAGCGAGCGGCCACATCGATGCCCGCATCGTGGACGCGGCGCATCTTCTTGCCGATAAGACCTATGGAGACGAGGTCGACCCGTCCAAGCTGACTCCGCGTGAGCGCCGCCGCCTGGAGCGCGCCAAGCTCGCCGTGCACGAATACCGCCGCCGCATGCTGGAGCTCTACGCGCGCGATGAAGCACAGGACGACGACGGTAAGTAGTAAGGAATGCCGGGATACGGGTTCCGTCCAAATAATAGAAGGCGCGCTGCCTGCGGTTGATGTATGCAGCGCGCCTTTTGCGTTGGGCCTCGTTGAGGTTCGAAGTCGTGGGCTAGTTCGCCATGACGCCTTCGGTCCAGGCCTCGACGTCCTCGATACGCAGGACGTTGGCGACCTCGGCCACGCAGTCGACGCTGGCAAGCTCGGCGGCGGCAGCCTGGACGTCCTTCTCGAGCGCGCGGTGCGTCAAGAAGATGACCGAGCAGGCATCGCTGACGCCCGACTTGCCGTCCTCGACCTGGTTGATGAGCGAGATCGAGATGTTGTGCTTGGCAAAGATGTCGACCGTCTCGGACAGGGCGCCCACGCGGTCGGCGACCTTCAGGTGCACATAGTACTTGGTCTGGAGCTCGTCCATGGGTTTAAAGGCGAGGTTGTGGCCATAGGGCTCAATCTCGGGCAGCGGAGCCACGCCGCGGCTGATCTGCTCGGAGAGCGACAGGATATCGCCCACGACGGCGCTCGCGGTGGGGAAGGAGCCTGCGCCCGCGCCGTAGAACATGGTCTCGCCCACGGCGTCGCCTACCACGTAGACAGCGTTCATGGCGCCGTTGACCTTGGCAAGCATGTGGTCGGCGGGGATCAGCGTGGGATGCACGCGGACGTCGACGCCGGCGTCGGTGTTGCGGGCGATGCCCAGCAGCTTAATGGTGTAGCCGAGCTCGCGGGCCTGGGCGATGTCCTCGGCGCCGATGGTACGGATGCCCTGCTGGTACACATCGTCGGTGGTCACGCGGGTGCCAAAGCCGATGGAGGCGAGGATGGCCGTCTTGCTGGCGGCGTCGAAGCCGTCGACGTCGGCGGACGGGTCGGCCTCGGCATAGCCCTTGGCCTGCGCGTCGGCAAGCACGTCGGCGTAATCGGCGCCCTCGGCGTCCATGCGCGACAGGATATAGTTGGTGGTACCGTTGAGAATGCCGGCGATGGTCAGGATCTTGTTGCCCACCAGGTCGTGCTCGAGCGTGCTTACGATGGGGATGCCGCCGCCGCAACTGGCCTCGCACTTGATCTGCACGCCGCACGCACGGGCCTTCTCGGCAAGCGTCTCGACATGACGGCCCAGCAGGGCCTTGTTGGCAGAGACGACGTGCTTGCCGTTCTCGAAAGCGGTGGTGAAGATCTCGGTCGCGGGGTGTTCGCCGCCGATGAGCTCGACGATGATATCGACGGCGGGGTCGGTGACGACGTCGTGCCAGTCACTCGTAAAGGCCTCGCGCTCAATGCCTGCCGCCTCGGCCTGCTCCCAAGCAAGCGCGCAGGCGCGGGTCAGCTTAAGGTCGATGCCGTAGGCTGCCAGGTACTCATCGTGGTGGCTCTTGATCAGACGGGCCACGCCGCCGCCGACGGTTCCCAGACCGATCAGACCGACGTTCACGGTGCGCAGGGGTTCGCTCATAGATAGCTCCTTCGTGCATCTTATGGATGGATTAACCGCTTAAAGGTTGAGTGCATTCTAGCGTGAACCGAGGGCGCGTGCTCGCCAGGCAACAGGAGTCGCACAAAACGGCACCCCCGAAACGCTGCGGAAACATTGGAAACATGCTCACTACATACGACCTACAGCCTATGTGATTCAGGACGGCAAGTACATCGCCGCCTAGGTGCGCACAAAACGCGAGCGGTGGGGCCGTTTTATTCAGGGCAAGGACGCCTGTAACAGAACGGAAACATTACTTTCACACAATAAAGTGGCTAAACTGCATAAACCGACAGGAATACGCAGAATTATGGATAAATGGGCAAAACAAAAGAAAAGTTGAAATAATCGCCACTTTTCTCAACTAAAGCGTCTACTATTTTGCGAACGCCGAGCACGGCGAAGGATGGCCTGTCGGGTAACCGAAACCCGACGAGATTTGAGAGGAGAGCCGCATGTCGAGCCTCACCGGTAAGTCATTGAACCCTGTTATGAATCGCAGGAGCGTTATCGCGAGCGCAGCAGGTCTGGGGGCGATGTCCATTCTAGCTGGCTGCTCCTCCAACGGCGGCGACAGCGGTTCCGCTTCGGGCGACGCTTCGTTTAAGATCGGCACCATCGGCCCGCTGACCGGCGCCAACGCGTCCTACGGCAAGTCCGTTACCCAGGGTGTCGAGCTTGGCTGTAAGGATTTCTCGACCAAGGAGCTGCCGCTTGCCAGCAAGGCCGAGGATGACCAGGCCGACGGCGAGAAGGCCGTCAACGCCTTCAACACCCTGCTCGACTGGGGCATGCAGGCCCTCGTCGGCCCGACCACCACGGGTGCGTCGGTTGCCGTTGCCGCCGAGTGCGGTAACGACCCCAAGACGTTCATGATCACCCCGTCCGCGTCCTCCGAGGACGTCACCGACGGCAAGGATTGCGTCTTCCAGGTTTGCTTCACCGACCCCAACCAGGGTGTCAACGCTGCCAAGTTCCTGGCCCAGAAGTATCCGGACGAGAAGTTCGTGCTGTTCTATAACTCCGGCGACGCCTATTCTTCGGGCATCGCAGATTCCTTTAAGGCCCAGGCCGCTGAGTCCAAGCTCGAGATTGTTGACGAGGAGACCTTTAAGGACGACTCCGCCACGAGCTTTACCAACCAGCTGACTAAGGCCAAGCAGGCCGGCGCCACCATGATCTTTGCGCCGATCTACTACACGCCGGCGTCCGTCCTGCTCAAGAACGCCAAGGACATGGGCTACGACGTCAAGATGATGGGCTGCGACGGCATGGACGGCATCCTGGGCGTTGAGGGCTTCGATACCTCTCTTGCCGAGGGTCTGCTGCTCATGACCCCGTTCTCCGCCGACGACGAGAAGAACGCCGACTTCGTTAACGCTTACAAGGATAAGTACGGCGATACCCCCGACCAGTTTGCCGCCGACGCCTACGACGGCGTGCACGCGGTGGCCGAGGCCGTCAAGGAGGCCGGTCTTGGTGTCGACGCCGACCCGACCGAGGCCGCCGAGAAGCTGTCGAAGGCTATGCTCAAGATTACCGTTGACGGTCTGACCGGCAAGCTCACCTGGAACGATAAGGGCCAGGTCCAGAAGGAGCCCACGGCTTACGTCATCACCGACGGCAAGTACGTACAGGCCTAATTGGCCGCCTTACATAGAGCGGTTTTGATCCCAAGCAGGGGAGGTTTTGGCCTTCCCTGCTTGCTTGGTATCTAGGGACGATGTAACGTCCCTGTTTCATACATCAACTGGAAACCTATTCGAAAGGGGGATGTGGAACATGACGGTCTTTATCCAATACCTGGTCAACGGCCTGTCCATGGGCAGCGTCTACGCCATCATCGCGTTGGGCTACACCATGGTCTACGGTATCGCCAAGATGCTCAACTTCGCTCACGGCGACGTCATCATGGTCGGTGCCTATGTCTCGTTCTGTGCCACGTCGTATCTCGGCCTCCCGGGCTGGGCATCTGTAGTTCTCTCTTGTGTGGTCTGCACGGTTCTCGGTGTTCTCATTGAGGGTCTGGCCTATAAGCCGCTGCGCCAAGCAGGCCCGCTGGCCGTTCTGATCACGGCTATCGGCGTGTCCTACTTCCTGCAGAACGCCGCGCAGCTTCTGTGGGGCGCCACGCCCAAGAACTTCACTTCGCTCGTCACCTTCCAGGTGCCGGAGTTCTTGGCCAAGTTCAACGTAAGCGCCGTCTCGCTCGTCACCATCGTCGCCTGCCTGGTTATCATGGCCGGCCTGATGTTCTTTACAGGTAAGACCAAGATGGGCAAAGCCATGCGCGCCGTGTCCGAGGACAAGGCCGCCGCTCAGCTCATGGGCATCAACGTCAACCGCACCATCTCGATGACGTTCGCCATCGGCTCTGCCCTTGCCGCCATCGCCGGTGTGCTCCTGTGCTCCTACTCGCCGGTGCTGCAGCCCACCACGGGTGCCATGCCTGGCATCAAGGCCTTCGACGCCGCCGTCTTCGGTGGCATCGGCTCCATCCCCGGCGCCTTTGTCGGTGGCATTCTCATCGGCATCATCGAGGCGATGGCACAGGCTTACATTTCCACGAGCCTTGCCAACTCCATCGTCTTTGGTGTTTTGATCATCGTCCTGCTCGTCAAGCCTGCCGGCCTCTTGGGCAAGTACGTCCCCGAGAAGGTGTAGGTGAGCGTTATGAAGTTTCTTAAAGATAAGCAGACGCGTCACGACTTTGTTACGTATGCCATGTGCATCGTGGCCTTCGCCATCGTGTTCTTTATGCAGTCGAACCACATGATTCCGCGCATGATCGCCGGTCAGTTGGTTCCCATCACGGCCTATATCGTCATGGCCATCTCCCTTAACCTCGTCGTCGGCATCGCGGGCGACTTGTCGCTGGGCCACGCGGGCTTTATGAGCGTCGGCGCCTATACGGGAATCGTCACCGCCATCGCGCTGGAGAGCGCCGTCCCCTCCGATCCAATACGTCTTGTCATCAGCATCGTGGTCGGCGCTATCGCCGCTGCCATCTTGGGCTTCTTGATTGGTATCCCGGTCCTGCGCCTGAGCGGCGACTATCTGGCTATCGTGACCCTGGCTTTTGGCGAGATCATCAAAGAGATCGTCACCTGCCTCATTGTGGGCGTCGACTCCCGCGGCCTGCACGTGATCTTTAACATCACGGGCAACTCTACGATCGACGACCTGCACCTGCTCGAGGACGGCACCGCCATCATCAAGGGCGCCCAGGGCGCCTCGGGCGTGTCGACGTACTCGACCTTCCTCGCCGGTGCCATCCTGGTCATGGTCGCACTCGTGATCGTGCTCAACCTGGTTCGCAGCCGTACCGGCCGTGCCATTATGGCCGTGCGCGATAACAAGATTGCAGCCGAGTCCGTAGGCATCTCCGTCACCGAGTACCGCATGATCGCCTTCGTGGTTTCTGCTGCCCTCGCCGGTGCTGCCGGAGCTCTCTTCGGCGGTAACTTCTCGCAGCTCTCCGCCACCAAGTTCGACTTCAACACGTCCATTCTCATCCTGGTGTTCGTGGTCCTGGGCGGTCTGGGCAATATGCGCGGCTCCGTCATCGCGGCGGCGTTGCTTACGGTGCTTCCTGAGCTGCTCCGTCAGTTCTCGGACTACCGCATGCTCATCTACGCCATCGTGTTGATCATGGTCATGATCTTTACCAACAACCCGCAGCTCAAGGCGTTCTTCGGTCGCGTCAAGGACCGCTTCGCTTCCAAGAAGGAGGTGGCAGCCGATGCCCAGTAAGTTTGAGTTCAAGAAGGGCAAGATGGTCCCGTATCCTTCTGGCGCCATCGTTCCCGACCGCGACCTGGGCGAGCGCCCGGCGCTCGAGTGCATCCACCTGGGCATTGAATTCGGCGGCCTTAAGGCAGTCGACGACTTTAGCCTGACCATCGGCAAGACCGAGATTGCCGGTCTGATCGGCCCCAACGGCGCCGGCAAGACCACGGTCTTCAACCTGCTCACCAAGGTGTATCAGCCCACGCACGGCACCATCCTGCTCGACGGCGAGGATACCTCGGGCAAGTCGGTCTATCAGGTCAACCGCATGGGTATTGCCCGTACCTTCCAGAACATTCGCCTGTTCAACACCATGACGGTGGAGGATAACGTTAAGGTCGGCCTGCACAACCAGGAGCGTTACTCCGGCTTTGAGGGCGTGCTGCGCCTGCCGACGTATTGGAAGCACGAGAAGGCCGCCCACGAGCGCGCCATGGAGCTGCTGTCCATTTTTGACATGGAGCACCTGGCAAACGAGCAGGCTGGATCGCTGCCTTACGGCGCTCAACGTCGTCTGGAGATCGTCCGCGCGCTTGCCACCAACCCCAAACTGCTGCTGCTCGACGAGCCTGCCGCCGGCATGAACCCGTCCGAGACCGCGGAGCTCATGGAGAACATCGTCAAGATTCGCGACACCTTTGGCATTGCCATCATGCTTATCGAGCATGATATGTCGCTCGTCATGAATATTTGCGAGGGTATCTGCGTGCTCAACTTTGGTAAGGTCATCGCCAAGGGCACGGCCGAAGAAATCCAGAACAACGACGCCGTTATCGAGGCATATCTGGGCAAGCAGGATAAGGGGGAGAACTAAATGGCAGAGCCGATGCTTTCCGTCTACAACATCAACGTCTGGTACGGCGCCATCCACGCCATCAAGGACATCTCCTTTAACGTCAACGAGGGCGAGATCGTTGCTCTGATCGGCGCGAACGGTGCCGGTAAGTCTACGACGCTCAAGACCGTCTCGGGTCTGCTGCGCTCCAAGACCGGCTCCATCAAGTTTATGGGCGAGGACATTACCCATACGCCCGCCGATAAGCTGGTGGGTAAGGGCCTGGCTCAGGTCCCCGAGGGCCGTCGCGCCTTTTTGCAGATGACGGTCGAGGAGAACCTGGAGATGGGCGCCTATACACAGCCCAAGTCCACGGTTGCTCCGGGCCTGGAGCGCGTCTACGAGCAGTTCCCGCGCCTTAAGGAGCGCCGTCGCCAGGTCGCCGGTACCCTTTCGGGCGGCGAGCAGCAGATGCTCGTTATGGGCCGCGCCCTTATGAGCAACCCCAAGCTGCTCATGCTCGACGAGCCTTCCATGGGCCTGGCGCCGATTCTGATTGAGCAGATCTTCCAGATTGTCGAGGATCTGCACAAGGCCGGCACCACGGTGCTCCTGGTCGAGCAGAACGCGCAGATGGCGCTTTCCATCGCCACGCGCGGCTACGTGCTCGAGACCGGCAAGATCACCATGACCGGCACGGGCCAAGAGCTCCTACACGACGATAACGTCCGCAAGGCATATCTCGGAGGCTAGGAGGTTCCGCCGTTCTACCGAACGGCGGACCAGTCGACGCTGCGCGGGCCGCATTTGGACAATCTGACGTTCAACTTCAAGGGCGCGACCAGAAGGTCAGCGCTCTTTCGTTTCACGTCACCTTGTCTCAAATGCGGCTCGCTCGCTGACATTGCCAAAACATCGGCGTTGCTGGGGTAGTCGTTGGGGACGTTCTTGAATGGCTAGTCGTTTAAGAACGTCCCCAACGACTAGGTTGTTAAAGAACGTCCCCAACGACTAGGTCGCCACCCTCTTGCTTCAAAATAGGGCCCCGTTCCGGAATGTGTCGGAACGGGGCCTTGGTGGTTGGGGTCTATTGGGTTTTGTTCGCTAGTCTACCTTTTGTCCGCATGTGGGGCAGAACTGGGCTTCGGGTACGAGCGGGGTCCCGCAATGACGGCAGAAGCGGGCAGGCTCGGTTGGAGCTGCCGGCATCGTCGGTGCCGCGGGTGGAACGGCGTTCCGCTGGGCGCGCTTCTGGCGGCGACGTTGCTTACGCTGAGTCTTGGGCGCTGCGGCTACTGCACCGTTCGCGGCCTTAGCGCGCTTCTTGCGGATGCAAAGGACAACAATCGCGCCACCGATGATGAGGACGATCGCCACGCCACCGCCAATAACAAACGGCAGGTGAGTCTGGACAAAGTAGAGAACATCCTCAGGCAGCGAATGGGGAATATTGGACTTGTAGATGTTCACGTGAAGCGTTGATGAGTCTTCATCGTAATAATTAGTCCAAATCCCGCGATCGCCATTCATGAAATAAGGGCTGCACCAATGAGAATCGAACTCGTTCTTGGCCCCGGTTTTTGCATCGACTAGACATGCCGAAGACTTGTCATCGTCTGAGTACGTCCCAAGCAAGATGCCGCCATCATGCGAGATGCCGCCGAGATATCCATCGCCGAAGGGGAATGCAATTGAACTGGTGGTCTTTCCTTCATTAGGGTCATAAACATCGAGATTGGCATCCTTTTCATTCAAATAGTAATAGCCGTCATCCTCATCAAAAAGGTCATTCGAGCCCTTCTTTGTATAGAGGGCATAAAACTCCGCCGAAGGGTATGAATAAGGCCAATCGGGTGCGTGGTCGTCATCGTTGAAAACAACGCTCATATTTCCATCGCGGTCCGCTTTTATTAATGCGGTGTCGCTCTGAAGATAAATATCGTCCGAGTAAGAGCTGGTGATGATATGGTCGATGTCCGAAGACCTATCATCTTTTTTCACGTTAACCGTTTTCAATTCCGTTGACCCTGTATCGCAATTGAAAACCCTAAGAGAAACAACGCCTTTCTCAGCATCGTATGGCAAGAAATAGAGACGGCTCATATCGTCTGAGTAGTAGCAATAAGAGTCATCTTTATCAGATTGATATGTTTGAATTAACTTGTCAGACTTAAGGTCATAGATCTCGATTTTTTTAAGCTCAGATTCATAGTCATAGTGTCTGACGGCCGCTCTTTTTCCGTCGTAAGAGACGGTTTCATCGGTGTAGGCATATTTGGCCGAAATGATGGGATGGACTGTTTGACTTTGGTTGTCTGGCGAGAATACGACCAAATTATTGCCGTCTCGCCAGTAGAGTTGATTGTTGGATGTGGGACATCCTGACTCAAGGCCTTTGTCCGGAATGGCAATTGGGCATGCGCTACCGTCATTAAAATTGATGAGAGATACGCTCTTTAAGTTGTAACCGTCATCCTCATCGTAATCGTAATCGTATAAATAGCCGAACTTCGAATCGTCGCCCGTGCTGATATACGAGTTGTCGCTGCTGACCTTAAAGCTGTACGACTTCTCCAGCTCAGGCGTCGGTACGCTGCCGCCGGCTAATGCTGCAGGAGGGGCTGCGAGCGGAGACAAGGCTGCGATCAGGCCGATGGCGACTGCCGCGATCCTTCCGCTCTTTTGGATGCTCTTAAACATGGCAATCCTTTCCTCTAAATGCGAATGCGATACTGCCATGGTTAATCGGGATTCCGAAATCTTGTTGCGCAACATTCACCATCGGCAACATTTTTCGGCCAGCCGCGCCGTCCCCAAGAGATCATTCTGAGTTGCGGTGAAATAGGGACTGAATACGGGCTCTAGACGCCAAAACAGTCCCTATTCCACCGCAACTTCATGGGGATGTGTGACAATGCCCGTCGGAAAACATCTGCTGTCTTTGGGGGCCTATCTATGCTGTACGAGTTTTGTGCCGAGAACTTTGAGCGAGTGCCGGCGGCCATCGAGGCCGGTGCGGGGCGCATTGAGCTGTGTGACAACCTCGCCGTCGGTGGCACCACGCCTTCCGCCGGCGTTATTAGCGCTACGGTCAGTTACGCTCACGAGCATGACACGCGAGTGATGTGCATGATTCGTCCGCGTGGTGGCGACTTTCATTACAACCAGGACGAGCTGCGCATGATGGAGATGGACCTGGGCCTTGCTGTGAGCGCCGGCGTTGACGGCCTGGTCTTTGGCTGCTGCAAGCCTTGCGCTGGCGGCTGGGCGCTCGACGAGCTCACCCTCGGCGCCCTCGTTATGGCCGCGGGGTGTGCGACCGAGGAATGCAAGCGCGAGCCCATCGACATCACCTTCCACATGGCATTTGACCAGCTCTCGCCCGAGGCTCAGCTCGATGCGATTGATACACTTGTCGACTGCGGCGTTACGCGCATCCTCACGCATGGCGGCGCTGCCGGTGCGTCGATCGAGGATAATTTCGATCACCTGGCTCGTTTAATCGAGTATGCGGGCGATCGTTTGACCATCCTTCCCGGCGGCGGCATCACTACGGCAAATCGCGACGCGGTCGCGGCGGCGCTAGGCGTTTCCGAGCTCCATGGCACCAAGATCGTGCCGCTGGAGGTATAACCCGTGGCGCTGGTATTTGACGTTCAGCAGGCGAGCGGTAAGCCCGACGATAATCGTCGCCCTGGCACCGCGTGCCCCTTTTGCGATACCGAGGAACTCGCCAACATCATCCAGCGCGATGGCGACTGCATCTGGCTCGAGAATAAGTTCAAGACCTTGCGGGCCACCCGTCAGACCGTATTGATCGAGTCGGCCAATCACGATGCCGACCTGGTGACCTATGAACCGGATGAGCTGCATCATGTGATGCGGTTTGCCCTGGGCTGCTGGCAGCAGATGATCGATTCCCAACAGTACCGCAGTGTGCTCATGTACAAGAACAAAGGCCCGCTTTCGGGCGGCAGCCTCGTCCATCCGCATATGCAGATTGTGGGTCTGGAGCGGGAGGACGGTTATGCAGCACTAGCCCCCGCCAACTTCGAAGGCATCGATGTCTGGCGACACGGGAGGGTCGCGGTCAACATCTCAACCGAGCCGATTATGGGATTCTTTGAGGTCAACGTCTCGGCTCCACAGGGAATCGCCGCCAGCGACGACGCCCGCGACCAAGCCGAAGCGGACCTGTTTGCCGATGCGATTCAGGTGGCCCTGCGCTATATCCTGCACGAGCACCATGGCGGTCGCGCGGAGTCGTACAACTTGTTCTTCTACCACATGGACGGCCGGACCATTGCCAAGGCTCTGCCACGTTGGGTGGTTTCGCCCTACTTTGTGGGCTATCGTCTGGCCCAGGTCAATGCCGAGACCACGCTCGATATCGATGCTGAGCGCCTGCGTGCGCATCTGGAAACGCTCGCGTAGCAAGGCGAGCGCCTGCGAAAAGAGTGCTGCCTAGCGTGCCATCGCGTCGCGCCCGGCCTCGACCCGCTTGCGCTGTTTGGCGCGCTCCTCGCCGGTCAGACGTTCAAAGAGATGTCCGATAAGCGAGGCGAGTACCTGCTGAAACAGCGTACCGCACATGACGGGGAATACGACCTCGCCGGGAAAATACTGTGTGGCGATGACGGCGCCCGAAGAGATATTGCGCATGCCGCAGGTAAAGCACATGGTGGTCGTCTCGCTATACGGCAGATGCAGGGCACGTGCGACCAGGATGCCGATGATAAAGCCACTGATGGCGAACGAAAGGATAAAGAGGGCGACTTCCAAACGCTCAACATTCATGTGCAGCACGTACTCGCTCATGGCGGTGGAGTTGGACGCGATGACACCCATCATCATGAACTTGCAGGCGGGCGAAAGCGCGGGGGAGAGTTTCTCATGACCCCAGCCGCGCGTGAGTTCGTTGATCACGATGCCGAGCACGGCGGGGATGGCGATCATAAAGGCCATGTCTTGCATCATGCTCAGCACATCGATCGAGACGGTGGCGCCCAGCAGGAGCTTGAGCGTAAGAGGAATCGTCACAGGTGAGATGACCGAGGACGTCAGGATGATGGTGAGCGCGAGCGGGCCGTTGCCGCCGAACATGCTAATCCACATAAAGGCAGTGACTGCCACGGGTACGCTGTACTCGAGCACGATGCCGCAGACAAGGTTGGGGTTGGATCCAAAGAATAACGATCCCATGGTATAGGCTGCGATAGGGATAAGCACCGCCGAGACGAGCAGCGCCAAAATCAGGTGCAGCGGACGATGGAACACCTCAGCCACCTGGTGGAAGGTGTTGCTGAGCGCACCCTGAAACGTCATGAAGGCAAACAAGGTGGGAACGATAGGCTTGAGAACGCCGATCTGCTGGGGAAAGAGCACGCCGAGCGCCACGCAAATCGGAACGATGACCTGCATGTGCCCCGCGAGAAACTTGCCCAGTCCAACCCATTGCTTCATATACTCTTGTGACTCCCTTTGCTCGTGAATCCGTTTTGAATGGATATGCTAGACGCTCGCATGCGTTCGTGCGTCAGAAACGCTCGAATATTTCGAGGCTATTACCGGCATCGTTTACCGAAACCGCGGCGTGCTGCGGCGATTTGCGTCCGCGCTGCACGGTATAATAAATCCGTTCAACAGATCTGCCTGCCGAAGCGGGCATACACAGAGGACTCATCGCTATGAACCGTGAGAGGTATCGCGGCGACCTGCCCCTATCGGGGGTGGGTGCCTATGTCATCGCTTAAGACGACGCATCGCTGGGCGGTCGCTCAGCAAAACCCCGAGCTCGAAAAGGAGCTTTCGGCTGGCCTGGGCATACCCGGGCTGGTGGCGCGCATTATGGTTGCGCACGGCATTACATCCATCGAGGAAGGCCAGCTGTTTTTGACGCCTTCGCTCGATCGCGACTGGGCCGACCCACTCATTATCCCAGGCATGTCGGTCGTTGCCGACCGCGTTGAGCGCGCTATTCGCAACCACGAGCACATCGCGGTCTTTGGCGATTTTGACGTTGACGGTATTACGTCGACCTGCCTGTTGACCGAGGCACTGCGCACGTTTGGCGCCGATGTCACGCCGTTTATTCCGCATCGCTTTGACGAGGGCTACGGCCTGTCGCGTGCGGCGCTCGACCGCGTCAACGAGCTCGCCCAACCCAACCTGATCGTGACCGTCGATAACGGCATTGCCGCCAAGGAAGAGGTTTCCTATCTGGAGAGCCTGGGGATCGATTTGGTGGTCACGGACCATCACGAGCCCTCCGACCAGGTGCCGCAGGGCGTGCCCCTGACCGACCCCAAGCTCGAGGACGAGGGTCCCTCGCGTGAGCTTGCCGGTGCCGGCGTGGCACTCAAGCTGGTGCAAGTCCTGGGCGAGCGTCTGGGCAAGCCGTCGTATTGGCGTTCGCTGATCGAGGTTGCGGCGCTGGGCACCGTGTCCGACATGATGCCGCTGACGCCCGAGAACCGCGCGCTGGTCGCCGAGGGCATCCAGCAGATGCGCGTGACCGCCCGCCCCGGCTATATCGCGCTGGCCGCGCTCGCCAAGGCGGACCTTTCGAGCATTACGGCGGATGGCCTGTCATTCTCGCTCATTCCCCGCTTAAACGCTGCCGGCCGCATGGCCGATCCCAAGCTGGCGCTCGACCTGCTGCTTGCCCGCGATCCTATCGAGGCAAGCGCGCTGGCGGCCGAGCTCGAGGAGATCAACCGGCAGCGTCGCGAGATCGAGGCGGAGCTCACACGCGATGCCATGGCAAAGGTCGAGGAGACCTATGATGGCGGTCGCGCAATCGTCGTGGGTGGCGAGGGCTGGCACGAGGGCGTCAAGGGTATCGTGGCGAGCCGCCTGACCAACCGTTATCACGTGCCGGCGCTGCTGTTCTCGATCGAAAACGGTATCGCTCGCGGTTCGGGTCGCTCGGTGGGCAAGGTCAACCTGTTCGACGCTGTCGAGCGCTGCTCCGATCTGCTGATTCGTCGCGGCGGACATGCGGGTGCGGTGGGCGTGACCATCGAGGCGTTCAAGCTCGACGAGTTCCGCCGTCGCCTTTCGGCCGTGCTATCGGAGCTTCCCGCCGAGGACTTTGAGGACACCGACGAGGTTGCCGCCACCGTTGACCTCTCCGAGCTGAATATTGAGACCATCGAGCAGATCTCCCGTCTTGAGCCGTTTGGCCAGGGCAACAAGGTGCCGCTGTTGGCGGCCGAGGGCGTGACAATGTGCGATCGCGCCGTGGTGGGCAAAACCGGCGAGCACATGCGCTTCGTGGCGACCGATGGCGCCGCGAGTGTACCGGCCATTATGTTCCGCGTGCCGCAGATCGATAAGCTCATCAATTGCGATAGCGCCGTCGATTTGGTGTTCGAGGCCGTGGCCGAGCATTGGCAAGGTCGCGTAAAGCCAAAGCTCATGATCAAGGATGTCTTGGTCCGCGATACCACGGCGCCCAGCGTTGACGATCCGGCATGTGAGCTTCGCCGCGGCGTGGAGCCTGCGGACGCCGGTCTTCGCCTGGAGTCCCGCAAGCGCCAAACGCTCGCCCAGCTTTCCTATACCGAGCTGACGCGCTCGCTTATTCATGGCTTTATCGGTTCGAACCAGCCGCACCGTGCGCAGGTCGAGGCGCTCGATGCCCTGGCCGATCACCAGAGCGTCTTGGCCGTTATGGGAACGGGGCGCGGCAAGTCGCTTATCTTCCATGTGCATGCCGCGCGTGAGGCGGTCCTTCGCGGGCGTGCGAGCATCTTTGTCTATCCGCTGCGCGCGCTCGTTGCCGACCAGGCCTATCACCTCTCGTCGACGATGGCCGCGCTCGGCATTGGCGTGGGCGTGCTGACCGGCGAGACCGTGGAGGCGGCGCGCGATGACGTGTTTGCCGGCTTGGCTTCGGGCCGCACCGGCATCGTGCTCACGACGCCTGAGTTCCTGTCCATTCACCGCGACCGCTTTGCGCGTTCGGGACGCATCGGTTTTGTCGTTATCGATGAGGCGCATCATGCCGGTCTTGCCAAGGGCGGTGACCGCAGCGCCTATCTCGACATGCCCGATATCCTCAAGGCCCTGGGCGACCCGGTCGTTCTGGCCACGACTGCCACCGCAACGGCTCCGGTTGTGGCCGAGCTCGCCCGCGTGCTACCGATTACCCGTACGGTGGTCGACGAGACGGTGCGCGAGAACTTGCAGCTCGAGGATGACCGAGACCTTGCGAGCCGCGAGAACCGCCTGGTGTCAATCGTGGCGACAGGGGAGAAGACCGTCATCTACGTCAACTCGCGCGACCAGTCCGTGACGCTTGCTAAGACGCTGCGCAAGCGGGTACCCGATTGCGCGACCCGCATCGCGTTTTATAACGCGGGGCTTGCGCGCTCCGATCGTCGCCGTGTCGAGGAGGCGTTTCGAGACGGCAGCCTCAGCTGCATCGTTTCGACCTCTGCCTTTGGCGAGGGCGTCAACCTGCCCGATATCCGCCATGTCGTGCTCTACCACATGCCGTTTGGCAGCATTGAGTTCAACCAGATGAGCGGACGCGCCGGTCGCGACGGCCAACCTGCCGTGATTCACCTGCTCTATTCGTCGCGTGACGCTCGCATTAACGAGCGCCTGCTCGACTGCTACGCGCCCGAGCGCGATGAGCTCGTCACGCTCTATCGCGCGCTGCAGACCATGTGGCGCTCCAACCGCGGCAAGACCGGAGACGACTCGTTTAGTGCGAGCGATATCGATATCGCGCAGATGTGTCTTGCCATCGATGCCCGCACGCCGGTCGATGAGCGCTCGGTGGCAAGCGGTCTGGGAATCTTCGAAGAGCTTGGTTTCTGTCGCGTTTCGGGGTTTGACGATACCCGTCGCATCGCGATGGCCGAAAACCCCGGCCGCGTGCAATTGAGCAGGTCAATTCGCTATTTGGAGGGCTTGCGCTCGCGCATGGAGTTCTCGGCTTTCCGGAGCTGGGCGCTCGATTCGTGCGCTTCTGATATGCTAGCCAAAGTTAACCGCCCGATCGTACCACGGGCCTAGGGGAAGGGGACCTCGATGGATGCCGCAGCCCGTACCGCCCATGATTCCACCCTCCAGCCGTTTTCGGAGATGGAGCACTATAAGCATGCCGATGAGCTGCCGCCCGAGATTATGGCGGACAGCTACGACAAGCTGGAGCGCCTGTGCCTCAAATATATGAATGAGGATGACTTTTCCAAGGTGGAGCAGGCCTACTGCTTTGCTGCCGAGAAGCACTGCAACCAAAAGCGGCGCTCGGGTGAGATGTACATCAACCATCCCGTCGAGGTGGCTATCATTCTGGCCGACCTCAAGATGGACTGCGATGTGGTGTGCGCCGCGCTGCTGCACGATACCGTCGAGGATACCGAGACCTCGCTTGCCGATGTGTCCGGCCTGTTTGGCGATACGGTAGCCGAGCTCGTCGATGGCGTGACCAAGCTCACCAACATCGAAGTCGATAGCATGGACGAGAAGCAGGCGCTTACGCTGCGCAAGATGTTCCTCGCCATGTCCAAGGACATCCGCGTCATTATCGTCAAACTTGCCGACCGTCTGCACAACATGCGCACCCTTGCAGCCCTGCGTGAGGACCGTCGCCTGTTTAAAGCTCGCGAGACCATGGACGTGTATGCGCCCCTGGCCGACCGTCTGGGCATGAGCTCTATTAAGTGGGAGCTCGAGGACCTGTCCTTCTTCTACCTTGAGCCCGACGCCTACCAGCGCATCGCGCGCATGGTGGCGGAGTCTCGTGAGGTCCGTGAGCGCTATCTGGCCGAGACCATCAAGACGCTCACCGACGAGCTCAACCGCATTGGCCTGGAGGGCTTCCAGATCAACGGCCGCTCCAAGCACTATTGGTCCATCTACCAAAAGATGAAGCGCAAGGGCAAGGAATTCTCCGAGATCTACGACCTGGTGGCACTGCGCGTCATCACGCATTCGGTGCGCGATTGCTACTCCACGCTCGGCGCAGTGCATACGCTGTGGCACCCCATGCCCGGTCGCTTTAAAGACTATATCGCCATGCCCAAGGTCAATAACTACCAGTCGCTCCATACGACGGTTATCGGCCCCACGGCCCGCCCGCTCGAGATTCAGATTCGAACCTACGAGATGCATGAGCAGGCCGAGTACGGCATCGCCGCCCACTGGCTGTACAAGAAGTCGGGCGGATCGTCTGCCTCTAAGACCAACGATGCGCAGCGTCTGGACGACCAGATCAACTGGCTTAAGCACTCACTCGACTGGGCGGCGTCTGACGAGATCACCGATGCCAAGGAATACCTGCACTCACTGAAGGTCGACTTGTTCGACCAGGAAATTTTTGTATTTACGCCCAAGGGCGAGGTCATGGCGCTTCGTGCCGGCTCTACACCGCTCGACTTTGCCTACGCCGTTCACACCGAGGTGGGCAACCACTGCGTCGGCGCTAAGATCAACGGTGCGGTGGCCCCGCTCACGCACGAGATCAAGACGGGCGACCGCGTTGAAATCCTGACCAACAAGAGTTCCAAGCCGTCGCGTGATTGGCTCAAGATCGTCAAGACGCCTTCGGCCAAGTCAAAGATTCGCCGTTACTTCGCCGCCGCGACCAAAGACGATGACGCTGCGGCCGGCCGCGATATACTGGCCAAGGACCTGCGCAAGCGCGGGTATGGCATCTCCACGCCGCGATCCACGCGTGCGCTCAACGCCGTGGCGGAGCAGTTTAACTACAAGCAGCTCGAGGACCTGTTTGCCGCCGTCGGCGCCGGCAAGGTTGCCCCGCGCGCTGTGGGTAACAAGGTCGAGCAAATCTTGGACCCCAAGCCCGAGGAACAGGTCACCAAGGCCGAGGCTATCGCCGAGGTCGTCAAGCAGCCGGCCCGAGGCTCCAACCGCAAGCCGCAAAAGCGCGGCAAGAGCGCCAGCAACGGCATTATCGTCAAGGGCGAGAGCAACAGCGGACTGCTGGTCCGTCTGGCGCATTGCTGCAATCCGGTGACGGGCGACGACATCGTCGGCTTCATCACGCGCGGTCGTGGCGTTTCGGTGCATCGCGCCAACTGCCCCAACGTCAAGGGTCTTATGGAGCATCCCGAGCGCATGATCGAAGTGGAGTGGGACGGCGCTGCCGACACCCTCTTCCAGGTCGAGATCGTGGTCGAGTGCCTGGACCGCATGGGCCTGCTCAAGGATGTCACCATTGCCATTGGCGATGCGGGCGGCAATATCCTTTCTGCCGCCACGTCGACCAACCGCGAGGGTATTGCAACCCTACGCTTTATGGTCGAGATCTCGGACGCGAGTGGTCTGGATCCGCTGCTGGCCTCTATCAGCAGCGTTGACTCGGTCTACGACGCGCGCCGCCTGATGCCCGGCGAGGGTGGAGCCCAGCTTAAGCGCCGCGTTTAATCGCGACGAACGTGCCACATTGTCGATATTCGCTACACTCGAGGCATCGTTTGATGCCTCGAGTTCTATAGAGAGGAGAGGGACATGAGTGCTGTGTCCTTGGATGTAACTCCCAAGGGATCGGTCAAGATCGAGACGCTTGTAAACGGTCCCATTCAGACCAATAGCTATGCTGTTATTTCGGACAATGAGTGCGTAATTATCGACCCCGCATGGGAAGGCGAGCGCTTGGTGGAGCATATTCGAGCCGAGCATTCCGGCGTACGCATGCTTGGCGCCGTTTGCACTCATGGCCATGCCGATCATGTTGGTGGTGTTGCCGGCGTGCGAACCACCGTTGGCGAGGGTTGTCAGTATGAGCTGTGTGCTAAGGATGTGGCGGTGCCGCATGCGAACATCGAGGAACAGCGAGCTATGTGGGGCATTGAGACGCCCGACCCTGGGGAGCCGACGCGCCTGCTCGCCGAGGGCGATACTCTCGAGGTGGGCGATATCTGCCTGCAGGTGATCGAGACACCAGGGCATACGCCGGGCGGAATCGTCTTGTTTGCTGCCACCGAGCAGGGGAACATTGCCTTTGTGGGCGACACCCTGTTTCCGGGTGGGCACGGCCGCACCGATCTTTCTGGAGGAGACGAGGCGGCGATTCTGCGCTCGCTCTCCAAGCTCGCCCGGCTTCTCCCGCCCGATACCGTTTGCCTAACCGGCCATGGCGATTCGACTACCATGGCACGCGAGCTCATGCAGAACCCTTTCATTCAGGTGTAGCTTTACAGTCGGCTTCTGAAGCACGAGAAGCGTCCAAACGTCAAGCTATTTTTCCCCAACGGGTCAATTTCGTAGGGCAAACGGTCAAAAAAGTCTGTTTGGACGATATTCGTGAACAAACGAACGTTTATGCTCGGGTGCGCCGTGGTAAAATCACAGGCGTTATCGGAGCAACCTTACAGGAGGTTTCTTTTATGCTCGTCAACGCAGCAGACATGCTCAAGAAGGCCGAGGCCGGCAAGTACGGTCTCGGTGCCTTCAACACCAACAACCTCGAGTGGACCCTGGCTATTCTCCAGGCCGCCGAGGAGGCCAAGTCTCCGCTGATCCTTCAGTGCACCGCTGGTGCCGCTAAGTGGATGGGCGGTTTCAAGGTCTGCGCCGACATGGTCAAGGCTGCCGTCGAGGCCACGGGCGTTACCGTTCCCGTCGCCCTTCACCTCGATCACGGTTCTTACGAGGACTGCTTCAAGTGCATCGAGGCCGGCTTCACGTCCATCATGTATGACGGCTCTCACGAGGAGACCTTCCAGCTTAACCTCGACCGCACCAAGGAGCTCGTTGAGCTTGCCCACTCCAAGGGCATGTCCATCGAGGCCGAGGTCGGCGGCATCGGCGGCACCGAGGACGGCGTGACCTCCAGCGGCGAGCTCGCTGATCCTGCTGAGTGCAAGCAGATTGCTGACCTGGGCGTCGACTTCCTCGCCTGCGGCATCGGCAACATCCACGGCGTCTATCCCGCCGACTGGGCTGGCCTTTCCTTCGAGCGTCTGGGCGAGATCAAGGCCCAGACCGGCGACCTGCCCCTCGTTCTGCACGGTGGCACCGGCATCCCCGAGGATCAGATCAAGAAGGCCATTTCCCTGGGCATCTCCAAGATTAACGTCAACACCGACCTGCAGCTCGTCTTCGCCAAGGGCGTCCGCGAGTACATCGAGGCTGGCAAGGATCAGCAGGGCAAGGGCTTCGACCCCCGCAAGCTCCTCAAGCCTGGTCGCGACAACATCGTTGCCCGCACCAAGGAGCTCATGGAGGAGTTTGGCTCCGTCAACAAGGCGTAAGTAGCGGTTTAACTTCCCGCCGGAGGCCCCGTTTCCCCTACGCTGTTTCCCTCGCGCTCACCTGGCTTCGCCAGAAGTCGCGCCAAGGAAACAGTTCCGGGGGACGGGGCTTCCTTCGTTTAACGCCGCAGGGTTACAAGTCTGAATTCATTTTTATAGGTACCGTTTATCGGCGTTGAGGGCTCCTTTGTTGGGGCTTTCTTTTTTATCTCGGTACAATGGGGGCTGTCTATCGTTCGACGCGGGAGTGGTTATGGCTGTTGTTGATGTTTTGCCTTCGGATGGGAAGGTTATTGACGAAGGTCCTGTTGGTTGCTCTGTTGATGTTTGTTGTGATGCTTTTCGTCATCTCGATATTGGTCTGCCGCCCGAGATTCTTCGACTCAAGGATGCCGGGTATTTGACGCAGGCTGTTGCTGCCTGCGATCGCCTTTTGGAGCAGAACCCTGAGCCTTCGCTGGCTGCTTGTGTTCGTGCCGAGCGGTATCGCATGCTCGAGACACCGCTTCATTTTTCGGTGTCGCGTGATCGGGCCATTGCGATGATTCGCGAGGAGTGGCCTGAGTTTACCGAAGAGCAGTTTGATGACCTGATTATTCGTAAGCGAATTGACTGGCGCTTTATCGATGGCGAGCTGTTTGTTCTCGATAACTTCCTCGATTCGCTTCGCGTGTACCCCAAGGAGGTTCCGGGCCTGCGTCCCGATTCTACGGACGGCATAGCGCTGCGTAACCAGATGCTCAGGGAGATGGAGTCGCAAAACGGGTTGACTCGCGTCATCACGCTTAAGGCATCCGTGTCTGTCCCCGGTGCTTTGGAGGGGGAGACCGTTCGCGCGTGGCTTCCCGTTGCCGCCGCCTGTCGTCAACAGTCTCAAATCGAGGTTCTCGATATGACGTCGGAGGGTACCGTTGCCTCTGAAAACGTTTCGGCTCGTACTGCCTCTTGGATATCTTCGACTGAACATTCATTTTCGGTGACCTATCGCTATCACATCGATGCTGCCTATTGCGATATCTATGGTGGCGCGCTCCCATCGCATGCGTGCATGGACACGCCGCTGCCCGAGGACACTTCCGAGGACCGTCCGCATATTGCGTTTACGCCGTATCTGCGACGGTTGACGGAGCGTGTTATTGACGGGCTCGAGGATCCGCTCGACCGCGCTCGCGCCATCTATGATTATCTGACACAGCATATCGACTATCGCTATCAGCCACCGTACCTGCTTTTGGGATCTATTGCCGATGACTGTGCACACTCGCTCCGCGGCGATTGCGGCGTTATGGCGCTCACGTTTATCACCATGTGCCGCATCGCGGGCGTGCCTGCCCGTTGGCAGAGCGGCCTGTATGTTGCGCCCGACTCGGTGGGACCGCACGACTGGGCCGAGTTCTTCACGCCCCAGACCGGTTGGCTTAACGCCGACGTATCGTTTGGTTCCTCGGCACGCAGGATGGGGGAGGAGTGGCGTCGTCGTCACTACTTTGGCAATCTCGACCCGTGGCGTATGGTGGCCAACAATCGATTCCAGGCTGAGCTTGTGCCTGCTTTCGATGGCATGCGTGAGGACCCCTATGACAACCAGATGGGCGAGGCCTCGGTTGACGGACGTGGATGTCGTAAGCGGGAGATGTTGCGCAAGGTTGAGCTTATCGAAATGCTCGAAGTTCCATTTTCGGACTAATCAACAGAAAGCTGTGATAAACTAACTCACGCATTACGTGCCCGAGTGGCGGAATTGGCAGACGCAGTGGACTCAAAATCCACCGTTGGCAACAACGTGCGAGTTCGAGTCTCGCCTCGGGCACCATACATGCAAGTGAGCGTTCAAGGGGGTCAAGGCCCCCTTTTTTCGTGCCGAACTCGCGTGAGCGCGCGGAGCGTTAAGCAAACAGGCCTGTGGCCTGTTTGTAGCGGAGCGTGGCGAGGGCGCCATGCGCCCGAAGCCCGGGGCTTCGCGGAGCGAAGGCCCTTCGAGTCTCGCCTCGGGCACCATACATGCACCTGCGCTTCAAGGGGGCCAAGGCCCCCTTTTTCGTGTACGTAATGTGATAACGCGCGGTACGTGTTATTATTCGCAAGGCGTTGTTCCCGCAATGCCCTAAAGAGGAACCCGAGGGTTCCCACCTTTTGGCGCCAATGAGCAGCTGACTGGTCATACAACCTAGATTCCCTTCCTCATACCGAGGATGTCTATGTGTACGACCTGGTTGCAAAGAAGCGCCGGGTTATTTTTTTATGAATGGAGGTAGGGAAAATAGCTAAGTCTGATGACACCCGCATCAACGACGAGATCACTGCATCTTCGTGCCGTTTGATTGGCGTCGATGGCTCTCAGCTCGGCCTGTTCGCCATCCGCGATGCCCAGCGCGTCGCTGACGATCAGGGTCTCGACCTGGTCGAGATCGCTCCCAACGCGGAGCCGCCGGTCTGCAAGGTCATGGACTACGGTAAGTTCAAGTACCAGCAGGCCATGAAGGCCAAGGCTGCTCGTAAGAACCAGTCCAAGGTCGAGGTCAAGGAAATGAAGTTCCGACCCAAGATCGACGTTGGCGATTACGAGACCAAGAAGGGCCACGTTCTGCGTTTCCTCAAGAAGGGCGCACGCGTTAAGATCACCATCATGTTCCGCGGCCGTGAGATGGCTCACCCGGAGCAGGGTCTTAACGTTCTCGAGCGTCTCGCCGAGGATCTCAAGCCTTACGCTACGGTCGAGTCCAAGCCTAAGATGGAAGGCCGTAACATGCTTATGCTGCTCGCCCCGATTAAGGGCGCCTTCGATGAGGATAAAGCGGCAAGCGATACTAAGTAACTAGTGTTCTGTAACCGATTAAGGAGTATTTCATGCCTAAGATGAAGTCCCACAGCGGCACCAAGAAGCGTTTCCGCAAGACTGGTACCGGCAAGCTTATGCGCGCCAAGGCTTTCAAGAGCCACATCCTGAGCAAGAAGTCCACCAAGCGTAAGCGTGGCTTCCGTCAGGAGACCGAGATCGCCGCTGCCGACCGCAAGGTCATCAAGTCGCGTCTCGCCTAAGTTCGCGTTCCCGTTTTTCGTTTTACCGTCTAGGAGTTGATAGAACATGGCACGTATTAAGCGCGCTGTTGCCGCCAAGAAGAAGCGCCGTACCGTTATGCACCGTGCGAAGGGTTACTACGGTGCCGCTTCGCGTACTTACAAGCATGCTAAAGAGCAGGTCCAGCACTCCCTGCAGTATCAGTATCGTGATCGCCGCAACAAGAAGCGCGAGATCCGCTCTCTCTGGATCACCCGTATCAACGCTGCTGCTCGCCTGAACGACATCTCTTACTCTCAGTTCATGCACGGCCTGAAGGTTGCCGGCATCGAGCTCGACCGTAAGGTCCTGGCTCAGATGGCTTACGAGGACATCGAGTCCTTCAACGAGCTGGCTGCCATTGCCAAGAAGGCTCTCGAGGCCTAATAGATTCTGTTGAATCGCTAGGGGAGTGTCGCACCGTGCGCGGCACTCCCTCTTTTTATCTAGAGCGCTGGTTTATATAGCAAAAGCGCAGGTAGATAGACACTTACAGGTGACCGATCTTTATATATCTCTTAATCGAAGGGTCATCATCTGATACGTGCAGCATTTCTGCACCAGCCTTTCTATTGCTTATATAGGAAGCGATATGTTGTGTAGGACTTGTGAAGAGTGGAATTGACGTCCCACATCGCTTCGCGGTCTGGCAATATATCTCCTTGCCGCGCGGCCCGGTCGAACCGGATCGGCCGCAGAGCGTGCACCTTGAGAACCGGATACTGCGAGGATGGACACTTCCGAGTGTCGCATC